>CAZSGI010000057.1:0-4138 GCA_964606465.1 uncultured Gammaproteobacteria bacterium | reverse complement strand
AGAATCTCTACCACTTTGTTTCCAAAAAAGCGTTTCACATAGATGGTTTGGGCCCTAAAATTTTGGATCAATTGCTTGATGCGGGTACCATTCATGATGCGGCTGACATTTTTAGCCTCAAGCAAGAAGCGCTGCAGGAACTGGAACGCTTTGACGTGAGATCAGCGCAAAACGTGGTTGCCGCCATTGATGCCAGCCGCGAGATTGAGTTGGGCCGGTTCATCTATGCCTTGGGCATCAGGCATGTGGGGGAGGAGACCGCACAGTCCTTGGCACTGCACTTCGGGTCATTGGACGCGATTATGGGCGCGTCCGAAGAAGCGCTCAACCAGGTGCCGGATGTGGGCGGCGTGGTCACCAAATCAATTGTCGGATATTTCCAGGATGCCAGCCATCGTGAGCTTATTGAGCGCATCATCAAGAACAATGTTACGGTCAAGAGCGTCAAGCTCGTATCAAAAAAACTTGCGGGCAAGACGTTCGTGCTCACCGGCACGCTTGACTCCCTGACCCGGGATGAGGCAAAGAAGAGAATCCGCCTCTTGGGCGGGGACGTTTCGTCATCGGTTTCCAAGGAGACCGACTACGTGGTGGTGGGAGAAGGTCCGGGCTCAAAACTCTCTCGGGCGGAGAAGCTCGGCGTCAAAACCATTGATGAGCAGGAGTTTTTGAAGATGATTCAGTAAGAGTGGGAAATAGGTCATGTTCCCCTTTCCTTATGCAGCGCTTTTTTGGTATACTCCAAGAGTATTTATGGCAGGAACCGTATCAAAAAAAGAGGTGCGAAAGATAGCCCAGCTCGCTCGGCTTGCGCTTGCCGACGCGGAGGTGGCCCAGTACGCGAAAGAGCTCTCCGCGATTTTGGGTTACGTGGGGCAGCTCTCCGCGGTTGACACCGAAAACGTTGCGGCTACGTCGCAACGTACGGGGTTGTCCAACGTGGTGCGCGAGGATGCGGTCGACGCGTTCGACAATCCGGAGGAGCTGGTTGCAATGGCGCCGGAGCACCGGGATAATCTGGTAAAAGTGAAGGCTGTGTTTGATGCGTAGTATGCGTGTTGACATCCAGACGCTCTCCATTGCATCCGCACAACGCGCGTTCAAACAAGGCGAGTTTTCGTGCGTTGATTTGGCCAGTGCGTGCTTTGACCGGATCCGGGCGCACGACGGCGACATGCACGCGTTTTTATCGTTGAACGAAAGAGATGCTATGGAGCAGGCGGAAGAAGTTGACAGGAAGATTAAAAACAGCGAGCCCCTGCGGGTACTGGAGGGGATTCCCGTGGCAGTCAAAGATGTCATCGCCACGGCTGGCATTCCCACGACCGCCGCTTCAAAAATTCTGGAGCGCTACCTTCCTCCGTACGACGCGACC
This sequence comes from uncultured Gammaproteobacteria bacterium, assembly GCA_964606465.1. GTDB lineage: Bacteria > Patescibacteriota > Patescibacteriia > UBA2169 > UBA2169 > CG10-46-32. Next base: position 2,763 of record CAZSGI010000057.1, on the reverse strand, counting down.
GTGGTTTGGAAGCTGAAAGAGGCGGGAGCAATCGTCATCGGAAAAGTCAACTGCGACGAGTTCGCGCACGGCGCTTCCACCGAGAATTCGGCGTTCGGTCCGAGCCGTAACCCGTGGGATCTAACGCGCTCCCCGGGCGGTTCGTCCGGCGGCTCAAGCGCTGCCGTTGCTGCTGGATTCTGTCTAGCAGCCTTGGGTACAGATACCGGCGGCTCAACGCGCCAACCTGCGGGCTGGTGCAACCTCTACGGTTTGCGTCCTACCTACGGCAGGATTTCGCGGTACGGCCTTTTTTCCATGACTTCATCAACTGACACGCCCGGGATTCTGGCAAAAACCGTGGAAGACACGGCGCTCGTGCTGTCGGTCTTGGCTGGCCATGATTCTTGCGACGCCACCAGCCTGCCTTCTGCGGTTCCCGACTACCGGTCAAAACTGAATGAGCCCTTGAAAGGGATTACCATCGGACTGCCAAGGGAATTTTTTGAAGGGTCAACGCATCCTGCGTCAGAGGAAGTGGTGAGCCAGGCAATTGCCCAATTTGAAAAACTGGGCGCGCAAATAAAACACGTCTCCTTGCCGCACACCAAATATGCGGTGCCGGTGTACTACATCATCACTCCGTCTGAAATCAGCTCCAACCTGGGACGGTTCGACGGCATCCGCTACGGCCACCGGTCCGAGGAAGCCAACACGCTTCTCGAGGTGTACACCAAGACGCGCGGAGAAAACTTCGGACCCGAAGCAAAGCGCAGGATTATGCTCGGCACGTACGCGCTCTCCAGCGGGTACTACGACGCGTACTACAAAAAAGCGCAACAGGTGCGCACCATCATCGCCGGAGAGGTCAAAAAAGTCTTCAGCGAGGTGGACATCCTTCTGACCCCGGTTTCTCCGCACCCGGCCATCAAGCTCGGCGAAAAGTCCGATGATCCCCTTGCCATGTACCTGGAGGACATCTATATGTCAACCGCCGCGCTCGCGGGCATTCCGGCGTTATCCGTGCCGGCCGGGTTCGTCGGTGGGTTGCCGGTGGGGGTGCAGTTGATGGCGAAAGAGCTGGATGAAGCCACGCTCCTGCACGCGGCGCACCGGTACGAAAAATCGACCAATTGGACCACCATGCATGCAAAACGATAGTGCGGGCCAAAAACCAACACACACCATCCGGAACGCGGCGCTTTCCATCGCACTCGCGGGTGTGCTTATTTTTTTGATTCTGTTTGTCAAGCAGGTGCTCTCCATCCGCAACGAGATCCTCTCGGGCACCTACGATTTTGAACGCTACGGGGAAGACATTTCCGGTTCCGGCGGCGCGAACATTGACCAGTCGCGCACGTTTGACGTCGCAACGCAGGATGACCCGTCGCTCGGCCCTCCGGACGCCGCGGTTACGATTGTGGAATTCGGGGACTTCGAGTGCCCGTTCTGCCTGAAAGCGTTCCCCATCATCCGGTCCCTCGCGCAAGCGTTCAAGGATGACGTGCGCCTCGTCTACCGCGATTTTCCGCTCGATTCAATCCACCCCACGGCGCGCGTTGCGGCGCTCGCCGGGTACTGCGCCCATGCGCAGGGCCTGTTCTGGCCCTTGCACGACAAGCTGTTTCAGAATCAGGAAAACCTCTCGCGCGCCGCAATCGTGGGGTACGCAAACCAGGTTGGCGTTGACCCCCGGGCATTCGCATCCTGCCTTGACTCCCGGGCGGCAAAGGATGAAGTCGCGGAGGATGTTTCGGCCGGAGAGGCCGCGGGAGTGCGCGGCACGCCGACGTGGTTCATCAACGGCGTCCGGGTCGCGGGCGTGATTCCGGAGGACGTGTTTCGGCAGATTATTAACGATGTCATTGCGAGGAACGAACGCAGTGAGTGACGAAGCAATCCCGTCAAAGTACCACGGGATCGCCACGCTCGCTGTCGCTCGCTCGCGATGACAGTAGTCACCTATGAAAAAATACGCACCATACCTCATCATTCTCGCCGCGCTCCTGTGGAGCCTGGACGGGCTCCTGCGCCGGAACCTCTACAACCTGCCGCCGGCCACCATTGTTCTGCTTGAGCACTTGTTGGGGCTTGCGGTTTTGGCTCCGCTTCTCATCAAAGAGCTTAAGCACTGGCTCGGCCTGTCATCGCGCACCTGGTACTCGGTTGTTGCCATTGCATTCTTGAGCGGAACCATCGGCACCATTGCCTACACCGCGGCATTGGGAAAGGTGAATTATATCTCATTCTCCGTGGTTGTGCTGCTGCAGCAGCTGCAGCCAATTTTTGCGATAACGCTTGCGGGATTGCTGCTGAAAGAGCCTATTACCAAGCGGTTTATCGGTTTGGCGGTTCTCGCGTTTCTTGCCGCGTACGTTGTTTCGTTTCCGGAATTGCGCCCCAATCTTGCCACGGGCGCGGGCACGGTGCTCGCGGCAATGCTCGCGGTGGCTGCCGCGCTCTCGTGGGGCGCGGGCACGGTGCTCGGGCGCTACGCGCTCTCGCGCCTTTCGTTCGTGTCTCTGTCCGGCTTGCGGTTCGCGTTAACCAGCGTGTTCGCGTTTCTGTTTTTGTATTCAACCGGCGATCTCGGAACGCTGGGAGTGCTCTCCGGAACCCAATGGTGGTACGTGCTTGCCATCGTATTCTCAACCGGGCTGGTCGCGCTTCTCATCTACTACAAAGGCCTTTCGCACGTTCCCGCAAGGATGTCCACGATTCTGGAGCTTGCGTGGCCCGTGTCCGCGGTGTTTGTTGATATGATTTTTTTCAAAAACACTCTTT
>CAZSGI010000056.1:0-4271 GCA_964606465.1 uncultured Gammaproteobacteria bacterium | reverse complement strand
GAACCCCGATTACCAGGATGAAAACCTGGCGTCCTAACCATTAGACGATAGCGGCTCGGCGTCGTAGTCGGATTTCAGCTTTCGCATGCCAACGGAAAATTTGTAAGATACAGTAAGAACAAAGCGAGTATACAAAGTTTTACGGTTCTGGTCAAACGGCTGGTTGCTGACCGCGCATATTTTTAGTATACTGGGGGTACTAACCACGTAACCACGTACGTCCTATGGTAAGGTTTCTGAACAAATTAACCCGGATCAAGGAGGGAGAGCAAGACAGCGTTTCGGAGGGTGAGGAGGCAGCGGGCTCAACCGAGCCTGAAGCGGCCGCGGAGAGCGCGGGCGGGGGGAACGGCAAGGACTGGATCGATGAGAACTACGAGGGGCAACTTTCGGTTGACGTGTACGGCACCGCGAGCGAGGTGGTGGTGGTTTCAACCATTGCGGGCGTCAAACCCGAGGACATCGACATTTCCATCAGCAACGACATGCTCACCATCCGCGGGCAGCGCAGCCAGGAAAAGGAAGAATCCATCTCTGACTCCTACTACCAGGAGTGCTACTGGGGCGATTTTTCGCGCTCCATCATCCTGCCGGTTGAGGTGGAGGCGGACAAGGTGGAGGCGTACCTCAAGAACGGTGTGCTTACCGTGCGCTTGCCGCGCGCACGCCGGGCAAAGAGCATTTCGGTTCGGGTTAAAGAAGAGTAGACGGTATGCAGGCGCGAATCGTGTTTGAGGGGCGCGCGCGGCGCGCCGTGCTCGAGAGCGGCGAATCATTTTCCGTAGACCCGCAGTCGCTCCCCGTCTCCCTCGCCGCCGGGGGCGAGGGAGAGCTCGTGTTCGTTCCGCTCGGGGAGGCGGCGAGCGATGTGCAGGCGCGCGAGCTCTTGAACCACCTCCTGCGTATTTCTTGAATTGCGCCGGTTTTTTTTGTTGCATACCCATGAGGGACGCCATCAAAACGCATCTCTGGCACAACTGGTGGGAACGGCTGGCGGTTGTGTGCATCGTCGTGCTGCTCGTTGCACTCGGCGCCGGCGCCGGGTACGCGGCCGTGTACGAGGCGCGCGCGTTTCCGGGCGTGTTCGTCGGCTCCTACGCCGTGGGAGGCCTGGCGCCGGGCGAAGTTGCGAGCAGGCTTTCGACAGCCGTTGACACGCTGGATCAGAGCGGGCTCGTGTTCGTGTTCCGCGACCGCAGGGTGAACGTCACCACCGTGGCCCCCACCACCGAGGACCCGGACCTCTCGTACGTCTTGATTGACTACGATGTGGACGCAACCGTCGCCCAAGCGCTCGCGTACGGCAGAACCGGCGGCGTGGCGCGGCAGTGGAACGAGCGGTTTCTGGGGTTGGTCGGCCGCGCCGTGATCGCGCCGCGCTACTCCTGGCGTCAGGGCGAGGTGCTCTCGCTCTTGCGCAAGAACCTCGCGAGCCTCGAGCAGCCGGGTGTGGACGCCGAGCTCCAAATCCAAAACGGCGTTCCGTCCATCACCCAAGACCGCCAGGGTATTGTGTTTGATTACGAGCGCGCGCTTTCCCAAGCGCAATCCCAGCTTGAGGCGCTCGCGTTTTCGCCGGTTCCCCTGAAGCTCAAGAAAGACGTGCCGGCCTTGAGGCGCTCTCAAGCCGAACCCCTGCTGCCGGCCGTTTCCCGCGTGCTGTTTACCGAGGGCGTTGCCATCCAATACCAAGAGCAGTCCTGGTTCTGGCCCGCTGCAACCGTAAACAGCCTCATAGAAATCCGGGTGGAGTCCGACGGCGCCACGAAGCTCGGGCTCTCAAAAGCGCGCTTCCTGGAGCAGCTCGCTCCCATCATGGCAGCGATTGACCGCGAGCCGCAGGAGCCGCGGTTTGCCGTTGCGGACGGCAAGGTGACGGAGTTCAGGGCTTCGGCATCCGGCCAGCACGTGGTTACCGAAGATACCTGGAAGCGCTGGGAGCGGGAGCTCTTGTTCGCGCGCGCAGCCGAACTTGAGCCCGTGGTTGCGGTTGTGGAGCCGCAACAGGATATTGCTGATCTGAATACGTTGGGCATTACCGAGCTTTTGGGGGTGGGTAAATCCAGCTTTGCCGGGTCTCCCTCAAACCGCAGGCACAACATCAAGGTCGGGGCCGCGGCCGTGAACGGCACGCTCGTGGCGCCGGGAGAGGAGTTCTCGCTGCTGAAGACCCTCGGCAAGGTGGACGCCGCTGCCGGCTACTTGCCCGAGCTCGTGATTAAAGGCAACAAGACCGTGCCCGAGTACGGCGGCGGATTGTGCCAGATCGGCACTACCACGTTTCGCGGCACCTTGGCTGCGGGATTGCCCGTGACCGCGCGCCGCAGCCACTCGTACACGGTTACGTACTACTTTGACGAAAAAGGTTTGCCCGGCACGGATGCCACGATTTACGACCCCGCGCCGGACTACCGCTTTCAGAACGATACGCAAAACTACGTGCTCATCACCACGCGCATTGAGGGCAATGAGCTCTTTTTTGAGTACTGGGGAACCAAAGACGGCCGCACCGTTACGCAGTCCGACACGCGCGTGTGGGGCCGCGTGCCGCCGCCGCCCACCAAGTACATTGAGACGCTGGATCTGCCCGTCGGGAAAACCAAGTGCACCGAGAGCCCGCACGCGGGCGTGAAAGCCGCGTTTGATTACACCATCACGTACGCAGACGGCACCAAGAACGAAACCACGTTTCAGAGCCAGTACCGGCCGTGGCAGGAGGTCTGCCTGATCGGCGTGGAAACGCTCTCCGAGGAGCTGGACGAAGCGGGCCTTGAGCTGGACGATGCCGACGTTTCAGCCGGCATCGTGGAGTAAACGCAAAAACCGCCCAACACTGCAGTCAAGAAGATAATTTCTAAGAGCGCAAGCAGCTAGAAGCCGCTGTGCCTTATGAATACTATCCCCATGCTTGTCGTGACTGCAGTGTTGGGCGGTTTTCAACGAGTGTTTGGGGGGTTTATTTATTTTTTTCGGTGCAAGAGAGCATTCTAGCACAGGGCTTGACGCTTGTCAAGCGGTCTGGTACACTGCTTTTCCATGATGACCATCAGCCAAATTTACCGCCTTGCCGTCTCCGAGGGCATCCGCCATGACCTGCGCTCCGCTTCCCGCGTGCGCGAGCTTTTGAAGGCTGCCAGAGAGAAGTACGAAAAGCTCCCGGAAGAGCAGAAAGCGGAGTTTGACCAGGAGCGTTTGACCAACCCATACGCTGACACGCGCGTGTTTCACGGCGAGCCTGCGAAGCGCATCAAGCGGGTGCTGGTTGGGATTGACGTTGACACGGGCGAGGTGCTGCTCGCGAACGAGCTGAATCGCCGGAATCCGAATCAGCCCATTGATCTCATCATCGCCCACCACCCGCTCTCCGGCGGCTTGGCGGGTTTGCACGAGGTCATGGATTTGCAGATTGAGCTCTTGGCGCACTACGGGGTACCCATCAACATCGCGGACAAGGTTATGCGCAAGCGCATCTTGGAAATTGAGCGGGCCGTTTCCCCGGCAAACCACGGCCAGTCCGTTGACGCTGCCAAGCTTTTGGACATTCCCATCATGTGCGTGCACACGCCGACCGATAACCACGTTGCGTCATATTTGTATAGAGAAATCAAGAAGCGGGAAAAAGAGCTGGTGTACGTAAGCGACGTGATGGAGTTTTTGAAGACCATTCCCGAGTACCAGGAAGCTGCCAAGCAAAAGGCAGGCCCCAAGATTTTCGTGGGGTCGCCAGACAGCTTTGCGGGCAAGATTGCGGTCACGGAAGTGACCGGCGGCACGGACGGGGCCAAAGAGATTTATGAGAAACTTGCGAACGCGGGTGTTGGCACCATCATCTCCATGCACCAGCGCGAGGAGTGGAAAGAGGAGGCTGCCAAGCACCACATCAACGTCATCGTTGCGGGCCACATGTCATCCGACTCGCTCGGTTTGAACCTGTTTTTGGACAGCCTTGAGAAGAAAGGGATTGAGATTGTAGCGTGCTCCGGCTTCATCCGCGTGTCGCGCGTCAAAAAAGCGCCACTGGCGCGTGGCGCGTCAAAACCTCGGCCCCGGCCGCGAGCCCGCCGAAGGCGGTAAGTTGCATTTGAAAAGAGCCCACCTCATCGGCGGGCTCTTTTCGTAATGATTTCCTTGACCGCATCCACTTTTGCGGGATTTTTTGTTCCTACGCCGATTCGCATATAGTGCCATAGTACCCCATCTTTCTCATCCCCGCAATCCGTGGTAAGCTAGGGTACTATGGACGAAGAGCGCATCATATCATCACAGGTCCG
>CAZSGI010000055.1:0-4350 GCA_964606465.1 uncultured Gammaproteobacteria bacterium | reverse complement strand
CGCGTAAGTTTTCCCGCGTGCGCGGCAGCGAGGGCATTTCCGCGTTTTTGGAAGATGTGGCCTTGGTTTCAGACCAGGATACCTTTGATCCTGAATCCGGGCAAGCCATTACTTTGATGACGTTGCACAGCGCAAAAGGCTTGGAGTTCAAAAACGTGTTCCTCGTTGGCATGGAAGAGGGTTTGCTGCCGCACGCAAACTCCATGATTGACCCGCAGCAGCTGGAAGAGGAGCGCAGACTGTGCTATGTGGGCATTACACGCGCGCAGGACCGCTTGTTTATGCTGCTCGCGCGCTCTCGCACCATTTACGGGTCAGTTTCCATTACCACACCCTCCCGCTTTATCGCGGAGCTGGGGGATGAGCATGTGGAGTTTTTTGAAGACTCCGCAGATTGACAGGCACTGTTGTTTGTGATATACAATACTGTTCGCAACCACGAACGAGAAGTTTCTTTGAAAACCCATAATCCGAGGTATGAGGAAATGGCAGACGAGTATCAAGGCCCTCTGAGCGTGGAGTTGCTTGAGAAGTACAACAGCGAGATCGCACGGATTATCGCAGAGTTGCCGGATGATGTGGAGCTCATCGCAACCCCGCTGATGGATGAGTTGGTATATCGGCGCAAGGATTTTGATCGCGTTTGCGGAATTTGCAGGTATGCCATCGAGAGTGGTGTGGCTTCCCCTCTGCGGGTCGTTCAACTCAAGATCGTCATGGTCAATGCCGAGAGGCGGAAGCCGAATCCATGGATTGGGTTCATCAACGAGTGGATGGGTGCTGCCTGGGATGTGCTTGCGCCGATGCCGCTGGATACGCCAGGCGTCCGCAGGACCGTGGTTCTGTTCCGCTACAACGCTGCGTTGCTCTGCCGACTCTCTGGCGACTTCGCCGGAGAGGCCGAGCATCACCGCGCGATCAGCAAGATCGCCGAGGACGCATTCAGCCGCAACAACGCGGAATACATGGCAGAGTTCGCCATGATGCTAGCCCACGGCAAAGAGGGCACGGCCACGTACGGGCTGTGGCATGGCTTTCAGGACACGGGCGATGCGTACCGCGCCACGCTGGACGAAAGAGTTCCGCGCGAGGCCCAGTGGATTGCCAATGACTGGGCACATCGTACCGAGCTCACGATCCTCCTTGGCTATGCGGGGGAGGAAGAGGGGTGGTTTGAGGAAGGATTTAATGCGGTTGCCCGCCTACTCTCAATCGGAGTTCCGCGGAGCGCAAGGTATGCCGCGGACCTCATCATCGCCATGGCGCTGTTTGAGCACATAGACAACGGCATGGCGTGTTGGGAGGCGGAGCGCATCATCGCTGACGAGGCGGCGGGCAATGAGTGGCGCATGCTCGCCGCGCTCCTCAAGGCCCTGATTACCGAGAAGGAGAATGACTTCCGCGCCGTGGTTGCCATGCCCGGGGACGGCATCTGCCATGCGGCGCGGGCCGTGGCAAAGCGCATGCTCGCATCCAAGCCGTCCTGACCTCGCTCTTCGTCGCCCCCTGATTCTCGCGGGCGGCATTGTTCGCACCGTTGGCAACTGCTATACTAGGGTTGCCAACGGTTTTCTTTTTTATGCATCACCACAAACGACAACTGAAGCGATTGGCGTCCCGTGTTGCGCACGCGGGATTCGGCGGGCTGCTGCACGATTTTGAGCTGCTACACCACTTGCCGGTTCGCGATTTTCTCAAGCGGGATCGCTTTGCCAAACAGGCCGCGGACGGCCGCGCGCTCTGCCGCACGCTGGAGGAGTTTGGGCCCGGGTTTGTTGAGGCGGGCAGAATCGTGGCATCGCGCAGCGACATCATTCCGCGGCCCTTTCAGAACGCGCTTTTGAACAGCCGTGCGGCCTTGCCCGTGATAGATGTAAAAAAATTCACCAAACTCTTGCGCCGCGCAATCGGACGAAGCGCCATGGACGAGATTGGAAGCATTGAGGAGCGGCCCTACCGGAGCAACCTGGTGAGCCAGACCAACAAGGGAATTTTGAAAAACGGCAAGCGCGCGCTGATTACGGTAAATGACCCCACGGCCGTGTATGCGCTGGGGCAAAACCTGGAAGCCATCCGCGCGCTCGCGCCTGCCATAAAGACGAAATTCGCGGACATTATTTTTGAGAACATTCTGGAGGAGTTTGAGCGCAGGGCCATGTTGCTATCAGACCTAAGCGCGGTGGCCGCGCGGGCGGAAATGCTTGATGCGCACTTTGAGCACCACCAGAAAATCACGATTCCGGAAGTGCTGTGGGAGTACACCGGGAGGGACTCGTTGGTCCAACGCTGGCATAGCCACCCGAGCATGCGCGAGATCGCGAGCGGCTACAAGACCACGGCAAGCAGCCGAACGTACATCAACCGCTACATTGCAGAAGCGTTCGTGTACCAGTACGGCGTTGGGGGCGTGTTCATTCTGCGGCCGCTGCTCTCGGACATGCAAGTTGCTCCGGGCAATACGGTCATCATTAATCATCTGCTCGGCACCGGGTATTTGGAGCCGGAGGAGCGCCGCGCATTTGTGGCTATTCTGTATGCGCTCTTGGAAGGTGAGAGCGAGCTCGCCGCAAAAGTGCTGCTCAAAGCGCACTACGCGCGTGCCGGCAGTTGCTCATATTTTTCATCCGGCATCCGCGTGCCCGAACCGAAAAAAGCTCCGATTTCGGAACTGGTGTGGGAGCTTTTGGAGCAGGCATGGCACGGCAATCTGCACGTGCCCCTCGGCATGAGCATGGCTGCGGAATCAGTGCTCTATTTGGAGCACGTGTTCAACCGGTTTGATCCGGAAGCGAGCCTGAACGACAACCTTAGGCTTGCCGTCAAGAAATACGTTCCTGAAATTTTTGGCGTGAAGAAGACCGCAGCAGTCGCCGAAATTGTCTCATCCGCGATTAACGCTTCTTAAGCTGGAGCTTGCGCAGCTTTTTGACGCTCGCGCCCGATACCTTCATCTCACGCTGTTTGCGCTTTTTTTGTTCCCGATTTTCGGATTTTGTCTGTTTCATATATTTTCCAGAAGCGTTTTTGTTTTTGCTTCTCCGACCAACTGGATTATATCATTTCTATCCGCGTTGCGGATGCCGTTCACTGAACCAAATTTTTTGATGAGTATTTTTTTTGTTTTGGGCCCGATGCCGGGAATTTCGTCAAGGATGGATTGAGTGTCTGCTCGTGTCTGGCGAGTATGGTAGTACTTTTGCGCAAACCGGTGCGCCTCGTCGCGGATGCGTTGCAGGAGCCGGGATGCGTCTGACTTCGGATCAAGATTGATTTTTTTCAAATTCTTGCCTTGGAACACTTCTTCTTCGCGTTTGGCGAGGGCTATAAAACGGCGAGATTCTTCACTTCGCCCGGTCATTCGACCGGGCTTGTTCAGAATGACATTCAGGACCGTTGAGAGCTGGGGCTTGCCTCCATCAAGCAATACCAAATCTGGTTTTGGCCACTTGTCCGCCGACGAGGCGGTGCCGTCATTCTTAAACCTACGCTTGATGACCTCCGCAAGAGATGCAACGTCATTTGCTCCTTTCACGGTTTTGATTTTGAATTTGCGGTACTCGGACGACACAGGCTTGCCGTCAACGAACACTGCCATGGAACCTACCGATAACTGGCCCTGGATGTTGGAGATGTCATAGCCCTCAATGCGCTTGGGCAGTTCCTTGAGCTTGAGCGCATCCTTGAGTTCGGCAAGCGCGTGGTCACTCGCGCGTTCCCAGCTGGCGCGGGACTGCTCCAGATGCTCTTTGGCGTTCTCTTCGCCGAGTTTTATCAAGTCCCGCTTTTTGCCGCGCGCCGGAACGCTGATGCTGATGCTGCCCGCGGCGCGCTCCTGGGCGAGCGCCGCAATATCGCCAGGCGCCAAACTGGTGCGTACGGGCAGCACCAGTTCTCGGGGCGTGTTGCTTGCTTCGGAATAGTACTGCATCAGAAATGCGTCAACCAGTTCGGTCATGGTTTCCTCGGACGCGTGCTGGAGCAGAAAGTTGAGCTTGTTGATGAGCTTGCCGCCGCGTATCACGAACACGTTCACACCTGCTTGATCATCTTTCTTAAAAATACTCACCACATCCTGGCTGCCTCCGCGGACGGACATGATTTTCTGGCGCGACTGGATCAGCTCAAGATTCCGTATCTGGTCCCGCACGTGCGCTGCGGTCTCATAGCGCTTATCTTGTGCCAGTTTTTGCATGCGGCTTCTCAAATCACGTATGACATCATCCGTGTCCCCCTCAATCACACGGACGAGCCTCGTCATCATGCCAGCATACTCTTCATCGGTCGCGGGAATGGGCCCGAGGGAGCGTTTCTTCATGAGCTCTTGTTCAAATACCGTAGGCTCTTTGGGTT
>CAZSGI010000054.1:0-4387 GCA_964606465.1 uncultured Gammaproteobacteria bacterium | reverse complement strand
CAGAACCGCGGCCTGCCGCTCTCTGACCTCATCAGCGCCGGCAACCTGGGGCTGATTACGGCTGCGGAGCGGTTTGACCACACCCGCGGCTACAAGTTCATTTCGTACGCCGTATGGTGGATCAGGCAGGCAATCCTCCAGGCCATCGCCGAGCAGAGCCGAACGGTGCTAACCCCCAGGAACAAGTTCCAACTCTTCGCAAAGATGGCCAAAGTCAGCCCGGGACTCTCACAGGACCATGGACGCAGCCCGGAGGTTCATGAGCTTGCGGAGGCGCTTGGCGAGGCGTGCGAGGAAGTGGAGGCCGCCATCATGGTCGGCTACCCTATTGCCTCATTGGACGACCGCTCTAGAAGGCGTTTCAAGGGCAAAGCATCGGACCAGGGCGATGAGGGCAAGCCCGAGCTGGACAGGATTCCGGATGAGTCTTGTGAACCGCCGGATGAGGCGCTCGGCCGCGAGGAGCTGCGCGCGCAGGTTGACACCGCGCTTGCGAAGCTGGTTAGAAGCGAGGCTGAAGTTCTGCGGCTCTACTTCGGGCTTGACGGCGAAGAACCCATGACTCTGGAACAGATCGGCGCTTTGTTCGGCCGCACGCGCGAGCGCATCCGGCAGATCAAGGAGAAAGCCCTGTCTCATTTGCGCAAACCAACGCTGGTGAAGCAGGGGATTCGGGCGGCGGCGGGCGGCAAATGAACAGTAGCGCACGCCAGTCTAATAGAAAGGGGGTGGTTGCGTTGGCAGGTTCCTTGAACGAGAGGGACCTTACGCTGCAGCGGTACTTTGACGAGATTGCCGACTCACAGCCGCTCTCGAGCGAGCGGGAATCGGAGCTGGCGATACGAATCCGCGCAGGCGATGAGCGTGCCCGCAACGAGCTGGCAGAGGCGAACGTTCGGTTCGTGGTGAGGGTTGCCAAGATGTACCTCAACCGCGGGCTCTCGCTCGCGGAGCTTGTCAGCGCCGGCAACCTTGGTTTGATGATGGCGGCAGAGCGGTTTGATGAAACGCGCGGCTTCAAGTTCATCACTTACGCGGTGTGGTGGATCCGGCAGGCCATACTCCAGGCGATTGCGGAGGGTATCCGCACCGTACGGGTGCCGGGGAGCCGGAGAGAGCTCATCGGAAAGGTGGTGCGCCATAAGCGGAAGATTGAGCAGGATACCGGGGAAGAGGCGGACAACGAGGAGATTGCCGCCGAGGTCGGACTCCCGGTCGATGAAGTGGCCGAGGTGCTCGCTGACGCAATGGGCGTCAGATCGCTTGATGCGCTCACGGGTGTTGACGGCGAGCCGCTGCTTACCCGCATACCCGACGAACGTTCGCCGATGCCGGATGAGCGCGCCTCGCGCGCGTCAGACGTCCGGGCGCTCGACGCGCTTGTCAGAACGCTCGGCGGGCGCGAAGAGGCGATTGTGCGGGCGTACTACGGGCTCGGTGATGCAGCGCCCATGACGCTTGAATCAATCGGCGGTGCACTCGGGGTCACCCGCGAGCGCGTGCGTCAGCTCAAGGTGCGCGCCCTGCGCGCGCTGCGGAACGGTGCGCATTCGGAACGGGCGTTGTAATGTCCCCGGATGACTTGGAGGGTGCCCCCGGGATCGCGAGATTCCGGGGGTCTTTTTTTGACTTTGCCGGACGGTATGGTACAATAATTTCCTTTGCTCATTGCAACAATTGATTGCTGCTTACCGCTATTCTCTCCTTTTCTGTTTATCCCATTCACCCAAGAGAGAGGAATTGCCATGCCGACGAAAGAAGAAGTTGAAGACCGGGTGATGGAGGCAGTGCGCGCAATCGTATCGCCTGGGGAGGTCATCAAGTTCAAACCGATCAGAGCGCACATCGCGCAAGGGGGAAAAAGGACCCTGACTGAAGATCGGTTCACTACTGCTCTGCGGGGGCTTCGCACGCGGGGGCTCATTGGCGTTCGTGGCGCAGCCGGAGCGGACGGGCTTACGACCGGCGAGTTCATCCGCTTGCCGGATGAGGCTCCCGCGCTTTCCGGCGACGAGGATGCAGACGGCGTGGACGAAGAAGGCTCTGTCGACGATGCCGGCACCCACGCACCGGTGGCTGATGACGCGGAACTGGACCTCAAGATGCGCGCGGTATTCGCCGAGATGGAGGCCGAGTTCGTGGCCGGCGCGGTGAAGCGCGTGGCGGTTGACTTCCAGCGTGCCTGCGCCGCCTGGGAGGTGATATACCGTCATCTGTCTTTCGTCCCCTTCCGCGGCAAGTCCAGGCAGCCGACCAGATTCGTGAACTTGTTCCGGAAGAGTCATTCGGACCAGAGCGTCCGGGAGGTCCTGGCGGCGGTGCAGGTTCAGGATGAAGAGTTCATCGGCCTGGTTGAGCGTTATCTGCCCGCGCTGGCGGCTTATGGCAAGGACATCGGCCGGTTGCAGGCTGAAGCGCGCCTGCGGGCCAATCCGCCTTCGTGGCAGGACGTGTGGTGCCCGGTTCTGAAGGAGAAGTTCGGCCTTTCCCTCTCTGACGAATCCGCCGCGCTTCAGGCGCTCACCGCTCTGGCCAGGCAGCACAAGATGAGTATAGGGAGCGCGCTGTTTGCCGCCAAGGTGAACAACAGCCCGCTCCTGGTTACCAGGTTGATCGGGTGGCTCTGGAGCAAGGGTGTAGAGGTACAAGGGTTTCATCGCAGCGGTCCGAAGAAGAAGTGGATCGCTGTCCCCCCGGCTAAGGAGCCTGCACTGCCAGCTCCGGCGGCACCTGCACCTGCAGAACCGTCGTCTGGCGCAGGTACATCTCCGGCTCCGCCAGCTGCGTCGGCTCCGGCGGAAGCGGCGGCCGCAGAAGGCAGGGGCAGAGTGCCACCAGCGCCCGCCCGCCGCAAGATGGAGGATGATTTGGTCCGTTCCCTGGGAGAGCAGGTGGCTGTCGGGCACTTTGCGTCTTCGGTGGCGGCGTTGCTGCGGCGGGACGCCAGATGCTTTTGGCGGGTCATGCATCAAGGTGAGAGGAGCCCTGATCCAAAGATGCGGGCAATCGCCGCTCTGCTCAAAGCGTATAACCCATAAGGTCTGAAGGGAGGAGGGAGCAACCCCCGGGATCGCGAGATTCCGGGGGTTTTTTTTGTGCCTTGACAGGGGATTTTCGGCTCGGTATAGTGGAATTATCACTCACCCTTGACGAGTGATAATCACTTGGCTATACTACAAATACATGGATGAGCGGAAACAGAAGCTCCTGCAGCACATCATTGAGGCGCACATCAAGACCGCACAGCCGGTTGGCTCTTCTTTGATTGTTGAGGAGTACCTCACTGACGTTTCCGGGCCAACCGTGCGCAACTGGATGCAGGAGCTGGAACGGGAAGGGTTTATCACGCACCCGCACACATCTGCCGGCCGCGTGCCGACCGAAGCCGGGTACCGAATCTACATTGAACAGATGCTGCCCGAACGCCCGCTCTCAAGCCGCCATCAGAAAGCGCTTTCAGAAGCGCGGAATGGCACGTCCGTGGACGGCATTAAAGCAATCGCCAAAAAGTCCGCAGAGCTTTCCGGGGAAGCTGTGGTGGTTGGGTTTAGCCCGAACAACGTGTACTACACCGGGCTTTCCAATATCTTTGCCAAGCCTGAATTCAGTACCCACGATAGTGTCGTAGGTATTTCCCGCATCATTGACCATTTGGACGAGGTGATGTCTGGCATTGGCGCGCGGCTGGATGGCGACATCTCGGTGTTGCTCGGGAGCGACAACCCGTTCGGTTCGGAGTGCGGGAGCGTTCTGACGCTCGGACGAGGCGGCATGGTGTTCGGTTTCATCGGCCCCATGCGCATGGATTACGGGGCTAACATCGCGTTTTTGAAACACATCAAAAGTTTACTCTAATATTGCACACCCTGCACACCTTACACATTATGAAGCACGATACAAAGCTGGAAGAGCTCCAGGCAAAAGCGGACGAGTACTTGGCAGGCTGGAAGCGGGCCCAGGCTGACTACCAGAACTTAAAGCACGAGCACGAACAGCAGTTTGCGAGAATCGGGGAGCTCTCTGCGATAGGGTTTGTTGAAAGGCTGCTTCCGGTCATAGATCACTTTGAGCTGGCAATCAATCACATCCCCAAAGAATCAGAAAAACAAGACTGGGTGCAGGGGTTTCAGCACATCAAAAAACAGTTTGATGACATGCTTCGGGAGCTGGGAGTTGCGCGCATTGAAACAATCGGCACGCAGTTTGATCCTAAGGTGCATGAAGCTGTTTCGCAAAAAGAATCAGACAAAAAAGAAAATGAGGTTCTGGAAGAAGCGCAGACCGGCTATCGCATCAATGACACGATAATCCGGCCCGCGCGGGTGATCGTTTCTAAAGGAAAATAGTAATCATTCATTGGGAGCGTTAAAAACCTCCCCTGACCCCT
>CAZSGI010000053.1:0-4566 GCA_964606465.1 uncultured Gammaproteobacteria bacterium | reverse complement strand
CAGTCAAAAACTCCCAGCTCCAGGAAATGGACTCTTTTTTGAAGTAGTCCCCCAAAGACCAGTTGCCGAGCATCTCAAAAAACGTAAGGTGCGTGGTGTCGCCGACCTCGTCAATGTCCCCGGTGCGCACGCACTTTTGTACGTTGACCAAGCGCTTGCCCGAAGGGTGCTTTTCGCCCATCAAATACGGAACCAGGGGGTGCATGCCGGCGGTGGTGAACAGCACGGTTGGGTCGTTCTCTGGAACCAAAGGAGCTGACGGGATGATGGCATGGCCCTTGCCTTTGAAGAACGCAAAGTATTTTTCCCGTAAGTCTCCTGCGGTAATCATAGCCTGATAATACCTGACTTTATCCACAATTGCAATCATGTAGCCCTCTTGACGCTGCATTAGGCGTGGTATAATAACCATAGCCCTAGAGGCGTAAAAAAGAAAATGGAAACTGACGATTGGCCCGCCGAAACCGGGTTCCCGCGAGTCCGCAAAGCGGACGAGTGGGTGGTCTTGGCAGGCATAGCCTCCATCAAACCCATCAAAGATTAAAAAGGCTGACCCCTATTCTTGAGGTCGGCTTTTTTCGTTCTTTCAATTCCTCTGCCCTCCCGGCTTCCCCCTTGCTTTTTCTTCAAAGCTCCGTGCCAACTAGGGAAACGGGACTACAGGAAGAAACCCATTGCGGGACACTCGGTCACACTCCGATTGCCCGCGCTTCTTTGAGGCCAGCACACCCTTGTTTCGTCTGCCGGCCTCTTTTCTTTTGGCCGCGCGCAGCGTATACTATCCAATAACAAAGATATGCCCCGCATTACTGCAAACAGCGCATCCCTTAAAAAAGCGTTTCCACAGGAGTACCGCGACCTCTTTTCGCGCTCTGAAATCGTGTGCTCCGCTCCGGGCAACTTCTTTTGGAGCGGGGAGTACATCGTGCGCTACGGCGGCATTGCGGTCAAGCAAAACCTGCCTCTGCGCGCGTACGTGGGCATTGAAACGTGCGAACGCGGGATACTGGAGCTTGGCGCGGTGCGCACGTACATTCCCTCGCGCCAGCGATTTGAAACCCACGTTGCAGAATCACTGCCGACCACCAAAAATATTGTGCGCCATATCCGCGAATACCTGAAAGAGCGGAAACATGCTGATTTTGGCCTGCGGTTTCAGGTGCTTATGGAAGTTCCTCCGGGGTGCGGCCTTGCGGCTTCGGCGAGCCTCTCGGTCGCGCTCGCTGCAGGGCTCCATGTGCGCCTGCGCACGCTCTTGCCCGAAAATGTCTCACAATGGAAAACCATTTCCACGCCCGAGCTCGTTACGCGGTCAGACTTTGAAAGCGTCTTCCGGCTTGCGTGGGAGATTGAGGACATTATCCACGGGGGGAGCGGCAAATCGTCGGGCGCTGGGCCGTTCTCCTGTATGGTCGGTTCGCTCTACCCCCTTATCTACCTCCCGCTTGTCAACCTGGAAACACTGCCCGAACACGCAAACCCACCACGGTACTGGGGAATAAAAATGGAAGAATTCTATAAACTTTCGCACCGCCCGTCGTGGCCCATTGACTTTGGCCTCATCTACTCCGGCGACGTGGGAGAAACCGCGAGCGCCATTGCGTCCATTGAATCGTTCAAAGAAAACCTCCACGAACGGATAGAAGCCGTCAAGCGAGAATTCGCGCGGTACGAAGAGCTCAAACCGGTCATCGCGCACGACGCGCTGTTCAACACCGAGAACAAGCAAAAAAAGTGGGAGAGCGTTTTGGACGGGGCAAAAATCGGCAGCATCATGGTGTTGGGCGCGTTCAGAGACATCTTTACGCGCGGACTCTCGGAGGGACCCGCCACAAAGCTCTTCAAAGCCATGAACATGGTCCAGCGGAGCCTCTCGTTTGCGAGCTTCTCCTCGCCCATCATTGATTACCTTTGTCTCACCATCAGGCGCGAGGTGCGGCGGCTCCAGGACATCTACGGCGCCGGCGCAAAGCTCACCGGCAAAGGTAAGTGCGGCGACGTGCTGTTCGCGGTGGCGTACCACGGCCTGCGCGACACGATTGGCAAACTCATCAACCGAATGCGGCGCGAGACCAGTGAAGACTTTTTCCTTGACTACGCCTCCTGGCTTGACGGATTTGAGGAAGAAGGCGTCAAGGTTGAACAGTCATTGGCAGATGGTTTGTATGCGGATTTTGTCGCGCGAGGCGCGCTCCAGGTGACGCACACTGACCGCGGCGGGACCCGGAATACCCGATTGTATACGGTTAACCAATTTGAAGAAGAAAAACAGCATATGGATGTCATACTGCATATGCCCAAACATAAAATACTCCTCGCCGGGAGTCAGCTCACCTCCAAGGAACTGCGGAGCGCTTCGGCGACGATAGAACTCCTGCAAATCCTCCTCTCGCGCCTTGGCAAGCCAATTTCCAATAAAGAACTGCCCGCGTCCTCGTACACCGCAGACCGCAACGAGCTGCAGAGCAAAATCATCACACCGCTTTCGCACGCCATCCAAAAGCGCCTCAAGGCCGACCTAAACCTCAAAGTTTCAGGCCCTATCCGTAACTTTACGGTGACTCTGGCACCCGGAGGTGTTGATTTTTACGTGATTGACAAGGCTTTTTGATAATTCCCCCTCCTGTAACCAGGAGGGGGCGAGGGTGTGGTTCGTCTCCCTGAAAACAGCCCGCAGGAGCTGTTTTTTGTATATATTTTCCTTATCTTTCCTAAAGACGAAAAGCTACAATACCGCCAAACAAACAATCACAACGCACCTTCAACAAAGCGGTGAGAAAGGAGGAAAACAGCCGCCGGACGTAACATGAGGGAAGATGTAAAATCCAACCCAAAAGGAGAGTGTGAAACAATGAGTACCATTAAGCACAAAGATGGTCGGATCGAGGATATCAGCCTCAAAAACGCGGAAATCCAGGAGTCCGGCATTCTCATCCAACCGGAGCACTCATCCGATCGGAGGTTCATTCCACATTCCTCTATCGAGGAAGTCACGTTCGGTAGTGGCGTCAAGGTCACAAGAACAGGTAGTAAGCCGTAGCACTGACTTCAGTGGCACGAGGGAATGGCGCGCATTGCGTCACTCCCTCTTTTTACTCATGCACCACGGGCACGAACACAAAACCCGGGTAGATGCGTTCGTCAAACTCGTTCTGACCGACCCGCTCAATTACGCGCACGTCCTGCTCCTGCGTTGGCGCCACGAGACGCCCGCCCACTTTCAATAATTGACGCAACTCGTCCGGAATCTCGCTGAACGCAGCCCCAGCAATAATGCGGTCGTACGGCTCATGCTCATCCCAATGACGAGAAGCATCAGCGATGGCGTACGCGGCGTGGACGCTTTGAGCGGCCTTGACGCTTACGCCCGCGTTTTCAAGATTCTTCTTTCCGAATTGACCCACGGCCTTGTTAATCTCATATGCCCACACATGGCCCGCACCACCCCCTACCCCCTCCTTAGTAAGGAGGGGGCTTATTAGATACGACAACATGGCTGTCTGCCAGCCAGAGCCCGCGCCAATCTCAAGCACGTTTTGGCCAGGCTGCGCATCCAACAACTCCAGCATAAACACCACCGTATATGGCTGGGAAATGGTTTGTGCTTCTCCTATAGGCAGGGGCCGGTCTTCGTACGCGTGATTGACGAGATCAGCGGGCACAAACTTTTCCCGCGGAAACGCAAAAAGCGCCTCATGGATGCGCTTTGACCGCAGCACTCCGCTATCCTCCAAAGACGCAATCAGTTGTTCGTTCGTCAGCATATGATTCCCCCGCCCAAGCAAACTTCTCCATCGTACAAAACAACTGATTGGCCCGGAGCCACGGCCCATTGCGGTTCTTGGAACGCGACTTCATACTTTCCGCCACCAGCGATTTTGACCGTACAGCCGCTCAACTTCTCCCTATACCGAGTCCTGCCTTGATACGCCTTTGACAAATCAGGCTCCTTGCCGGACACCCAGCTCACATCATCCATTATGACTGTTGACGCAAACAAACGCTCATCCTTCGGGTCATTGGTGACTACGAGCTGGTTGCTCTTAAAATCTTTGTCCACGACATAGTACGGCCCTTTTCCGCCAATGTTGATCCCGCGCCGCTGACCAATGGTGTACCAGAACAGGCCTTGATGCTCCCCGATTTTTTGGCCGGACACCGTGACAATGTCGCCTGGCTTGTCTTTTATTTTTTTGGACAAGAACGTGCGCAAATCAATGTGCCCGATAAAACAGACTCCCTGCGAGTCGCGCTTATCGTGATTCGGCAATCCGAACTTCTTTGCAAGCTCGCGCACCTCGGGCTTGGTGTATCCCCCAACCGGAAACATTGTTTTTGACAGTTGCTGTTGATTCAAGCGGTACAGAAAGTAGGACTGGTCCTTGTTCTGGTCAACGCCTTTTAATAACTGGCGCTCTGATGTGCCTGAAACGCGCGCGTAATGGCCAGTGGCGATCCGGTCAGCGCCGAGCGCAAGCGCTTTATCCAAAAACACGCCGAACTTGATCTGCGAATTGCACATCACGTCCGGATTCGGGGTGCGGCCTGCCTCGTACTCGCGGAAAA
>CAZSGI010000052.1:0-4650 GCA_964606465.1 uncultured Gammaproteobacteria bacterium | reverse complement strand
CATTTTCTACGCAGCCGGCGGTGGAAAAAAGCTCTCTGTGGGTCCGCTCGTTTTTGGAGCGTTGTCGCAAGGCGAAAGCACGCTGATTACACAAGAAGATGAGCGGCTGAAAGGTATCGTCGCGAGCGCCAAGAAGGGTGAGCGCGTGTCATTTATGACCTTGCAGATGCAGTACTACCGCTTGCGGAACTACCAAAACGTCATTGTCATGGACAGCAAGGGAGAGCCTTGGGTGCTGCTTAAGAACATTGCTTTTTCTCCGGCTCGCAGGTATGCTTATACGCTTAGCGGAGATATAGTCTACATCAAACATGTCTGACGAGATGCAAAAAACCAAGCTTATTGTCACGCTCGGCCCCGCAACCAGGTCCGAAGAAGATTTGCGCGCCGTAAAAGCCCGTGGCGTTGATTTTGTGCGCATCAACATGTCGCATTCCAGTATTGATGATTTGCGGTACTTTATCGCGCTCGCAAAAAAGGTGGGTATTCCGTTCATCATTGATACTGAAGGCTCGCAGATGAGAACTGGCGATTTAGAGCGCGATACGATTACCATTGAAGAAAATGCCGAGGTCAAACTGTACGCTCACCCTATTATTGGAAACGAGCGGGAGATTAACCTGCGCCCCAAAGAAGTTGTCAGCCAGCTTGAGCGCGGCGACATTCTGCACGTTGATTTTGATTCTCTGATTTTGCGGGTATCAGACACCTCAACCATAGCGCAGGGGTTTATTACGGCAAAATCGGTGAGCGGCGGCGTGCTCGGCAATAACAAAGCGGTGGTGGTTGACCCGGGTACGCCCAAGACGTTCGTGTTACCGCCGTTTTCGGAAAAAGATTACGAATCAATACAAATTGGACTTGATGAAGGCATCAAGCACATTGCCGCGTCGTACATGCAAAGCGGCGTTTCCGTGGACGAGGTCAGGGAGGCAACGGGCGGTAGAATGAAAATCATTTCCAAAGTCGAGTGCCAGGAGGCGCTGGATAGCTTGGATGACATTATCGCGAAGTCCGACTTTCTATTGCTGGACAGGGGGGATTTGAGCAAAGAGATACCGATAGAAAAAATTCCTCTAACGCAGAAAACGGTAATCGCTGCGGCAAACCGCGCCGGGCGCGGCGTGTTTGTGGCCACGAACCTCCTTGAATCCATGGTCACGAGAAAAAAGCCGACCCGGGCAGAAGTGGTTGACGTGGTTAACGCGGTGCTGGACGGCGCGTACGGCCTCATGCTTTCTTCAGAAACAGCCATTGGCAAGTATCCTATTGCCTGCGTTAACATGCTGAATAAGTTAATTGCCGAGGCTCGTGGGCAATCGCACTCAGGACTCGTGCCGCCGCACGGAGGAACATTGGTGGATCGGGTTATGCGCGAACAGCCCGATGAAGCGTATCTTGGGTCATTACCGAAAATAACGCTTGACCAAGAGCGTCAGATGGATGTTGAGCAGATTGCCATTGGCACATTCAGCCCTCTTCTTGGGTTTATGGGGAAGGCTGATTTTGAGAGCGTTTTAGACAACATGCGGCTTGCGAGCGGGGAAGTGTGGACCATCCCCATCATACTGGACGTGTCCGAGGAAGTCGCGCAAGGTCTTTTTGAAGGCTCTGATGTCGCGCTGTGCGATGATGAAGGGCCTATGGCTATCCTGCATTTGGAAGAGAAGTATGCGTTTGATAAGGATGAAACCAATCAAAAATTATACAACACCACCAGCATAGAGCATCCCGGAGTGCGCTGGATTCATTCATTGAACTCGGTTTTACTGGGCGGAAAAATCAGCCTCATCCGCCGCCGAAAGTCCGAGCACAAGGAGTATGAGCTCACCCCGCGCCAGGTGCGTCGGATGTTCCACGAGCGTGGTTGGAGCAAGGTGGTTGGTTTTCATACGCGCAACGTCATCCATAGGAGCCACGAGTTCATCCAGCTGGAAGCCATGAGCCGCGCCAACGCTGACGGGCTTTTTGTGCATCCGGTGATCGGAAAAAAGAAGCCCGGCGATTTTCACGCCAGGTACATTATCGCTGCGTACGAGCAGATGGTAAAGCGTTTTTATCCGCGCGATAAAGTGGTATTCGCCACGTATGCCACGTTCTCGCGGTACGCGGGGCCGCGTGAGGCGATTTTTACCGCGCTCTGCCGCAAGAATTTCGGGTGTAGCCACTTTGTGGTTGGACGGGACCACACCGGAGTGGGGGACTTTTACCACCCAAAGGCGTCCCACGAAATTTTCAGCAGGTTTCCCGATCTGGGCATTGAGCCGGTGTTTTTTGACAACGTGTTCTACTCGAACAAACTGCAGAGGCACGTGCACGAAAGAGATGATAGCGAGCACGGCGAAGAAGAAAAAATGCACATCAGCGGCACCCAAGCGCGCAAGATGTTTGAGCAAGGCGAGCGGCCGCCGGAGTGGTTCATGCGTTTAGAGATATCAGAAATGATCCTTTCATCCGTTTTGGCCGGGGAGGAGGTATTTGTGCCGGAAGATGTTGCGCAAAAGCGAGGGGCGGTGCTGTGGTTTACGGGTTTATCCGGCTCCGGAAAATCAACCATCGCTTGGGAGCTTGCGCGCGCTCTGGAAGCGCAGGGCAAGCGCGTTACCATCCTTGATGGAGACACCATCAGGGAGCAATTCCGCGTGCGGCTGGGATTTTCCAGGGAAGATATCCGGGAAAACAACCGGCGTATCGCCATACTCGCCAAGGAAGAAGCTTCCCGGTTTGACGTGGTTCTGGTTCCTATTATTTCGCCGTACGCCGAAGACCGCGCAATGGCGCGCTCCATCGTCGGGGGCCGCTTCGTTGAGGTATTCATCAGCGCGCCTCTTGAGGCGTGTATGGCGCGGGATGCCAAGGGCTTGTACGCGCGGGCGCAGCGCGGAGAGATGGACAACCTCATCGGCTTCAGCCCCTCACACCCCTACGAAGCTCCAAGCAATCCGGACGTAGCGGTCAAAACAGACGAGCTAACGCCGACAGAGAGCGCTCGGATGCTTGCGGATTTTCTGAATCAAAGAACGGTGTATGCCAAAGTTCCAGCTTGACACGGAACGCGCCGTAGGAGCCGCGCGAGCAGCCGGAGAGGCAATACTTAAAATTTACAAAACCGATTTTGAGGTATCCGAAAAAGAGGCGGGCCAGATGCTAACGGTTGCGGATACGGACGCGGACGCAGTTATTCACGAGATGCTCGCTCCAAGCGGGTACCCCATTCTTTCGGAAGAGAGCGCGGATGACACGCGCCGCCTGTCTTCGGAACGCGTATGGATTGTTGACCCCTTGGACGGCACTTCTGATTTCGTCAATCGCACGGGCGAGTTTTCCATTATGATTGCGTTGGTGGAAAACCATGAACCTATTATTGGAGTGGTGTACGCGCCCACATCATCAACACTCTATGTTGCGGAAAAAGGGAAAGGTGCGTTTTGTTTTGCAGACAACAAATGGAAGCAGTTGCACGTAAGCGTCACGTCATCCTTGCCATCGGCAAAAGCCGTGGTCAGTAGGCATCACTTTACGGATAAGGAGCGCGCGATACTGCAAAAGCTTACTGTCAGTGAGTTCGTGCACAAGGGTAGTGCGGGCTTAAAGATCGCTGATATTACCCAAGGAAGCGCGGAACTGTACTTTACCGTCACCAACAAGATAAGGCAGTGGGATACCGCGGCCGGCTACTGTATTCTTACCGAAGCGGGCGGACGCATGACTGATATGCTCGGCCAAGATCTCTTGTACAATACCGAGGACGTACAGCATCAAAACGGCATTTTGGCCACCAACGGATTGCTCCACGGCGCAGTCATCCAAACGTATCATGATTCGCATTAGCAAACACCTATGAATCAAAAAACAGCCCTCATCACCGGAATTTTGGGCCAGGACGGCCCGTACCTGGCGCGGTTTTTGCTTGAGAAGGGCTACAAAGTCTATGGCATGATTCGCAGGTACACGAATCCGAATTTTGAGAACACGGACTATTTGGGCATTACCAACCAGATAGAATTCGTGAGCGGGGACATGATTGATGAATCGTCCTTGATTCACGTCATTAAAAACGTCCGCCCGGATGAGGTGTACAACCTCGCGGCCCAGTCGTTCGTGGGCTCTTCGTGGCATTTGGCAAAGCTTACTACTGAAACCAACGCACTTGGTGTTTTGTACCTCTTGAATGCGATCAAGAATATCAGCCCGACCACCAAGTTCTACCAGGCTTCAACCAGCGAGATGTTCGGGGCATCCGGGAATGATGAGCCCCTCAACGAAGAATCTCCTTTCAAACCCCAGAGCCCGTACGCCATCAGTAAATTGTATGCGTACTGGATGGTGAATAATTACAAAGAGTCCTACGGCATGTTCTGCGCCAACGGGATTCTGTTCAACCACGAGTCCCCGATTCGGGGAAGGGAATTCGTCACACGAAAAATCACCGATGGAGTGGCGCGCATCAAACTTGGCAAAGCCCACGAGCTCCGGCTCGGCAATGTGGACGCCAAGCGCGACTGGGGGTTTGCCGGAGACGAGGTGGAGGCCATGTGGCTCATATTGCAGCAGCCTGAACCGGACAACTTCGTTGTCGCAACCGGGGAGTCCCATTCGGTCCGGGAGTTTGTGGATGCCGCGTTTAAGCACGTGGGCCTTGCGGACTGG
>CAZSGI010000051.1:0-4817 GCA_964606465.1 uncultured Gammaproteobacteria bacterium | reverse complement strand
GCGTGGAAGGCTGAAAAAAAAGCGTTGCCACAATTTTGTTCTTGCAGAGGTCACCTGGAATCCCCTTATCCACGAATAGCTGAAAACGGCGAAGTAGTTCGTCATAATCCTGTTTGGTAAGGTCAGACGAATTGACGAGGTGTTTGATGGCCATATGGTTTGCAATAGCTGCTCTCTTGTCAGCCTAGTACTCTCTCTGATGAACGTCAAGCTACAGCTTCCGCACCCAGCCGTGGTTCGCGTTCACCTCCACCCTATCACCATCCTTAAAAACTTGTGTCGCGATTTTGGTGCCGATGATGCACGGCACCCCAAGCTCGCGAGACACAATGGCGGCATGCGACGTGATGCCGCCCTGTTCGGTAACGATGGCGGCCGCCTTTTTCATGGCCGGCACAATATCCGGGTCAGTTGCAACAGAAACCAGGATGTCTCCCTCGTTCATCTTAACCATGTCTTTGGCGCGGATGATGATTTTCACGATTCCGCGCGCCATGCCCGGCTGCGCGGTCTGGCCCTTGATCTCGCTGATGTCCCTGGATATGCTCCTCTGGGCTCCCGTAGCCAGCTTTTTCGCGCGCGCGCCAGTGTACACGACTTCAATTCCTTGTTCGGTGTAGTACGCACATTGCTTGAGCCGTTCCCGCAGCACGCGGCGGTTCACCTTGTTCTTGAGTAGTGCCTCACGCGCCTCATCCATGAGCATGAACTGCGCCTGAAAACGAGTAAGTTTGAGGCGCTTGGCAATTTCAGCCAGCAAGCTCCGGTGCAACCGGTGGAGCGTAAAGAGCTGGCTATGCCTGCGTACGAGCTTGGTGAGTGCAAACTCGGACGCAGCCTCAAACAGCCGACGGTGCGTGGCATCCACCTTGAGCTTTTTATAGAGCGCGTTCTTTGTGCGCCGCGCGGTCCGCAAATACTCGTCATCCTTTTTAAGCAGCTTCTTGCCATTTACCCCGCTCTTCGCCAAATCAACCATCTCGCGCACATAGTGCTCTGCTCCGAACGCGGGGTGGTTGCCCGCGAAAATGTACCCCAAGTGACCCCATTCTTGAGCATGTGTCTTGAGCGCATGTGCGAATGGCTTTGAAACATCGGCAAGCGTAACAGCGTTTTTAAGTTCGCCCTTGAACCGACCATAGATGCGCAAAAATTCCTCGCGGTCCTTGGCAACAACAGTCTTGCGCGTGGGCGTGGTCAGCACCACGAACGCGCTCTCCACCTCTTCGGGACCATCGCACACCGTGCGCAAGTACTTCTTGAGGTAGCTCGTCATGTTGTTGTGAAACATGTCAACTGAAACCGGCAGCCAGCCGTAGGTGTAGAGCTTTGTGTGGATGTCATCGTGCTCTTTCCAGATTTCCCAGAGCTTCCGGTTGGAGTAATCCGAAAGCGGCATGGCATCAACCTTTTGGGCAAACGCGAGCATCTTCCTGGACCATCGTACGATGTTCTTGTTCACGTCATCCCCGAACTTTGGCCGCTCTATGAGCGCGGCCAGGATGCTCTCCGCAACCTCAAATGAATTCTTTTCACCGAAGTAAAAGTGCTGCTCAAAACGCTTGTACGTTGCCAAAAACTTCTCGTACTTTTTGATAAACGGGTAGCTCGTGTCATTAGTAAAACAGGACGCCGGAATCTGGAAAAAGAACAAATCGCAATCCGGAATGTTTTCCGCGAGCAGCCAGGGATCTTTGGCGTTGAGGTGTTTTGGCTTCATAATTTTTTCACAATCCCCTTCTCCGCATCCACCTCCACGCGGTCCCCGTCTTTGAATACTTCAGTCGCGTTCTTGGTGCCCACCACCGCAGGCTTGCCCATCTCGCGCGCCACGATTGCCGCGTGGCAGGTTAAGCCGCCTTCGTCCGTCACAAACGCGGAAGCAAGCCGCATGGCAGGCAGATAGTCCGGGTGCGTGGCAACCGTAATCAGCACATCGCCCTTTTTGATTTTATCCAAGGAATACGCGTTCGGCACAATTCGGGCAATTCCGCGGGCCGCGCCTGTTGACGCGGCCACGCCCGAAACCATGTTGCCGGTTTTGGAATGTTTTGTAATCTGCAGTAAATACCGGCGATACTCTTTGCCCGTATGCACCACCGTTCTGCCGTTCGCGAGCACGAGCGCATACTCCCTGCGGCGTTTGGCGAACTCTTGCGCGGAGAGTGCTGTGCCGCTTTTGAGCGCCTGCAAAATCTCTTGAGCGGTGTACAGGAGAATTTCTTTGGGCGCGTGCCCGAGCGCTTGTGCGATGCGTTCGTACAAGGGAGTTGCGTAGTAGTAGGCCTTGCGGCGCACGTCGTCCCGATCATCTTTGATGAATGCCATTCGGTGCATCCTGTCCAACAGCGCCCGGTCGCGCGCCGGAAACGCTTGGCGTATTTTTTTGTATGCCCGCTTGGTTCGAGCACATGCGCGCGCACCTTCATTGAGCTCGTCCCGAGCGGTTCCGCTTTTTAGGATTGCGGAAAGCTCACGCTTAAAGTGCGCGAACGTCCAGGGCGCGGGCTCAATCACGTTGATGCAGGGAATCCATTCGTACTGTTGCGCGTGCCGCGCAAGCAGCGCTTCGCGCTGGCGCGCCGGGGCAAGCGCGACACGCAAGAGGCTTCTGCGCTCTTTCCGAATTTCACTCATATACTCCGGCGCAAGAATAATCCCAAGGCATGTTGCCCGCGCATCCGGGTCGGGAATGCGGCTCTGGACCAGTTCGCGCGCCCGCGCTTCCGCGCTGTCGGTTACATGAAATCCCATCCACTGCCCGATGAGCACGTATTGCGTATCAACCGCTGAAAATCCTTCAAACAAGCGTTTCAGCGCGGCGCGGTCGCGCGTGTTGCGGGCGTCGGCGCCTGCCTGGCGCGCGGTCCGTATAAATTCCCGCTTGAGGCTTTGGTACGCGGAAAAAAATTTTAAAAAGCGAGGCGCTGAATCAAACACATCAAGCATAAGCCGCATCCAGCGCGCATACGATTGGCCCGAAAAACAAAACGCGTCATTGCGGTTGGGCATCTGAATCGCGAGCACATTCGGAAAACTGGTTCCCATGAAACGCTTGGCATAGGAGCTGTTTAATCCACGAAGCGCAAGATCCATCTTGTTCAGATTATATTCCCGCTCCCAGACTTTTTCCCATGCTTGAGGCATAGAGTAAATTTTTACCTGATATTAGCCAAACAATACCTATATTCAAATAATACCATTGTTGCCGGTTTACAGGTACTTGCATAAAATATCAAAATGTGCTTTAATTATATATTACAAAATGCGCCCTTTTCATAGCTTCTTTGGCTCAATGTGCGGCTTTATGGCCCCAGGTTGAGCCAAAGAAGCATTCAACCTCACCCCCCCCACAAGGAGGCACACCGTGCCATTCCCGACTTGCACGTTCGCGCGCCACGGCCAGGCTGGCAAAGCCAAGGTCAACACCATGCGCCGACTCACGCCCAAAGGGCACGAGCAGGGCAAGCGGCTGGGCCAGCTGCTGGGCGTGAACGCGGGCACCGAGTTTGACCTGGTGCTCCACTCCGGCCTCACCCGCACCCGGATGACGGCCGAGAACATCTTCCGCGAGGCCAGCAGGCGGCCACGTATGGTGGCTGTGCCCGAACTGTATGCTCCAGCAGAGGGCACCGACGACTACCTGGAGTTCATGGAGATGTTCAATCGGCTGGGCACCACGCTCCCGCTGCCGCAGTATTTGAAGCAGGACAAGTACGGGGTCATGAGACGCTTCGCGCTGCGGGGCGCCTTTGCGGTCATCACCGCAATGCTGGAACACCGGTCCAAGCGGCCCCTCATTGTGGGCCACACTGTGAACCAGCAGGGGATCGCCAAGGCGATCTGCGAGATCATCCACGTGTCGGTTCCTGGAGCGCTCATGGACGGACTCCTCGGCGACGGCGAGGCATTCACCCTCAACCCGGACTGGCCGACGCAGAGAGTGGAGTTCATCCGCCAGCCCGCAACCTGACCACCCCCACCCCCCACAAAGCGAGGTAAATCGTGGCGCAGTTCGTGTTCGTGCGGCACGGGCAAGACACCAAGGCAGAGCGGGATGAGGATCGCGTGCTCACCGAGGTCGGCAAACTCCAGGCGCTCGGGTTCTGGACCCGATGCGACGAGCTCGGGCTCTTGCCGTTTGACTTGGTGCTCACCTCGCCAACCACGCGCGCCAAGCAGACCGCGGCCATCATCGCCCCGGACGCGGTCACGATCGCGCTTCCGGAACTCGGCACCGAGATCCCGGGCGAGGACGGTGTCCGCCTCAACAAGGTGTACAGCCGGCTCAAGTACGCCCCGCTCACCGAGTACCTGAAAGAACCGGGCATAGGAGACATCCTGTCCCGATACGTGCAGATCGCCGCTCTGGCCATCGGCGTGGCCATGGCTAAGACGGGCATGCCGTACCAGCGCGTGCTCGTCGTCGGGCACGCAGTCCTGCTCAATGCCATCGGCGCTGGTGGAGACAAGTTCAACGCAGGGGGCAAGGAGATCCTCTTGTCCTTCCCCCTCGGCGAGTGCGAGGGGTTCTACTCAACCGGATACAAAGAAGTGGAGCTCATCCGCAATATCGCAACCTCCTGACGGCACGAAGCCGCCAGCCTGGACCGGACAGCATATGCAGAACATCTCCCTCTATGCTGTCCGGTTTTTTTATTTGTGAAACAAATAACTCGCCGATGAGGCAGGCTATTTTATCTTCCGCACCACGCCTTTGTCCGCATCCACCTCAATCCGGTCCCCGTCTTTGACGCGGAAAAGCAAGTCCGGAATGCCCACCACGCACGGAATGCCAAGCTCGCGGGAGATGACGG
>CAZSGI010000050.1:0-4894 GCA_964606465.1 uncultured Gammaproteobacteria bacterium | reverse complement strand
AGGAAGTAATGGCTAAGGATTATTACGACATATTAGGCGTTTCCAAGAGCGCCGCGCAGGATGAGATTAAGAAAGCCTTCCGCAAAAAGGCGCATGAGCTGCATCCGGACAAAGCGGGCGGGGACGAGGCCAAGTTCAAAGAGCTGAACGAGGCGTATCAGATTCTGGGCAACGAGGAAAAGCGCAAACAGTACGACCGGTTCGGCTCTTCCGCGTTCTCGGGCCAGGGGTTCGGCGGAACCGGCATGAGCTGGGATGATTTTATGCGCGCTGCGCAAGGAGGGGGATTCGGCGCTGGCGGGTTTAACGTTGATTTCGGCGACCTCGGAGACATTTTCAGCGAGATGTTCGGATTCGGCGGCGCGCGCGCGCACACCCGCCGGAGCGGACCCCGGCGCGGGGATGATGTTGAGATAGAGATGAGCGTTGATTTTTTGGACGCGGCATTCGGCGCCGAACGAACTATCCGCCTCAATCGGGTTGCGAAGTGTGAGCGCTGTAAAGGGAACGGCGCAGAGCCGGGCACCAAAATTTCTTCCTGCAGCCGGTGCGGAGGGTCAGGACAAATCGTGCATACGCGTTCAACCCTGCTGGGCACGTTCCAGTCCGCGACCGTGTGTCCGGAGTGCCGCGGAGAAGGCACGAGCGCCGAGAAGGCGTGCAAAGAGTGCCGCGGCGCGGGCGTGTACGAACGGCCGCAGGAAATCAGCATCAAGATTCCTGCTGGCATAGACAACGGCCAAACCGTCAAACTTTCGGGGCTCGGCAGCGCCGGAGAACGGGGAGGCACGTCCGGTGATTTGTACGTCCACGTCCGCGTTAAGCCGCACCAGCGGTTTGAGCGGAACGGGTACGACATCACCACCCACGAGCCAATCTCGGTTGCGCAGGCCGCGCTCGGAGACACCATTCGGGTTGAAACCGCGCACGGAGCGGTGAATCTCAAAATTCCGGCAGGCACCCAGCCCGGAACGCGGTTCAAGCTGCGCGGCAAGGGCGTGCCGCACGTGCACTCGTCATCCAAAGGCGACCACATGGTGATCGCGGACGTCCACATCCCGTCCAAACTCTCGCGCAAGGAAAAGAAGCTCTACGAAGAGCTTCGGGACGCCAAAGGCAAGGGCTGGATTTGATTCCTTCTTAGCATGCAGGGAAAAGAGTGGTATAATGAGGGCATGCTTGCGGCTTCCACAACCTACCCGGACATCCACGGAATCATCACCGGGGTCGTGGCCAATGTTACGAGCTTCAACTTCCAGAGCCCGACCTGGGACATGTTTATTATCCTGTTCTTTTTGGTTGCGTCGTTCGTGTACGGCTTAACCCTGGGCCGGGACCGGATCATCATGATCCTGATTACCGTCTACATCACGCTCGCCGTGGTTGGCGTGGCCCCGTTTATGGATGAGCTGATTCCGCCGGACGCAAACCCGAACAACGTGTTCATGTACAAGATTGTCCTGTTTTTGGGCGTGTTTGTGGCGCTGTTTTTCCTGCTCTCGCGGAGCGCCATTCTGCGGGCCCTGGCCAGGTCCGACGCGCCGGGGGAGTGGTGGCAGATTGTGGTGTTCAGTATATTGCACGTTGGATTGCTCATCAGCATCACGCTCTCGTTCATCCCGGAGGAGTACTACGGACAGCTCTCACAAATGACCCGGGATTGGTTTGTGGGCGAGGGGGCGGTATTCTTTTGGGTCATTGCGCCTGTCGCGGCCATGACCTTGGTTGGGGGAGGCAAGGATTGACCCCCTCTTAGTCTCCCCCAAAGTACCACCCCAGAAGTGCCTGCAGCAGTGCGGGCGTTTTTGTTTGGTAAGTCATTGACGTTTTATTGCCTTTGTGCTATTATTGTGTTATACAAAAGGGAAATCAATAAAATTTTAGCTAATATTAGCATTTTTTATGATTTTCCCCTAACACCTGATTTCCCCCTAACACCAGTATGGAAGATATTTCGCAAACCAATTCAATTCTGGACAAAGTGATGGCCGCAAAAGCCGAGGAAGAGCTGGCCAGCTTTAATCCGGTTGAAATCATCAGCGCGTTGTTTAGCGAGCTGGGGAGCCGCGAACAGGATATCCTGCGCCGGCGTTTTGGTTTGCACGGACAAGGACCGGAGACGCTGGAGAGAATCGGCAAAGAGTACCGCGTGACGCGCGAGCGCGTGCGCCAGATTGAGAACGCGGCCATCCGCAACATCCGCAGCTTTCCATATTTCGAGGATACCGTAAAACCGGTTGAGGTGGTGGTGCTGGCGGCCCTGGAGAAGCACGGCGGCATCATGGCCGAAGACCATTTGCTGGAATACGTGCTCCAGGGGACGCAGAACGATGAGGCATACTGCAAGCACCTCCTGTTTCTGCTTGAGAAGCTCACCAAGAACCGCATGGTGCGCGAGCAGCGTCCGGGGTTTTACCCGAGCTGGCGCATTGATTTCATGGATTGGGTCCGCGTGGAGCAGACCATTGCCGAGCTTGAGCGGATTTTGGAAGCGCACGGAGAGCCGCTCACCCGCGATGAGTTGATCAACAAGTTCCGCGAGACGGCCGTGTTTGCCGACCACCGGAGCCACTTCAGCTTTGACCCCGAGGAAGCGCACCCCATCCATGCGCACCTGCGCACCACTTCTCGCATCCGCCCCAATCCCTTTGGCGAGTGGGGGCTTGCACACTGGAACACCGTAACCCCGCGGCGCATGGGCGACAAAATTTACCTCGTCATGAAAAAGCACGGCAAACCCCTGCACTTCAGGGACATTGCCGAGCGCATCAATGTCGCGAAGTTCGACGCCAAGCAGGCGTACCCGCCCACCGTGCACAACGAGCTGATCCTGGACGAGCGCTACGTGCTCGTGGGCCGCGGCATCTACGCGCTCGCGGAGTGGGGATTTACGCCGGGCGTGGTGAGCGACGTGATTGCGGACGTCCTCAAGCAGTCGGAGCAGCCGCTCACCCGCGACCAAATCGTTGAGGAAGTGCTCAAGCAGCGCATGGTGAAAAAGGGAACCGTGTACCTGGCGCTCACCAATGACGAGCGTTTCTCAAAGAACCCGGAAGGCAGGTACGTGATGGTTGACGCCGTAAGCGCGTAAACGGAAACGATCAAGGCCCGCTACAGAAGAGCGGGTTTTGATTTTGGTTCGTGTTTTATGGTATACTAACAGCCATCATGCCGTTCGGTCCGAACAACGCAGAACCGATCACCGCGCTCGCCGCGACCAACTTCCGCAACCAGCGGCGCGTGTTCGGCATCAAGCAGGATGACCGCCGCAGGCACGTGTACCTGATCGGAAAGACGGGCATGGGAAAATCAACGGTCTTGGAGAACATGATCATCCAGGACATCCAGGCGGGCAACGGCGTTGCCGTGGTGGACCCGCACGGGGACCTGGTTGAGAAAGTGGTTGAGTACATTCCGAACGAGCGCGTGAACGACGTGATTTACTTCAACCCGGCGGATTTGGACTACCCCATCGCGTTCAACGTGTTTGAGCGCGTGGACCGGGCGCACCAGCACCTCATCGCCTCGGGGTTGATCGGCATCTTCAAGAAACTCTGGGCCGACTCGTGGGGGCCTCGCTTGGAGTACGTGCTGCGCAACGCGATTTTGGCGCTTCTTGAGTACCCGGATTCAACGCTCCTCGGGGTGATGCGTTTGCTCGTGGACAAAGGCTACCGCAAAAAGGTCATCCAGCGCATCACGGACCCGGTGGTGCGCTCGTTCTGGGTGGACGAGTACTCCAAGTACCCGGACAAGTTCCAGAGCGAGGCGATCGCGCCGATCCAGAACAAGGTGGGACAGTTCCTCTCCAGCCCGGTCATCCGAAACATCGTGGGCCAGGTCAAGTCATCGTTCTCCATGCGACAGGCAATGGACGAGAAGAAAATCATCCTGCTGAACTTGGCCAAGGGACGCATTGGAGAGGACAACTCCGCGCTCCTCGGAGCCATGCTCATCACCAAAATCCAGATGGCTGCCATGAGCCGCGTGGACATTCCGGAGGAGGAGCGGAAGGACTTTTATTTGTACGTTGACGAGTTCCAGAACTTTGCCACGGAGTCGTTCGCGAACATCCTCTCCGAGGCGCGCAAGTACCGCCTGAACCTCATCATCGCGCACCAATACATTGAGCAACTCGACGAGCTGGTGCAGGCAGCGGTGTTCGGGAACGTGGGCACCATGATGCTTTTCCGGATCGGCGGCACGGACGCGGAAGTGTTGGTGAAAGAGTTTGAGCCGTACTTTACGGAAGAGGATTTGGTGAACCTCGGCAAGTACGAGGTGTACATGAAGCTCATGATTGACGGCATTGCGAGCCAGCCGTTCTCCGCGACCACCATGCCGCCCATTGAAGGCGAAACCGACAACAAGGACAAGGTCATCAAGGTGTCGCGCGAGCGGTACACAACGGCCCGCGAGGTGGTGGAGGAGAAAATCGTGCGCTGGAGCGAGTCCGGCAGGGAGGATGATGAAATTCCGGAGAACCGTGCTCCCCGGATGAGCCATACGTTGGTTCGGGAGCGGAGCCCGGTATCCGCCGGGTTGCACATTCCAAAACCGGCAGAGCGTTCCAGCCAAAACCACGCTTTGCGCAACGAGCCGGGAAGAACGGAGCGCAGATTTGAGGAGCGGCCGCAGAAAAAGGACCTCCTGTTTACCGCGAATTGCGGCATCTGCGGCGATGAAACCGCGCTTTCGTTCAAACCCGACGGAAGCCGCCCCATCTACTGCAAGTCCTGCTTAAAGAAGGTGCGGAGCGGCGAAATCCCGCGCCTTGAGCGCAGGGAAGAGCCCCGCAAGGCGCGCGGGGTAACCGACTCGGCTCCCAAGCCCAAGATCCCGGGTTCGGACACGGTTGACACCGGCCCCGCGCTCTCGCTCTCGCGAGCGTTTC
>CAZSGI010000049.1:2785-5052 GCA_964606465.1 uncultured Gammaproteobacteria bacterium | reverse complement strand
GGGGGAATGGGAAGATGTGCAGAACACACCAACGCTCCGGCGCTCAAAGCCCTGCAAGGAACGACTTTGCAGGGCTCAATTTTTATACGGAACCGTTTCCTATTCGTACGTTACGGCCCGGCTGCCAGGAACCACCTCAACCCAGGTCTGACCCGATGCCAAAGTCACCGGCTCGCCGTCCGCGCCAAGCCACTCGGTTTGCGAATCGCGCGATTCCTTGCGCCACGTTCCCCTCGCGACGCGGCCGTGCTGGAACAAAAGCATCTCTCCCTCCCCTTCCATGGCGAGCGAGATGCGGCCTTCTCCGCTCGGGTAGTAGCCCTCCTCCGGAACCTTTTGCACAATCACGTTTGCCGGAGCAAGCTGGAGACCGGTTGCGTTGTCCCGGTGCGCCACCCCCGCCGCAAACCGCGCGTACGCGTCCTTGCCTGCGTCGTACTCGTACTCCGCGTCGAACCCGATGCCCTCGGAAAAATCAACATAGATGCGCGTCGCGGCAATACGCTCGTCTCTCTTGGACCGAGGCGGATCATCATCCCATCTCCAGAGCAGTTTCTCTCTTGGCAGTTTCCCGAGGAGCTCAAAATCGGCAATCCCCAGAGCAATCAAATCACCGGACGTAAACAGGTTGTGCGGCCGCGGAACGTCGGGGTCGCGCCAGAAGTAGCGGATGCCCAACCCGGAAATCTCGTTAAGGCCAACGACGTCGGTTTTCGGAATCAGCTCCAGCGCCTCCGGGCTCCCGCCGCCGTGCCAGAAAAACGCGCTCCACCCGCTCGCGATTGCAACCACGTACGGCCGCGCGCTGCGCACGGGCCCGATTTTTGGCGCGTTCTCCGGCGCGCCCGCGAACAGCCCCGCGAACCGCGTTGACCCGCCCTCGGCGAGCACCTCGTACACCACGAGCGCCGAAGAGAGCCCAACTTGGTACGGAACCGAGTCCGGGTGGTTGTCGAACATCACCAGCACCGGGTAATCGCTCGCATCCGTGAAAGCCGCCCCGGCGGAACGCTTGTTCTCGCGGCCCAGCGATTCAAAAAATTTTTTCCCGGGAGCGGGCGTCCCCCCGCCCACGAGCTTGAAGCTGGTGAACCACAAGAGCGCGATCACCAACAAAAAAACAACCGTTCCGAATGGGTGTCGTTTCGGTGAAGGGGTCGAGGCGCTGTGTTTTTGTTTTTGCATACCCACGGCCAAAACGGGCAGCCGAGCGCGACGGCTCCTCGGTTACGCTTTTCCTTTTTTCGCTTCGGATTCAGCACCGCCTCCTGCCGCTTCGGGCGCTTCCTCCTTCTTCTCGGTCAGCACCTCTGGCCCCTCACCCGCGGCAACCTCACTAGAAAGCTCAGAGAGCTCCCGCTCGCTCCGAGGCTCGGCAACAGAGGCGATAATCTCGTCTCCCGGCAGGTGCGTGACCACACCCGGCGGCAGCGCAAGATCACGGACGCGAATCGCGTCGTCAAACGTTTTCAGGGAACCAACGGGGACCGCAACGTGGTTCACCAAATCAGCGGGCAAACACTCGATGGGGAGCATGGCGTGCTGCTTCACCAGCACGCCGCCCAAATCTTTCACCGCGCTGGATTCGCCCACGAACTCCAACGCGATTTCGGTGTGGAGCTTGTGGTCCATGCGCACCTGGTACAGATCAATGTGCTCGTACGCGCCGGAAACCGGATCGCGCTCCACGTGCTGCACGATGGCTTTCACCGGCTGCGGGTCCCCGCCGAGCTGCACGTCGATCAACCCGGAGGAGCCGCCCGCTTTGTGCAACTTCGGAACGTGGCTTGCGGCAATGGAAAAGTGGCGGCTTTCGAGGTGGTCGCCGTACAGCACCCCGGGCACCAGCGAACGCCGGCGCAGCGCGCGGGCGCCAACCGTTCCGCTCGGGGTTCTCTCTTGTAGCACGATGACTGCCGCCATACCCGTCCTCATTTGAGAAGTGTTGCCAAATCAGGGTGCCGTGTGAGGAGATCGTACGCCTCAAGCACGTCGTCCGAGCTGACGGGAGAAGCGTCTTTGAAGCGCACGACGTCCGCGCCGGTTAAGTCCGTGATGAGCCCCACGCTGGAAACGCCAATCCCGCCCGTCATAATCACGGCCACAATGGAACTCTCGCACGTCCGGCACGTGACGTGGATCAGGTGGGCACCGCTCTTCTCCTCGAGCACGAGAGCCTCGCTCGGATTGTAGTGCGTGCTGCACAACGGACAGTACGAGATGAGGCGGAGATTTTCGAGCGATGACGAAGAGTACTGGTAGTGGGG
>CAZSGI010000049.1:0-2685 GCA_964606465.1 uncultured Gammaproteobacteria bacterium | reverse complement strand
GGAGAGCGCAATGGAGAGGCCGATGAAACTGGTCACGAGCGACGAACCGCCGTAGCTGACGAACGGGAGGGTGACGCCGGTAACCGGGAACAGGCCCATGTTCATGCCGACGTTCACCGCGGCCTGGGAAAAGAGCATCACGAGGACACCCAGGGTCAGAAAGCTTCCGAACAGGCTATTCCCGGCGGCGAGCACGCGGTAGAGCCGCGCGAGCAAAAACAGGTACGCGAGGAGTAAGAGCGACGCGCCCAGAAACCCGAGCTCCTCGGCGGTTGACGCAAAGATGAAGTCCGTCTCCTGCTCCGGGAGAAAGTTGAGCTGGCTCTGCGTGCCCAGCCCCAACCCCCGGCCGAAAAAGCCGCCCGAACCGATGGCAACGATGGACTGGGTGACGTTGTACCCCGCTCCCAGCGGGTCGGACCGGGGAGAAAGGAACGTGAGCACGCGCTCTTTCTGGTAATCCGCAAGCACGAGGAACCACCCCGTCGTCGCCGCAACAACGACGACGAGCGCCAAGGCCGCGAGCTTCCGCTTGTCCAACCCCGTGTACAGCACCATCACCCCGCTCACCACCAGGATGATGAACGCGTTTCCCAGGTCCGGCTGCAGCGCGACGAGGGAGAGAGGCAGCCCCACGATGATCCCCACCGCCACCCAATCGGCGAAGCGGGCGATGTCAAAACGCAAACGCTCGAGGGTGGTTGCCAGAAACAGAACCACCGCGAGCTTCGCGAACTCGGCGGGCTGTATGCCGAGTCCGCCGACCGTAATCCACCCGCGCGCGCCGCGCGTCGGCTCGCCGAACGCGAGCAGCCCGATGAGCACGGCCACGGACGCGAGCCAAAGTACCACCGAAGCGTTCCGCCAAAAATGCGCGTCCAAGAACTGCGCGCCGAAAAACAGCGCGAGCCCGAAAACCAAAAAGGCGACCTGCTTTAAGAACCGGGAATCCTCGGGCCAGGTCAGGCTGTGGATCAAGAGCAGCCCGAACCCGGAGAGCGCGAGCGCGCCCGAGAGCATCCACCAGTCAATCTGCCGCAGCACCCCCCGAAACGTCACGCGCATACCCTTTTTACCTAGAGGGGCGTGCTAAAAAGGCGTGCGCTCGCCGCCGCGCAACCGGTACGTGCCCTCGTCGAACGCGTCCAGGTTCAGGTACGCGCGCACCGCCGAAATCCCGGAAATCGGGCGCAGAAACCGGCGCTGGCTCAAAACGGTCCCTTGAGCCTCGATGGAGTCAAAGAGCTGCAGCCACACCGCCGCAGGCTCCCCGGACGCTCGTTCGGCAACCAAGAGCACCGAAGGCGCGATGACGGTGTACTGGCTCGCGTTCCCCACCACCGCGCTGATGTCGGTGACGCCGTTGCGAGGGGTAACGTCAAAATCCGTTGCCGATATCCCCGCGAGCGCATCGCGGGGACGAATCAGCACGCTCGGATCCCTCACCCGCTCCCACGCGATATCCGCATCGAGCGTCACGCCACCCGGCAAACCCTCCACCGGAGCGCCGATGGCCGCAAGTGTGGTTTCTTCCTCCGGAAGGAGGAGCCAGCGTGCCCGCTCGCTCTCCCCTCCCTCCCACCGGAACGCGTACGAAACGTCCATGATCCAGTCCGGGTTCTCGTTCCGAACGCGCGCCAGAAAATCAACGCGCCCGGGCGCGGCCGCGTTCGGTTCCGAGGCGCTCGGGAGCACGAAGACGTCGTCAATGGCGAGGGGTTCCGGGGCCAGGGAGCGGTGCACGGCAACCACGTCCGAGAGCGGTTCGATGAGCTCGGCGTTGCGGCGCGCGCTGTTCTGCGCATCCAACACCAACCGGCCCACGCCGTAGAGAGTGTACGCCCAAAAGATGCCGTTCGCGCCGATGAGCGCGCTTGCGATGACCTTGAGGAGCGCCGTTCGGTGCTCTTGGTACCAAAAGCCGATGGCGAGCCGGCGCTCAACCGAAGGATCCTGGTATTGCTGTATCACCATAACTAACTACCAACTACTATACCATATTTCCTCAAAACGTCATATATGCTATACTATACGCAAACCATAACCGAAACACCATGCCTCCGATTGAATCAAGCAAAGATATCCTCTTTTACGCGCTCACGGCAGCGGCGCTGGCGGTTGGGTTTTTCCTCGCCTGGTCCCTCTACTACCTCGCCCTTTCGCTGCGGGACGCGCGGCGCGTAACCCGCGACATCCGCGCGCGCGTGGAGGCGCTCGGGGAGGTCATTGAGCTTGCGCGCGAAAAGCTCCAGGTGGGAAGCGCGGTATTCAAAATCGCGGCAATGGGCATCAAGGAGATCGCCGAGCACGTGCGTAGCTACACCGAAGAGAAGCCGAAAAACGCCAAAAAGAAAAAATCCGGCAACGAGTAAGCTATGCTGACGGCAGTTGATTCATCCCTCATCATCGGCTACATGGCGGTGGTGCTCGCCATAGGATGGGCAAGCGGCCGAAAGCAGACGAGCGCTGATTTTATGATTGCCGAGCGCAAGCTCGGGCTGTTCGCGTTCGTGTCCACCGTGGTTGCCTCATCAATCGGCGGCACCATTCTGGTGGTGTACTCCGCGTACATCTACGAGTTCGGCCCCTCCGCGCTCGCGGGGTTCGCGGGCTTTGGCGCGGGCATGGTTGCGTTCATGATAACCGCAAAAGAGCTGCGGAAAAAAGCGCACGAGATGAACTTCC
>CAZSGI010000048.1:0-5165 GCA_964606465.1 uncultured Gammaproteobacteria bacterium | reverse complement strand
GCACCATCAACGGAGACGGAGCGCTCAAGATCAGCGTTTCAAGCATCGGCGAGAAAACGTTTCTGGCCGGCGTGATGCGCTTGGTAGCCGAAGCCCAGGCATCCAAATCGCGGCTTCAGATTCTCTCGGACCGGGCCGCGCTCTATTTGACCGTGGTTGCCGTTTCCGGGGGCCTGGTGACGCTCATTGCGTGGCTGGCATCCGGCGCAGAAGTCGGCTTTGCGGTTGCCCGGCTGGTTGCGGTGCTCGTCATTGCGTGCCCGCACGCTCTTGGACTTGCGGTGCCCTTGGTTGCGTCCATTTCCACCACCAAAGCGGCGCATAACGGTTTTCTCGTAAAGCAGCGCCTTGCCCTGGAGGCGGCGCGAAGCGTTGATACGGTGCTG
This sequence comes from uncultured Gammaproteobacteria bacterium, assembly GCA_964606465.1. Lineage (GTDB taxonomy): Bacteria > Patescibacteriota > Patescibacteriia > UBA2169 > UBA2169 > CG10-46-32. Next base: position 4,779 of record CAZSGI010000048.1, on the reverse strand, counting down.
TTTGATAAAACAGGCACACTGACCCGCGGCGAATTCGGCGTGGTGTCCTATTCTTCGGATGAAGCGCTCACACTTGCGGCGTCGGTTGACGCGCACTCCGAGCACCCCATCGCCCGCGGCATCGTTGCCGAGGCAAAGAAACAAGGGCTTGGGCTCCGGGAAGCAAAAAATTTCAAGCGCGTTCCCGGCGTCGGCGCCGAAGCCGAGGTGGGCGGCAAAAAGGTCTTTGTCGGCCATCGCGGGAAATCCGACATACAAGTGGAACAGGACGGCGCCGCAGTCGGCACCCTTGCTGTTGCAGACACCATACGCGTTGAGGCGGCCGAAGCCCTGCAAGAGCTCAAAGGCATGGGTGTGCGGCTTGCCATGATCACGGGCGATTCCGAGGAAGTGGCTCGGGAGGTGAGCGAAACGCTCGGCATTGACGAATACTTTGCCCGCGTTTTGCCTCATCAAAAGTCAGAGAAGGTCAAAGAACTCCAATCACGCGGTTTGAGAGTAGCGATGGTTGGCGACGGCATCAACGACGCTCCAGCCCTTACGCAGGCGGATCTCGGCATTGCCATCGGCGCGGGAACCAATGTGGCCATTGAATCGGCCGGCATCATTCTGGTCCGGGACGATCCGCGGGATATTGTCAAAATAATCAGGCTGTCCAAGATGACGTACACAAAGATGATCCAGAACCTTTTCTGGGCGACCGGCTACAACGTCGTTGCCCTGCCGCTTGCGGCTGGCGCGCTCTACGCGTGGGGCATCATCCTTGAGCCCGCGCTCGCGGCGGTATTCATGTCGGCAAGCACGGTGATTGTGGCCGGTAACGCGCTGCTTCTCAAGCGCGCGCCCCTGGTATGATACGCGGGATCATCATCGTATTCTCGCGCTGGCGCTATGCCGCACTCGCTGCATTCGTTGCACTGGGATTGTTTTTATTCGTGGTGTGGCTGCCGAACCGCGAGCTGCTCGGCTTTGCGCTCTCGTCCGAGACCATTTCATTCTGGAGGCTGGTGTGGAAGAGCCCGCAGTTTTTCGCGGCCAATGAAACGCGCACGAGTGCGTTCATCGCGTTGGCGGTCATCATCCTCTCGGCAGCCAACATTGCCATGCTTGCGTACTACCTAAAGTGGCGGATTCGTACGCAGCGGGGCATGGGTGTGGGCATCGCCGGAACCATGGTCGGGCTCGTGGGCATCGGGTGCACGGCGTGCGGTTCAATCATCCTGTCTTCAATTTTCGGCTTTGGCGCTGCCGCATCCTTTTTGGGGGTGCTGCCGTTTGGCGGGCTTGAGTTTGGCGCAATCGGCATTGTGGCACTGCTTTTTTCAATCAGGCTTCTTAGCCTGCGCGTTCAAAACCTGGAGCAGTGCGCCGTACCGACACGCGCAACAAAAAACCCACCCAGATAGGTGGATTTTTTGGTCGGGCTGGCGGGGCTCGAACCCGCGACCTCAAGACCCCCAGCCTTGCGCGCTACCAACTGCGCCACAGCCCGGCGCGTCAGCGCAGGTCGTTTTTTCAACGCAACATCCCGTGCATCAGCAGCATCAAAGTACCACATTCTTTGCCACTTTGCAACTTATTTGGCGGTTTTTGGGAGCTATGATACAATACACAAACCTAGCATTAGGCATCACGTTCTATGCGGATTTCACCGAACAGTAATAGCCAATTTGAGCTTCCAAAACTTGGGTATGGGTATGATGCTTTGGAAGCGGCGATTGACGCGCCTACCATGGAGATCCACTATACCAAGCACCACCAGGGGTACGTGGACAAGCTCAATGCCGCGCTGGAAGGCCAAACCAGTCTGGTCGGCAGGCCGCTTGATGACATTCTTGGTGACTTGGAAAGCGTTCCTGAAGAAATCAGAAGCTCGGTCCGCAACAACGGAGGCGGCCACTACAATCACTCACTGTTCTGGCAGATAATGGGCCCGGGCGGCGGGGGAGAGCCGGTTGGTCAGCTCGCGGGTGCCATTACCCAAGCGTTCGGCTCGTTTGACTCGTTCCGACGTCAGTTCACCGCGGCCGCGCTTACCCGGTTTGGCAGCGGCTGGGCATGGCTCTCCGTCAACAATGGGAAGCTTGTGGTTTCATCCACCCCGAACCAGGATAATCCGCTCATGGAAGGTGCTTTCCCGATTCTCGGGCTTGACGTGTGGGAGCATGCATACTATCTGCGCTACCAGAACAAGCGTCCCGAGTATGTTGAGCAGTGGTGGAGTGTCGTCAATTGGGAATACGTCAACAAATTATTTACCACTAACGAGTAAGGGAGTACGCGTATGCCAGAGGAACAAGACATGCAGAGTGCGCCCCAGGAGGCGGGTGCGGAGGAGGGAAGAGGAGGAGTAAAAACCGCTATCGCGGTGGTGGTGGTGATTATTATTGTGGCCGCGGTTCTCGTGTACGCGCGTGGGGGATTTGGCGGTGCGGATACGGACCGGCAGGAGCAGACCGCGGAAGAGCAGCCTGCACGATTTGGTGAAGCAGAGTTTGGTGAAGCGCAATTTGGCGATGGGGACACGGGCGGCAATGCCGCGGAAGGGGAAGTCCCAAGCGGAACCGTGATAGACGGTGGGCAAGGTTTTGAGGTTGATGCGCCCGAAGGGCAGACCAAAGAGTTTACGATTACCGGGCACAGCTTCGCCTTTTCGGACCCGAACCTCCGCGTGAAGAAGGGAGACACCGTGAAGCTGACCTTTACGAGCACCGACGGGTTCCACGATTGGACCGTTGACGCGTTTGACGCCCGCACCGAGCGCGTGAACACCGGCGATTCGTCTGTTGTTGTTTTTACGGCGGATAAAGCTGGTGAGTTTCCGTTCTATTGCTCTGTTGGCTCGCACCGCCAGCTCGGCATGGAGGGAAAGTTGATTGTTGAGGAATAATCTATAGTTTGTCGGCTCGCTGTTTTGTGCGTATGCTCGGCTGCCCGGCGAGCAGCCTCGCTCAGCATGCAAGCTCGCTCCCCGGCATAGCCGGGACCGTGCCCGCTCGCTTGCATGATGCCGCAAAAACAGCGAGCCGACAAACATAACACATATGTTTCTCGTTCGTCTTGCGCTCGCGGCAAGCTTTGCGTACGTAGGCATCTCGTCATTTACTAACCCAGACCTGTGGACAGGGTTCGTGCCGGCCTTTGTGCAGGCGATTGTTCCGGTTGCCACGTTCCTCAAAATCCACGGGGTGGCTGAAGTCATTCTGGCCTTGTGGCTGCTCTCGGGAAAAGCGCAGGTTTGGTCGGGCTTGGTTGCGGCGCTCGCCCTGTTCAGTATTGTATTCTTTAACCTCTCTGCCTGGGACATTGTGTTCAGGGACCTAAGCCTGGGCCTTGCGGCGCTCGCGTTGGTGTTTGGGAAAAGCGGCAAGCAAACCTAGGTGCGTATGCTCAAACCTGTTCTCGTCCAAATGAAAACCGCGGACGGATTAACACTACCCGGGCTTCTATATAAAGCGAAGCGCAGCAGAGAAGTCGCCATTCATTTGCACGGCAACGGCAGCTCTTCGGTGTTTTACTACGATGACCGGCAGGACGAACTGGTGAACGCGTTGAGCCGTAAAGGTATTTCTTTGATGCTCTTCAACAATCGCGGCGCGCACTACGTCAAACGTCTCAACGTCGTCAAACAAGGGCGCACCATCAAAAAGCGGTTTGGCATGGCATACGAAAAGATTAAAGACTGCATACCAGACATTGACGGCGCCATCGGTTTTTTGCGGAAACAAGGGTTTCGCACGTTCTACCTTGTCGGCGAATCAACCGGCGCGAACAAGATATGCGTGTACCACTACTATAAGCCGAGGAACAAGGTTTCAAAATACGTTTTACTGGGTGGTGGTGATGATACAGGCATCTATTACGACGAGCTCGGTACGCGGCGGTTTTGGCGGCTGCTTCGGCAGTCAAAGGAAAAAATCAAGCAGCGAAAAGGGGGTGAGATTATTAAAGAGCTTTTGCCGGATACGATTTTTTCGTACCAAGGGTTCTATGATATCGCGAACCCGGACGGCGACTACAACGTGTTTCCGTTTTTGGAAGTTATCAAAAAACTGAAGCTGTCAAAAAAGCCGCTTTTCAGGCACTACCAATCACTTACCAAGCCGACCATGGTTCTGTATGGCGGAAAGGATGAACACGCATGGGGGAGCGTCAAGCGGGTCGTGCGCATTCTAAAAGAGCAGCGACCAGACCTTGCGTACGGAATTGTCCCAGGTGCTGACCACAGCTTCACCAACCATCAGGCCGAGCTTGCAAAGCGCGTAACGCACTGGTTGGCGTCATAATTAAGCTATGCACAGGCACTGTGTCATTATCGTCTCCGGTCTTGTGCAGGGGGTGACCTTTCGGTACTCAACGCGCGGGAAGGCCCGCGCGTTGGGGCTTACCGGTTTTGTGCGCAACGAGCGGGACGGCACCGTGCGCATAGAAGCGGAGGGGGATGATGAGCGCGTCAGGCAGCTGGTTGCATGGTGCACAGAGGGCCCCCGGCACGCGCAGGTGGATGACGTAACATGCACGTGGGGTGATGCGCACGGCGAGTATCGCGATTTCGTCATTACGTATTAGTATGGATTCACGTTTCAGCAAAAAAGTTTTGTCGGTGGTTTCAAAGATTCCCAAGGGATCTGTTTTGACGTATGCGGATGTCGCGCGCCGGGCCGGTCATGCGCGGGCTGACCGTGCAGTTGGGAACATTCTCAACAAAAACCATGACCCACGCATCCCGTGCCATCGGGTCATCAGGTCAGACGGAAAAGTAGGCGGGTACAACCGCGG
>CAZSGI010000047.1:0-5187 GCA_964606465.1 uncultured Gammaproteobacteria bacterium | reverse complement strand
TTTCCGAGGTGACTGGGTTTCCGGAAATCCTCGGCGGCCGGGTCAAGAGCATGCACCCCAAGATCCACGGCGGGATTCTGGCGAAGCGGGACAGCGGGGAACACATGCGCGACCTCGCCGCGCACTGCATCAAGCCCATTGAACTTGTGGTTGTCAATTTCTACCCGTTCGCGGAGACCGTGGTGCGACCGGGCGTTACGCTTGAGGAGGCGGTGGAGCAGATTGACATCGGCGGCCCTGCCATGCTCGCGGCCGCTGCCAAGAACCACGCGTACGTGGCGCTGGTTGACGACCCAGGAGACTACGATGCTGTCGCGTGCCTCCTGGAGCAGAATGACTGCACGGTCCCACTGCGCTGGCGCATGAGTTCCGCTGTCGTCGGGTTCCGGCGCGTTTCCGCGTACTACAGCGTTGTCGCGGAATACCTGGAGGGACAGACGGTCTAGCGGGCGCTTTACCAGCGCCTTGGCCGTGCCGCGGACTACTACAGCCCCCGTTTTCACGAGGGTAAAGATGTAGGGTCTGCGGCGCGGCTTTTCTTTTTGGTTGACAATCGTCAGAATTGGAATTAAGGTAGCCAGTAGCAAACAAACAGCAGTTCCCTCTAAACTTAGGGAGGTATGCGCCATGAGCGCCATACCCAAGTCTCTGAAGGTTGGCGACGAGTTCACGGTAACGTACCGGGTTGCGAGCGAGCTTGCGTACGGCGAGAACCGCGACCAGTCCCCGGCGTTCGTGCTCTCTGTGGTTGGCAGCGATGACCCGCTCGCCTTGCACCGGTTCACCGTGGTCTCCGGCACGCCGGGCTACATCAACATGGCGGACTGCGACCGGGCTCTGCAGGTGCTGTGCCTCATGCACGAGGCGCTCAATCATCATTTTCCGGGCAAGTCGCCGCTTGTCGCCATTGCATGCAAGCACGGCAATCCGTGCGGTTTGGGGCTTGATTGGAGCAACCCGGCTGTTGCTGTGCTCAAGGCAATGGCGGGAGACCCGCTCGCCGTGATGGGCGGAGAGGTCATGGTCAACTTTCCGGTCACCGGAGCGGCTGGCGAGATGCTCTTCCGAATTCCGGAACACCTCCGCGGTGCAGTCGGGAGAGATTTTTGGGGCGCTGACGTGGTGTTTGCGCCGGAGTTTGACGAAGCGTCTGCCACGCTTTTGGGCAAGCGTGAAAAGCGCAGGCTCCTGGTGAATCCGGCTCTGGCCCATCCGTTCATGCCGCGGTACGAATGGGTCCTCCGTCCGGCGCGCGGCGGATCTCTGTGTCAGCGCACTCCCACGTACGTGTTCGGAGATGGAGGCATAGACTGGGCCTTTGACCGGTCCACGCTCTCGTCCGACGACCTCGCGACCATCATCCTTGCGTGGGCCGTGGCGTGGCGCGCCAACAGCAACACGGTGGTGCTCGCGCGCGACCTCAAGCTCATTGGCGCAGGCGTGGGGCAGCAGGACCGCATTGCCTGCTGCAAGCTGGCGATTGGGCGCGCGCGCGACGCGCGCCATGCGACAGTGGGTTCTTTTTTCGCTTCGGACGCATTCTTTCCGTTCGCCGCCCGGGAGCGGGAAGATGCCCCGCTGGAGGGGCCGGAGCTTTTGCGTGAGGCTGGCTGCAGGGGAGGCGTAGTTCCCGCAGACGGCCAGAACCTTGACGCGGTGAAAGCGTTCTTTGCCGGACACGGTATGCACGTCGCGTTCGTCCCCAAGGAGCACCGGGGATTCAGCCAGCACTAATAGCTGGCATGTACATCGGTACGGCCGTGCCGCGGACTACTACAGCCCCCGTTTTCACGAGGGTAAAGATGTAGGGTCTGCGGCACGGCTTTTTCTTTTGCTTGCGTTTTTTGGGCTTTTGTTTTAGGGTAGAAACAGAGCTTTTTGAGCTTCAGGAGGGCCAGCCAAAGCGGCTGGTCGTTGTTTGATAACCCAGTTCAGCGGAGGGTGGTTGCATGGCAAAAGACGGAGCGAAAGATCGCATCATCGTGGCGCTCGATGTGGACAGCCTCGACAAGGCGAGCGTGCTCGTTCAAGAGCTTGCTCCTCATGTCGGCTGTTTCAAGGTCGGGCTGGAGTTGATGTCTGCCGTTGGTTTGCCGCAGGCCGTCGAGGTGATTCACGGCCTTGGTGGCGCGGTCTTCTGCGACATCAAGCTCAAGGACATTCCCAACACCATGGCGGGGGCGGGTAAAGCCATCTCCAAGCTCGGCGTGCGCATGTTCAACGTCCACGCCTCCGCCGGTATTGAGGGTATGATTGCCGCACGCGAGGGCGCCCGGTCGGTGGGTATGCAGGACGAAGGGTGGAGCGGCACAAGGCCGCTCGTGGTTCCGGGCAACTGCCTCATTCTGGCCGTGACCGTGCTCACCTCGTTCGAGGAGAACAACGCTCACCTGATTTACGGCGGGCCGACCAAGGCCAAGGTTCTGCAGTTCGCACGGGATGCGAAGGTGGCCGGGCTTGACGGCGTTATCTGTTCGCCCCAGGAGCTCGAGCTTCTGGGCAAGCAGAAGGAGCTCGCTGGCTTGGGGAAGGTCACGCCAGGAGTGCGGCCGGAGTGGGCCGCGGCCCAGGACCAGAAGCGGGTGATGACGCCCGGAGAGGCAATCAAGGCCGGAGCCAACTACCTCGTCATCGGCCGGCCCATCACCAAGCCGCCCGAAGAGATCGGTTCGCCGGTCCAAGCAGCCCAGCGCATCGCCGAAGAGATCACTGCAGCGCTGGCTGCGTAACCCGAAGGAGGAGGTGATGGCACGAAAACGCGCCAGTGAGATGGTCGAGGTTGTCCCTGGCGATCTCGTGGAGACGCTCCGCAGGTGCAACGGGTACTACCAGTGCCCAAAGGCGCCGGACGGCAAACGGCTCGGGCCGCTCGTGGGGTATGCCGGTGAGTACGATGCTCCGGATGGCACCAAGAAGCACTGGGTAGGGGATGTGTACTACAACTTCGCCCGCATCGAGGAGTACCCGCACGTTCTGGATACGGTCGCGGGGCAGCTCGCTGACGTGGTTCGGGCGAACGGCGGACTCGGCGACGTGGACTACGTGATGGGTGCGCCTGTGGGCGGCTTCGCCATCGCGCTCATGCTCGCCCGGCACCTGGACTGCCGGTACGTGTTTCCCGAGAAGAAGGTGACTGCCGCAGCAACCGCGTCCGCGCGCGAGCAGTCTGTACTGGTATTCGGGCGGCACGAGGTTGAGTCCGGGACATGGGTGCTCGTCGCGGAGGACGTGGTCAACAACTTCTCCACGACAGACAAGGTGCGGGAGCTCGTGATGCAGGCCGGATCGCGCGTCGTGGGCATCGCCTGCGAGCTGAACCGTTCTCCCCGGACGAGCTGGGAAGTTCTGCCCGTGTGTTCTATCCGACACCTGCCGACCGAGCAGTATCAGCAGGATGACCCGGCCGTGGCCGCAGACATTGCGGCCGGGAACGTGGTCTGGAAGCCCAAGGACGTCTGGGCCAAGGTCGTTGCCACCATGGGGTAGGTCGCAACGAGTCCTGCATATCTGGGCGAACGACGGGGTGTCTATCTTCCGAGATGGCACCCCTCTTTTTTATTGACAAAAATATGGTACCATGATATACAGCTAGGTTCACTATGGCAGAAGAGAAACAAGAATCCATCTGGAAGTTCTACTTCCAGTCCCGGTGGCAGACCGCGCTCGCGGCGCATTACCTGGTTGCGGTTGCCTATCTGGTGATTTTTTACATCAACAATCTGTGGGTGGCGTTTAAGTTTGCGTTTTTTTCGTTTGCCACGAGCGCCCGCCAGCTCGGCCTGGAGTTTGCCTTGTGGGGCGTGGTGTTTATGATTGCCGTGCTCGTGCCGTTCTTTACGTCCTGGTACGCCATCTTCCTTCTGCCAAAAATCTGGCAGTCACCCTACACCAAGTGGCAGAAGAGCGTGCTCACGGCGCTCATGATTGCGGTGTTTGCGTCTGTCATCATCATCGCGGACACCATTGCGCGGTATACGCTTGATACCTCGGTGCTGCGCGAGTTCGGACACATCTACGATATTCGTCTTTAGTGCTTTTTTTCCAGTTCCTCAAGCCGCTTCTGCATCTCGGACCGCATCCGAATAATCAGGATAATGAGAATCGCAATGAGCGCGCCTGATGTTGCGAGCAGGTAGACAAGCAGCTTCTGCGGCTCGTTGTTTGCCGGAATGCGGAAACGGCTCGTGCTGTCTGCGGGGCCGGCTTCGGCTCCAAGAATCTGCGGCTGGCTGATTTCTAAAACTGCTGTTTCATCCAAGAGCTTAATGTCATCCTGGTACCGCGGCAGCACGCGGTACCCAGCCGCGGTCTCGCTCACCAATCCTACCACCGCGAGCCAGTCTCCAGTTTTTGCGGTTGGTTTTTGCAGTGCGGCGGTTGGCTGGAACGTGATTTTTGCTTCTCCGCTTCCGTCATCAATGAACCAGCTTGTGCCCTTTTTTTCCACGAGCTCTCCAGTCAGTATCACGAGCGCGCCTTCCATTGATTCCGCAATGTCGCCGGTCGCGGTTTCCTGCGGCAGGGGCGGTTCAGATTTATAGAGCGCTACAATGTTTTCTTTGGCCGCAACTTTAAGCCTAAGTTCGCCTCCGGTTTCAGTGAGCTCGCCGATGACGCCGATCACATCCCCGAGCGCAAGCTTTGGCCAGTCTTTTTTGGAGAAGTACACCTGGATGCCCGGGCTTCCGGTGATGTAGAAGTAGGTTTTGGCAAGCACCCCGGGCTCTACTGCAACCGTGCCTTGCACGCGCACTTCAGTGCCAAGCTCCAGCTCGCGGATATTGGGTAAATCAATGTCCACGACGTCGTAGGGAGTGGCGGTTTCGACGCCGTCGGCGGCGGAGACGCTCTGTCCGAATGCGTCCGCGCCGACAGGAGCGTCGCGGCCGCTTCCTGTGTTGGGTTCTCCCGGTGTTTTGTTCGTAGACCAGTACCAAAAATCATCATCAGATTTTGTGTATGATTCGTCTTCCTGCGCATCATCGTACCGCACCTCGTCAATGAGCGTATTGCTCGCGTCAAACAAGCGCACCTCGTCACTGGTGTTGTTGAGCGTGAGCTTGGTTTCTTCTTTGCCGAGTATCAAATATGACTGCGGCCCAATGGTCCGCTCTTTGATGGTATGTGGACGGGAGCCAGCGTCTTCATCATCAATCACCCAGCCACCAAGAATGATGCCAAACCCAT
>CAZSGI010000046.1:0-5233 GCA_964606465.1 uncultured Gammaproteobacteria bacterium | reverse complement strand
GCGAGAATGTCCGCAGGCGCCTCGCGGATTGGGATGAGTACATGGCAGATCTGCGCGCACGAGTGCAGGCGACATTGGCTCCGGAACCGCAACCGGAGCGCCGTGCGCCTCGCACGGGCATGCTTTCGGACTGATGCCGCGGTGGAACCGCGGTTCGTCGGCAGGGGAGTGCGTGCGATGTCATCGCCTCCCCTTCTTTTTTTCTCCACTATGACGAACATCATTTTTAAAACGCCATACGATGCCGATGAACACGGCCATTTTGGGCAATTTGGCGGGCGTTATGCTCCGGAGATGCTTTTGCCGGCCCTGGAGGAGCTGGAAGCGGCGTACAATGCGGCTAAGGCGGATCCAGAATTTACCGCCGAACTTGAGGGGCTGTACAAGCATTATGATGGCCGCCCCACGCCGCTCTATTTTGCGGAGAATTTAACCAAACGCCTGGGCGGCGCCAAAATTTATTTAAAAAACGAGGGTCTTAACCATACCGGCGCGCATAAGATTAATCACTGCCTCGGCCAGGCGCTGCTTGCCAGGCGCATGGGCAAAAAGCGCTTGATTGCGGAAACCGGCGCTGGCCAGCACGGGCTTGCCACGGCCACGGTGGCCGCCAAGTTCGGTTTTGAGTGCGTGGTGTACATGGGGGTGGTGGATATGGAGCGGCAGCGGCTCAACGTTTTTTGGATGGAGCAGCTCGGCGCTAAAGTGGTGCCCGTTGCGCACGGTACCAAACGTCTTAAGGACGCGGTAACTGCTGCGCTGCAGGATTGGATTACGAACGTGGACTCATCGTACTATTTGCTTGGCTCGGCACTGGGCCCGCACCCGTACCCCTCAATGGTTCGGGATTTTCAGAGCATCGTGGGTTTGGAGGTGCGGCAGCAGCTGCAAGAGCAAGAAGGCAGGCTGCCGGATTACCTGGTTGCCTGCGTGGGAGGTGGAAGTAATGCTATCGGCTTATTTAACGCTTTTTTAGACGACGCAACAGTCAACATGGTAGCGGTTGAGGCCGGCGGAAAGGGCGCACACCGCCGCGGCGAGCACGCGGCCCGTTTCCAGACAGGCGGGGCACCGGGCGTCGTGGAAGGCTACAAATCCTATTTTTTGCAAAATGATGACGGCCAGATTCAGTCTACGCACAGCATTTCCGCGGGGCTTGATTACGCTGGTATTGGGCCGGAACACGCCCTGCTCCACGAAAAGGGGAGGGTGAAGTATACGCATGCCACGGATGCGGAGGCACTGTCCGCTTTTTCGCTGCTCGCGCGCACCGAGGGCATATTTCCGGCGCTTGAGTCTGCCCATGCGGTGGCCGAAGCCGTCAAACTGGCGCCCACGCTTTCCCCGGACAAGATTATGGTGGTCAATGTTTCTGGACGAGGGGATAAAGACGTGTTCATCGTTGCCAAGGCGCTTAATGACAAACACTGGCAGGAGTATCTGCGCCGCGAATCTGGAGACAGCGTATGAATACCATCGCAGCGCAATTACAAAAGATACAAGCCGAAAACCGCCTAGGGTTGATGACGCACATCGTGGTTGGCTACCCAACGCTGGATGAGAGCCGCGCACTGGTTGTGGCAATGGCCGAGGCGGGTGCTGATTTTATTGAGCTGCAGATTCCGTTTTCCGATCCCCTTGCGGACGGTCCGACTTTGATGCAGGCCAACCAGATTGCGCTTGATGGCGGGGTGACCGTCCGGGCGGCCATGGAGCTTATGGCTGAACTGGCTCCGCGCGTGGGTATCCCACTTATCTTTATGACGTATTTTAATATTATCCACCATTACGGGGTGGAGCGTTTTTGCGCTGATGCGGCTGGGGCCGGTGCACGCGGCTTGATTGTGCCGGATATTCCTTTGGATGAAGAACCGCAGGAACATTTCATCAGTGCGAGCGAATTGCACAAGGTAACGGCCGTCCGCCTGCTGTCGCCGGCAAGCACCGAGCGTCGTTTGAAGCTGAACGCCGGGCTGGCCAAAGATTTTGTATACTTTGTGAGCCGCAAGGGCACGACCGGCGCGCAGAGCGAATTTGATCCTGAACTGCAATCACATTTGAAAAAGGTAAAGCAATTTATTACGGTACCCCTTGCCGTGGGGTTTGGCATATCAAAACCCGAGCATCTGGAGGTGCTTAAAGGCCACGCAGAGGTTGCGGTGATTGGGAGCGCCATGGTGAATGTGTACAACCAGGCAGAGCCTGGGAAAGGGGTTGAGGCGGTTAGGGGTTTTTTGAGCGATTTGGTGCAGGTTCGTAATTTTTAGGTGGTGCGATTGCCGCATTTTTACCCGTCTTTGTAGCCCTTCTTGACGTATTTTTTATCTGTGATATACTGGCTTTAACCTTAAAAATTGCAAATCCAGTGACGCGTGTCCCGCCGATGAGGCGGGGTTGGGCACGCAGAGGTGGCTCATGCATTCGTGTGAGCTCGGCAGACTCCGTAACCATGGTCTAGCTGATGTCTCCGCCGGTGAGGCGGATAAGAGTCAGTAAAGTGTTTTCGCCGAATCGGCGGAGAAAGCGGGGTGGTACCGCGAGAGAAATCTCGTCCCTGCAGCACAATGATTGTTGTGCTGTGAGGACGGGATTTTTTTTATCCCGTATCCAAGCCCTTTGACATTCCTATTACCTATCTCCATCACCCATCTCCCTATGAGGAGTGATTCCCGATGTCGCGTATCATTGATTTTGAGCGTCTGGGCGAGGCTGATCTTTCCGCAGTTCCGGGCAAGATTGCCCACCTGCACCACAAGCACGTTGTCGGCCTTCCGGTTCCGCACCGCGGGTTCGTGATTCCGCCTTCGGTGGTCGCGGACATTCTCAAGAATATCCGAGACGTGGCCGCACTCGCGCCGGATCAGTTTCCGGCGGGCGTGCGCCGTGAGCTGTGCGAGGCGTACCGGGCGCGGCGGTTTGAGCACGAGGGTGTCCGGGTAGCGGTTCGTGCGGCCCTCAACGTGGAGGACGCTCCGAAAGCGGCGTACCCGGGCGGCTCCGAGAGCCCCACCAACGTACTTGGCGAGAGTGCGTTTCTCGCGGCGGTTGCGAAGTGCGTCTCGGTTTCGTGCAACGGGCGCATGCAGGCATACCTCACTCGCCACGGTATCCACACAGAGCCTGAACTGCACATCCTGGTCCACGATATGGCCCCGTCCGATGCGTTTGCCATTGTGTTCACCAGGAACCCGTTCGGGCACAAGAACGAGGTGGTCGTGCAGGCGACGTTCGGCGGCGGCGAGCCGCTCACCAGCGGTACCGAGACCGGCGACTTCTACGAGCTGGACCGGTCGGGCAGGCTGCTGCGGGCGACTGTCGCGGAGAAGCGCATGATGAGCACGCCCGAGGGCATGGTTCCGGTACCCGAGGATCTCGCCAGGCGCCGGGTGTTTTCCAACCACCAGCTTGCCGAGCTCGTGGCATTCTCGCTCCGCGTGGAAGCGCACGAGGGGGGCGAGCCGCAGGACTGCGAAATCGCGGTTCAGCTTCCGGAGGACGGAATCCATCCAGTGCTGGTCCAGAACAGGCCTATCACGGCCAGTGCGGATAAGGCAACCTTCATCCGGAGGCTCTTGATTGCAGACGCGGAGCGCAAGTCAGCCACAGCGCTTACGCGGCTGTGGGAGCATGGCATCCGTGTACCGCACACGGTGTACAGCGACCAGAACGTCGTGGAGCTCCTGGGCCGAAACCCGAGCCGAATGGCGTTCGGCATATTCACGCTCATCTTCGCGCACGGCGAGGGAGGCATTCGTGCCGGACGCAATCGCATGGGGTACGACATCGGCTCGGAGCTGGACGGCGGGTTCTTTGAGCTCATCGCCGGGCAGCCTCGGTGCAGCATCGTTCACGACGCGCTCACGTACCGCATCAGCGGCATTCCGCTTTCGGACTACGTCCGCGGCTTCGTACTTCCGTACCTGGAGGCAATCAAGGGGGATCCGAAGTTCGCGAACTACCCGGAGGTGGTGCTCTACGAACAGAGGCCATCGCTAGATTCGCTCACCCAACGGTTTGGTGAGCGGAAGGCCAAGCAGTACTTTGAGCGCTATCGGGTGTTCTTTGAGGGCATCCGCCGGTTCCAGCGCGTGTTTGCTGAAGAGTATCGTACACTGCACGTTCCCGAATGGAGAGAGTTCGTGAGTCCCTACCAGTTTTCTGATGTGAGCGAACTCACCATTCAGCAGCTTGTGGACCAGTGCCGCGAGCTGCTGGAGTACCTGCGCACACGGATGTGCGTGTGGTTCGTCATCGCGGCCCGGTTGGGGTTCTTCGCGTATGCGAGGCTCCGGAAACGCCTGGAGGAGCGGTACGATGCCCCAGAGGCCTCTCGGCTTCTGGATGCACTCACCGCCGGCCTCCAGGATGATCCGACCCTAGAGTTCAACCTCGCGCTCGCCAAGGTGCGTGACGGCTCAATGAGTGTGGACTGGGCGTTGTCGCAGTATGGGCACCTCGGTTTCAATGAGCTGGAGATCGCAGGTCCCCGGTACCATGAGCGTCCGGAGATCATCGCCGAGATGGCTCATCGGCTGCGCTCAAGCCCGCAAGAAGAGTTTGCGGCGCGCGTTGCTGAGTGCCGGGCGGTACAGGATGGACTTGCGGCTTCTCTGGGTGATGGTTGGAGCGAGTGGGCGGAAGATGTTGCCGCCGCCCGCACCTACCTTGCACTGCGCGAGACCATGAAGTTCCACTACCTCATGTTCTACGACTTGATTCGCCAGCGGCTCCTTGCCGTAGAGCAGAAGCTCGGATGGGAGCCGGGCATGATATTTTTCCTGGATCCTCGGGAGATCCCCATGCTTGCGCGCCGCGCCGAGAGCGTGCACGAACTGGCGCAGCGCAGGAGGGACGAGCACCACCGCGCCCGGGAATTCACAGTTCCCAAGGTGATGTTTTCAGATGAGCCTCACCGTATTGACAGCGCAGAGTTCCTTCTGCCTGAAGGCACGGTGGAGCTCTCAGGGCTCGGCGGGTCGCCGTTCGTTGCGGAGGGTTTGGTGGTCATTGTACACGACCCCAATGACCCGGAGGAGGTTGCGCGGGTGCATGAAGGATGTATCCTCGTGGCGCCGAACGCAGATCCCACGTGGGCACCCATCGTTTGCGCTCTTGGCAAGACCGGCGGCCTCATCACTGAAGTGGGCGGCCCGCTCGCGCACGGCGCAATCATATGCCGCGAGATGGGCAATGCCGCGGTGGTGGACGTTCCAGACGCCACCCGCATCATCCG
>CAZSGI010000045.1:0-5560 GCA_964606465.1 uncultured Gammaproteobacteria bacterium | reverse complement strand
GACCACTTTGACCGCAACTTTGAGCTTGAGTACCGCCTCAAGCAGAGGGGGAAAAAAGAGGCCTTGGATGAGATGGAGCGCATCACCAACCTCGCGAACTTTTACTACGTGCGCCAGAAAACTCCGCTCGGAGACGGGCACGCCATCCTGCAAGCAATCAACCTGATTGGCACGGACGAGCCGATTGCCGTGCTGTTTGGCGATGATATTGTGGTGGGCAAGACCCCAGCGCTCGCGCAGCTCATTGAAGTATACGAAACGTACCGCGACCCCGTGATTGCGGTTGAGCAAGTGGAGAAGAGCGAGGTTGATAAGTACGGCATTGTGGACGTGGCAAGCACCAAAGGCAAAACGCACGAGGTGCGGAGGCTCGTTGAAAAACCGAACCCGAAAGAAGCGCCGTCCAACCTCGCGATTATCGGCAAGTACGTGGTAACTCCGGACGTGCTCAAGGCTTTGATGGGAGTTGCACCAGACAAAGATGGGGAGATCCGTTTGATTGATGCGTTCCAAAGCGTGGTGAAAGAGCGCGCCATCTACGCGCACGAGTTTCGCGGAATGCGCTTTGACTGCGGCTCAAAACTCGGATTCTTGAAAGCAACCGTCTATTTTGGCCTCGCGCACAAAGAGCTCAAGGCTGACTTCGCAAAATACCTGAAAGGTATTACACTATAGGTACCAACAGGTACCTTCTCGAAAGTCGCATGCGAAAAACAAAAACAATCAAACTCCTGGCTCTCGCATTACTCCTCCCGCTCCTTGGGTTGGGGTGCAGGGGGAGTGGAAGCGTGTCCAAGGATTCTCTGGAACCGGTAACCCTCAACTACTGGCAGATTTTCAACGAGCCGAGCGACTTTACGGAAGTAATCGCCGCGTGGAAGCTTACCTACCCGCACATCAACGTAACCGTGCGAAAACTCCGGCTGGAAGAGTACGAGGACGCCATCGTGCGCGCCCTGGCCGAGGGCAACGGGCCGGACATCATTTCCGTCAACACCGCGTGGCTCGCCGAGTACCAGAACCTGCTCTCCCCCATGCCCGCGAGCGTAACCTTGCCCGCGAGCGTCGTTCTCAACAACAAAACCGAGGTGGCCCTGCAAACCACCAAGCTCCCCAGCCTCCAGGACGTGCGCGCGGCGTTCATTGACACCGTCTCCAAAGACGCGGTACTGGACTCCCAGGTATACGGGCTCCCGCTCTCGGTGGATACGCTCGCGCTCTACTACAACCGGCAGCTCTTAAACCAAGCCGGAGTCGCGCAGGTCCCGCGGACATGGGAAGAATTCAAGAACGCGGTCAAGCTGCTCTCGACGCAGGATACGAACGGGAACATCGTGCAAGCCGGAGCAGCCTTGGGAGGCAGCCGCAACATCAACCGCGCGCCGGACATCCTCGCGGCGCTCATGATGCAGAACGGAACGGAAATGACCAAAGGCAGAAAAGCCACCTTCAACGAGGTGCCGGCAAACCTGGCGGGTCCTGGCGTGGTTCCGGGCAGAGACGCGCTCCGGTTTTACACGGACTTCGCCTCCCCGGCAAAAGAGGTGTACACCTGGAACGAAACCCTGCCCGAGTCGTTGGACGCGTTTGCCAACCAGCAGCTTGCGCTCTTCCTCGGGTACTCCTACCACCTGCCCCTGATCCGCTCGCTCGCGCCGGGCATTGACGTGGGGGTATCCAAGCTCCCGCAAATCGCGGTTGCCGGCAAACAGGTGAACTTCGCCAACTACTGGATTGAGGGGGTCACCAAGCAGTCCGGCCACCAGAACGAGGCGTGGGGATTCATCCAGTTCGCGACTTCAGAGCAGGGCGCGGGGACGTTCCTGCAGAAATCGGGAAAGCCGACCGCGCTGCGGACCCTCATCGCTTCCCAGCGCGGAAACGAGGTGCTCGCGCCGTTTGCGGACCAGCTCTTAACCGCGCAGACGTGGTACCACGGCAGGGATGTTGCGGCCGCGGAAGAGGCGCTCCGCCGCGCCATTGAGCAGACAGCGGACGGCTCAAAAGAGCCGGAAGCGGCCGTTGACGAAGCCGTGCGGAACATCAACCTGACCTACTGATTATGAAGCGTGCCGCCGCCATCTTTCTGACCGTAACCGCGGTCTTCTCTGCCGCGCTCCTCCCGGATGCAGCCGGAGCCGATTCCCTGGTCCGCGCGTGCGCGGCGAGTGGGAACTGCGGGGTGTGCGACGTGGTGGCGACCGCCGTAACCATCGGCAAGTGGCTCGTCGCCGGAGCAGCGGGCCTCGCGCTCGTGGTGATCGTGTGGGCCGCGATCGGCATGATCACCTCGGGCGGGAACGCCGAAAAAATAGGGGCCGCAAAAAAGCAGGTCATGGGCAGCGTGTTTGGCGTTGGCATCGTGTTCGCGGCGTTCTACCTGGTGCTGTGGGTCGTGCTCGCGTTCGCGAACCCCTCAACCCAGTTCGGGTACACGGAGGATAAAACAGAAGGGGCCAAGGTAACGGCTACGGCCGGGCTCAAGGGGTTCCTGGGCGGCGTGGCGTGGTGGGACATCTGCAATGAGGCTGATTTGCGCGCGAACGGCGACCAGGCAGGATCCGTAAAAAACCAAACCGCTGACTGCAAATTTTGGGGCGACGGCACGCCCTGCAAGACGGACCGGAAGAGCATCTGCTTTTCCGGATCATGCGTGCCGGTCGGGAGCGATGCGGTGCGGCAGAAGGTAGCCGCGCTCGGCGGATGGGAGCTGCCAACCGCTGCGGCTGCGTGCGATTACCTGGCTGCGGTTGACCGCGTGTTTGAAAACTACGCCTGCTCCCAAGAATCCGCCTGCAATCCGGAAAAGGTAGAATCCGGGTTCTGCCCGGCTCCCGCGGTCTGCTGCGAGCCGACCACGTTCACTCCCCGCGTCCGCGTCGCAGTGCCGGCGGTTGGGGTGCCCGCGCCGCCCGGAGTTCCGGAAGCTCCTGTATGCAGTGCGCCCAAGAGCAACCAAGAGCAGGCCGCGCGGGACAGAATTGAGGCAATCGGAGGCATCAACATCAATAACGGCGGCTTTGACGGGTGGTGGTGCGGGGGAGCCGAATACCAAGACTACCGCGTTACCTGCGGAAGAAGCTGCACCAACGTCGGCGGCCTGCAAACCAGGGTCTTCGGATACCTGGAAGCCATTAAAAACGAGTGCGGCAGCTTCACCATTACCGGCGGCTCTGAACTCGGGCACGCAACCAACGGCGAACACCCCGTGGGGTTGGGTGTTGACATGGCGCCCTCCACCACAACGTACAGCAACTTCCTCTCCTGCCTCAAAACATTTACCTTTCCGTCAAGCCAAGTTTCCATCAAGCGCATCTGCACCACCGCGAGCTACGCGCCGTACAACTGCAGCACCGTTGAAACCGAAAATCACATCCACGTCTCATTCAACTAACGCGCAACCTTTCATATGAAAAAACTACTCTTCACCGGCCTCGCCATCCTGGTCCCGATTCTGCCCGCACTGGCCGCGGAACCGGGCCAGAGCTCCCTCAACCCCTTGGGCAGCATACCCGGCCCCCAGGAGCTCTACGGCAGGCTGTTGCGCTTTTTGCTCGGGTTCGTTGGGGTTGGCGCGCTCGCGTTCTTCATCATCGGCGGCATCATTCTGCTGATGTCCCGCGGCAACCCGGAAAAGGTAAAGACCGGCAAAGACACGCTCCTCTGGGCCATCATCGGAATGTTTGTGGCGTTCTCAAGCTACATCATCCTGCGGTTTGTGCTGGAAATCATCACCACGCCAACCGGGTAGTTATCAACATACTGATTTTGCGAAAAACGGGCTGGTATTGTATACTACACGTGTAAAACCTATTGTTAGTATTAAACTTTTTAAAGACACTATGACAGCAACACCCATCAGGCAGTCGTGGAAAATGCTTTTGGCCGGGCTGTTTTCCCTAAGCTTCGCAGCACTCGCGCTCGCTCCGGCCAAGGTCTCCGCCGTGGCGGAAGGCGGCGCCTGCGACATCACGAACACCGCCCTGGCGTGCAACTCCGGGCTGTTCTGCGACACGTCCGCAAACGACGGCACCCCGACAACCGGAATTTGCGTGAGCACAGATCCCCGGAGAACGGGGTACGGGTTGACCTCCGAATTCAAAGACGTAGGTCTCGGACAAACGACTGACCTCAAAGGCTCAATCGCGAACATCATCAACATCATCCTCGGGTTCCTGGGCATTGTGGCGGTGATTATCATTCTCGCGGGCGGATTCAAGTGGATGACCGCGGGCGGCAACGAGGATAAGGTGGGCGAGGCGCGGAAGATGATTATCCAAGGGATTATCGGACTGGTGGTGGTATTCGCGGCCTGGGCAATTGCGAGCTTCGTGGTCTCCAACCTCCAATCCGCAACCACCTAACCCCGCTTCTCTCGAACCCACACGCCTGTGCACAACCCCGCCCGCAAGCGCGGGGTTGTTTGTTGCCTTTCAAAGACGTTTTTGGTATACTATATGCATCTATCATCTATCATTAGTCTTACTATCGCTATGATTAAGACCATACATTCAAGGACCGCTCTCTCGTTGCTCGCGCTCTTTGCGATTGGGTTGGCGGTTTTCGCGCCTGCTGCGGCGCGCGCGCAAGAGGATCCGTTCGGACTGAATGAGGCCAAGCGGGTGAACGTCGGGCAGTCAACGGACCTGAAGCAGGACATCGCGCAAGTCATAAACGTCCTGCTCGGATTCCTCGGCATCCTCGCGGTGATCATCATCTTGTATGCCGGTTTTAAGTGGATGACGGCGAGCGGCAATGAGGAGCAGGTCGGCGAGGCGCGGAAGATGCTCTTGCAGGCGGTCATTGGGCTGGTCATCGTCATGATGGCCTGGGTCATCACCAACTTCGTGGTGTCCCGGGTCGGCGGCGTACTTGAACAGCCGGGAACGGCCCAGACAACCGGTTAAAACAGGAAAACGCCGACGCTGTATGGCCACGCGCTCCATTCTCCCTAGCGCATTCCTGTTTTTATGGCTCGCCGGATTCCTGGCAAGCCCGCAGGCTGCGTTTGCGGCGCGCAGTGAGGCCGGAGAGAGCGCGCTCAAGTTTTTGGACGCGACCGCAGAAAAAGCCGGCCTAAAGAGCGGCGACGTTGGAGAGTCGAGCGAAGACGAGGTCTTGGGCATCATTGGCAACATCATCAACGTCATCCTCGGGTTTGTCGGCATCATCTTCTTCATCCAGCTCTTCTGGGCCGGATTCCGGTGGATGTCGTCCGGCGGCAACGAGGAGGTCGTAACCGAAGCCAGGCAAACCATTAAAACCGCGGTTATCGGCATGGTGGTTGTGTTTGCCGCGTTTGTGGTAACGAATTTTACGCTGAACCAGATTGGGTCAATCACTGGGCAACAGGCACGCCCCACACCACCCGCCGCACCTTCAGGTCCTGTGCTTGGTATTTGCAAGTATCCGCAATCAACGCACGAATGCGGCGACCAAACCATCTGGCTTGAACACTTTGATGACATCACGGAACAAGACTGCCAGCGCCTTTCACCTGTCAGTTGCAGCCCAAATCCGAACTACGCATGGACGCCAAAACCATGAAAACCGCCACCAT
>CAZSGI010000044.1:0-5646 GCA_964606465.1 uncultured Gammaproteobacteria bacterium | reverse complement strand
AAAGCATCATTTTTTGATAATCGCCACTGTCTTATCAGTTTTTGTTTTGCTGCAGCCGGCTTCAGCAACAGAGCTTCGCGCATAGAGCAGGGACGCGATTGGCAAACAGAACGCTCAGTGGTATCATTAAAAAGTATGCCGGGGCGGCCCAAAATAAAAATGGCAACAAGAGCACTGCTCGCTATTGGCGTTGCTGGCGCTTTATTTGCGATACACCAGAATGTCCACGCCTCCAACCACACCGCGCGCCCAGACCTGACAGTGGAGCGCGTACTATTTGACAGCGCGCGGCGGCCAACCGCGATTATTAAAAATATCGGCAACGCACCGGCGCCGCTCACCAACCCTCGGGGCTACATTCAAATGCGCTGGTGGCGCGACAACGGGAGCCCGGCAAGCGCGGCTATTAACACGCGGCATCTGCTTCCGCTCAACCCCGGCGACGATATGGTAGCTTTTTGGCCTTCGGACACGCCAATTCCTGTGGGGAGCGATTTGGAACTGCGCGCGCAGATCGTGATTCCGCCCGTCTGGAACGCCGAACAGAACAGATTTGTTCCCATACTTGAGGAGTCACATGACACCAACAACAGCGCCAGCGCGCGGCCTTTCTCCAACCTTCGTCTCGGCGAGGTAACCTTCAGCGCGGCGCGTGTGCCTACACTCACGGTCACGAATCGAGGCGCTATGATATACCCGCGAACCACGCCCGCGCCTTATGTGACGTTTCGCTGGCTTGGTCCGAGTCCAAACAATGAATTGCTGCGGCAGGTAAAGATAGATCTCGACACGTTCTGGACCGGCGGCCAGAGCCGCACGGTTGCGTATTCGGAAGAATCGTATCTGATCCCGGCACATGCGACACGACTGCAGATTCGCCTCTACGAAGGCGGAACCGATGGCAGCGCGTTTCGGGACATTCAAAATCTGCAGCTGCCTAACTTTGATGTGGACGTGGCGTCAACCGCCTTTAGTTCACGTACCCGTCGCCCGGCTGTTACGGTACGCAACGAGGGGACCGCGGTTTTTCGAGGAGACGCCATCGCACCCGTCGCGGAGATGGAATTTCGCTGGTATGCCGGAGCGCAGCGATTGCTTGCCGATCAAAGGATCCGTCAAATTATGCCGTATGAGATTAACCCCCGGCAAACCGCAACGGTTAACTATTCGCAAAGCGCCCCGGATGTGCCCTATTGGGCCAATCGTTTGCATATTCTTATTTTTTCCGCCGGGCCCGAACACGAGTTGGTTGAATATCGCGAAGTCAATGTGCCGGCGCCAGATCTTGATTTTGATTCGGTTGATTTTGACCCAATCAGCCGACCGTTTGTAACAGTCAGAAACAACGGCTCTGGCGGAGCGCCGCAAACCACGCCAGTTACACGTATAGAATATCGCTGGCGTAACGCTAACAACCAATGGATTAACCGCAACCAAACCATTGAACAGATATTTCCATTTTCCTTGAGTCCGGGAGAGAGCGGAACCGTATACTATCCGGAAGGCGCTCCTTCGGGTCCCGAAAACGCGCGTCAATTGACGCTACTGTTGCTAGCTCCAGAAGCGAGCCTTATTGACATGCGAACCTTTGCCGTCGTGCGGCCTGAAGACACTGCCGAAGAGGTAGTGGAGCAAGAAGAGCATACCGTGGTCTTCCTCATCGCGAACGCGTTAGAGGAGGAAGAGGAACCGGAGTATCGCCTGGCCGATGGAGCCGGAGAAATTGATGCGTCTGAATACGAGGTGCGGGAATTTGAAGGGCGCGAGGAAGAAAGCGGCGTCTCGCGCGAAGCGCTGACCGAAGCGGAAGCCGAGCCCCAACCGCGGGCCCAGTTTTCTCCGCGAATCTTGCCCGGCAATCCGCTGTACGGATTCAAGACCTTGGGCCGGGAAGCTCGCGCCCTATTTACCTTTGACGATGCCGCGCGCTCCCGGCTCCGCCTCAACTATGCGCACACGAACATCCTAGAGGCGAACCTTCTGGCGGATCGCGGCCGAACCAACCGCGCCGTAGCGCACCTTGCGCGGTACGAGCGGAATCTGAACAAAGCAAACAACGCGACGCTGGAATTGGCGGCGGAAAACAGTGAGCAGAGCCAAGCGCTTGCCGAGACAATCCTGGAGAGCCAGTTCCGCCACCAGATCTTGATTGGCAAATTTGAGAAAAAAGCCGGCGAAGATACACTGCTTGCGGCCAAGCGCGCGCGGGAGAAAACCGTCGCCCAAATGCAAAAAACCCTTTCTGCGTTCACAGACACAGAGCGTATGGAGCGCACACTGGTCTCCGCGCTTGACCCCAGCGGCGGGCCGTTTAAGCAATTCCACAATCTGGAGATACTGAAAGCCGTGGAAGAAAGGGTTCCGGATGAGGTCAAGAGCGCCATTCAAAAAATCCATGAGAGCGAGCGGGAGCGCTTTACGGAACGCTTAAAAACGCTGCCGGAAGAGCAGAAAAAACTGTTCGCGGGCTACGCCGAAAAAGCCGGCGGCGATGACGTGCGGTACCTGAAAGTGCTGAACAGCATCGCCACCCCGGAAAACCAGACCTACGTCTCTGCGGCCAAGGAAAAGGTGCTTACCCGCATTGAAACCGCGCTGGAAAACGTTTCGCAAGCCGAACCCGATTCAGTGCCGGAGCTGTTCCGGCCCGCGAGCGACGGAAGCATTGAGGGCTTGAAAGCCATAAAGGACGTGGAACGCGCGGTCGCCGCGAAGTTTGCTCCGGCTGTTGAGGCCGCGAAAGCGAAATCTTTTGAAAAATTTGACGCGGCATTGGCCAAACTTGACACGCGGGAAAAACAGGAAGCGTTCATAAACCGGGCTGCCGCAAAAGTTGACGCCGAGCAGGCGGAGGTACTCGCCGAAGCCGAATCATACTTGCGCAACAAGCAGCGAGAAGAGTTTGGAGCGCCGCAAAATCAATTGGAAAGCGCGGACCGCGCCACTGAAGCGCTAGACACCAAGGTGCCGCAACTTTCCGGCACGGAAGACGCGGACTTTGAGTCGTCCACCGATACTCTCAACCGCTTCCAGATTCTGCAACAGATCGGGGACGGCGTTCTCGATCAATCCAACAGGGATTCTTGCACAGCCCTGCTGCTTCTTGGCCTTGGCTGTCCAGACGCTGAAGCAGAGAAGAAGGATGCAAACACAGCCAATCAAGACCGCAAAGAGCTCGTCCCCGTAAAAGAGCCGCCGAAAGAAAAAGCGCCAGAGCCGCCCCAAAAGCAGCCCGAAGCCGCCAAAGAAACGGTAAAAGAGACCAAGCCAACGCCGAAAGAGGAGAAAGTGGAAGAGACGATGCCAGCGCCGGAAGAGAAACCGGAGCCAAAAGCAGAACCAGAGAAAGCTCTGCCAACTCCAGAGCCGCAGCCGAAAGAAGACGCCGCTGCAACCAAGTACTAAGGCGCCAGCCCCCGTACCCTGGTTCTAACGTCTTCTACACACCCGCTCCAAAAAGAATCCGATTAAATTCGGATTTTTTGATTGCTGTGGTATAGTTAAAGCAGTATGCTCACCTACGCAATCATCGCCACGATTGCCGTAAGCCTTATTTCGCTCGTCGGCATCCTTGTGCTCGCAAAAGAGATGCGCGCCGGCCCTGCCTTGCGGGGCCTCATCGGACTCGCCATCGGCACGCTCCTCGGCGCCGTGTTTTTTGATCTCCTGCCCGAGACCATGGAATCGTTCGAAGAGTCGCGCACCGCCTCGCTCGCCATCCTCGGCGCCATCATCGCATTCTTCATCATCGAAAAAGCCGTGCACTACCACCACTGCCTATGTAATGACGAAGAAAAAGGCCACCGCGAAACGCACCTCGTGATCAATAACCTCATCGGAGACGGCTTGCACAACTTTATAGACGGCACCATCATCGCGGGCGCGTTCCTCGTGGATGTACGGCTCGGCATCGGCACCACGGTGGCCGTGGCGCTCCACGAAATCCCGCAAGAGGTTGCGGATTTCTCCATCCTGGTATATGCCGGGCTCTCGCGCTTGAAAGCCGTGCTCTACAACCTGCTCTTTGGCTTGACGAGCGTGATTGGCGCAATCCTGGTGTTTGTGGTTGCCGAATCAGTGGAAAACCTGGTGCCCGTCATCCTTGCCGTTGCCACGGGTAACTTCCTCTACCTCGCCATGGCGGACCTCGTGCCCGAACTGCACCACGAACAAAACCCCCGGCGCGTGTGGATGCAGCTGGTGTGGGTTGGGTTGGGTATTCTCTTGCTTTACGCCATCGGAAAGATGGCGGGACAGGTATAAATGCGGTACCATGCACGCATGTGCCGCGCGTTTGCTGCCGCACTCATCATCGCACCCACACTCGCCGTTCTGACAACGGGCAATGTTCGCGCGCAGGAAACCGTCCCGGGATACGAAGACAAAATATTCAAGGCGCGCGTCATCGAAATCCTCGAAGACCGCATGGTTGAGGACGTGTACGGGCCCCCAACCCGCCAGCAGAACCTGCGCGTGCGCGGGCTCGAGGGCGAGTGGAGCGGCCAAGAATTCACGGTTGAGGGCATCTCGGACATCATCGTGTCCGAGAGCAAAACGTACCGTGTCGGCGATACGGTGTACGTCAACCAGAGCGGACGCCCGAACCAGGACGACCGGTTCTTTGTGATGGACTACGTGCGGACGGGCGCGCTCTGGTGGATGCTCGCGCTGTTTACTCTCTCCGTCATTGCGGTAGCACGCGCGAAAGGCGTGCGCGCGCTCGTGGTGCTCATCGCCACCTTCGCCATCATCATCAAACTCATCGTCCCGCAGATTATCGCGGGCGTAAACCCGCTCTTTGTTTCCATCACGGGTTCAATCGGCATCCTGTTCCTCGCCATCTTCGTCACCGAAGGCATCAACAGAAAGAGTTGGGTCGCGTTCGGCACGATCCTCATCGCCCTGCTTTTGGTCATCGGCCTCTCGGAGTGGTTTACCTCGCTCGCCAACCTCTCCGGACTCGCGACCGAGGAAGCGGCCTACCTCGTGGGAGTCGGGGAGTACACGCTCAACCTTCGCGGGCTCCTGCTCGCCGGCATCGTCATCGGCGCGCTCGGCGTGCTGGACGACACCGTGGTGAGCCAGGTTTCACTCGTCAAAGAGCTCACCGAAACAAAACCGGATTTGAAACCCATGGCGGCGTTTCAAACCGCAATGCGCGTGGGGACGGACCACATCAACGCCATCATCAACACGCTGTTCCTCGCGTACGCGGGCGTCTCCCTCCCCCTGCTCGTCTTGTTCGTGATCTACGACGAACCCACGCTCACGTTTGAGTACGTGATTAACGGCGAGATGATTGCCACGGAAATCGTGCGCACGCTCGCGGGCTCCATCGCGCTCGTGCTCTCGGTGCCCATCGCAACGCTGCTCGCGGTACGCGCGTTCGCAAAAACAAAGCATGTACGGTAGCCGCGCAGGTGTGGTATACTATACGTACCATGCCTATTTTTGACGCGGTCGCAACCTTCTTGCTTGAGGTCGCGCAGCAATTGCGAGCGGCGCCGAACCCGTTTTACGCTGCATTGATTCTGCTCGTGAACGGACTCTGGGTTCCGATTGTCATCAGCATGTTCGTGAACGCAAAAATCGCGTGGAAAACCTGGAGGGAAAACGTGTACCATGATAAAAATCGGCGGTTCATCC
>CAZSGI010000043.1:0-5667 GCA_964606465.1 uncultured Gammaproteobacteria bacterium | reverse complement strand
ATAATTTGACATTCTAGCACATTGTCCGAATCGCGTCAATGGTGTATACTGTGTGGGTATGGTTATTTCGCTTCTATTCAGCGAGCCCACCCTGTTTTTCCTGTGGCTCCTCGCCATTGTGTACGGCATTACGGTACACGAGTACAGCCACGTGCTTGCTGCGTATCTGCAGGGCGATGACACGGGCCGGTTGATGGGCCGCTTGACGCTCAACCCGCTCGCGCACATTGAGCCGTTCGGCATGTTGCTCTTGCTTGTCGTGGGATTTGGCTGGGGCAGGCCCGCGCCGTTTAATCCCTATAACCTCAAATACCGGCGCTGGGGAGAGGTGCTCGTTGCGCTCGCGGGCCCGCTTTCAAACTTGGCGAGCATTGCCGTGTTTATGGTTGCGGTAAATATATTGGGCCCGATTCTCGGGGCGTTTAATCTTTTGGTGCAGCTGTTCGGATTTTTGATTCTCATCAACATCATACTGCTTGCGTTCAATTTGATTCCCATTCCGCCGCTTGACGGCTCAAAGCTCTTGTTTGAGCTTTTGCCGGACCGATATGCGCATCTCAAGGCGCAACTGAGCCGAAACGGACCATGGATACTTCTCATGCTCATCTTTGCGGATAATTTTTTGGGGGTCAACATTTTTGGGCGCATTTTCGGAGTTTTTTTCCGGCTCGCTGGTCTTGTCTAAGGCGGCTTGACTCAATAGGGGTATTTTGTTAGTGTATACGTTATTATGGCTACGGTAAACCAACTACTACGGAAAGGGCGCAAGCCCAGGGTCAAGAAGCAGAAGACTCCTGCGTTGCAGTCGGTGTACAACCCCGCGGTCCGCAAACGCGCCGAGCTTCCCAAGGGTTCGAGCTTCAAGCGCGGGGTGTGCGTCCGCGTGACCACCACCACCCCGAAGAAGCCGAACTCCGCGCTGCGCAAGATCGCGCGCGTGCGGCTCTCGAACGGCATGGAGGTGACCGCGTACATTCCGGGTATGGGCCACAACTTGCAGGAGCACTCCATCGTGCTCATCCGCGGGGGGCGCGTGAAGGATCTGCCGGGCGTGCGCTACCACATCGTCCGCGGCGTGTACGATACACAAGGCGTTCAGGGCCGCAAGCAGGGCCGCAGCCTGTACGGCGCGAAGCGTGAGAAGAGCAAGGCATAATATGTATGTATTGACAGATTTTTTCTTAGGAATCCGCGTACTCGCGAGTTAAGAAAAAATCTGAGAGGAAAAGGCGGATGAAAACTGGAGTGGGCTGCGATAGCAGCACACGGAAGCTGGAATCCGACTTTGACGACATGCGGGGAAAGAAAGCGCCCAGGCGCGTGATCGCGCCGGACCAAAAGTTCAACTCCACGAGCATCGCGAAGCTGATCAACTACGTGATGCAGCGCGGCAAGAAGTCCACGGCACAGGGCATCGTGTACCGGATGCTTGACATTGTTTCGCAGAAGTCGAAGCAGGATCCGATCGCGGTGTACGAGCAGGCGATCAAGAACGTGTCGCCCCAGCTTGAGGTTCGGTCGCGCCGCGTGGGAGGGGCAAACTACCAGATTCCGGTGGAGGTCCGGGGCGAGCGCAAGTACACGCTCGCGTGTCGGTGGATTCTCGCTGCAGCCAACGGGCGCAAAGGCAAGGCCATGCACGAGAAGCTGGCCGATGAGATTCTTGCCGCGGCAAAAGGTGAGGGGGCGGCCATCAAGAAGCGGGAAGACACGTCGCGGATGGCAGAGGCGAACCGGGCGTTCGCGCACTTTGGATAGTATGCCCAGAGACTACGGGCTGGAAAAAATCAGGAACATCGGCATCATCGCTCACATTGACGCGGGAAAGACCACGATTACGGAGCGCATTTTGTTTTACACCGGCAAGAAGCACAAGATGGGCGAGGTGCATGAGGGCGAGGCCGAGATGGACTGGATGGACCAGGAGCGCGAGCGCGGCATCACCATCACCGCGGCCGCGACCACCTGCTTTTGGCAGGACTGCCGCATTAACATCATAGACACTCCGGGGCACGTTGACTTCACCGCGGAAGTAGAGCGCTCGCTCCGCGTACTGGACGGGGGCATCACCGTGTTTGACGGGGTCGCGGGGGTTGAGTCCCAGTCCGAGACCGTGTGGCACCAGGCGGACAAGTACCGCGTGCCGCGCATCTGTTTCATCAACAAACTGGACCGGACCGGAGCTGATTTCTACAAGGATTTGGAATCCATCCACCGCCGCCTCACCAAGAAAGCGTACCCCATCCAGCTCCCCATCGGCTCCGAAGAGAACTTTTCGGGCATCATTGATTTGCTCAACCAGAAAGCCTACTGCTACCAGGATGATTTGGGCCAGACCATTGAAGAGGCCGAGATTCCGGAAGACATGCGGGCGAAAGCAGAGAAGTACCGCGGAAGGCTCTTGGAAGCAATCGCGGAGAACGACGAGGCGGTGATGGAGAAGTACTTGAGCGGCGAGGATATCAGCCTTGCGGCGTGGAAAGTCGCCTTGCGCAAGGCGGTCTCAACCGGCGAGTTTTTTCCGGTGATGTGCGGCGCAGCGCTCAAGAACAAGGGCGTGCAGAAGCTTTTGGACGCGGTGTGCGACTATTTACCCTCCCCGCTGGACGTTCCGGACATCCAGGGATTTGATCCGCACGACCCGGAAACGAAGCTCACCCGCCGCGCGGCGGACGAGGAGCCCTTTGCCGCGCTCGCGTTCAAGGTCGCGGCTGACCCGTTCGTGGGCAAGCTCATCTTTTTTCGCGTGTACTCGGGGGTGCTCGCCGCTGGCTCGTACGTGCTCAACACGTCGAGCGACAAGCGCGAGCGCATCGGTCGCATCGTGCGCATGCACGCGAACGACCGCGAAGACGTTTCCGAGGTGTACGCCGGAGAGATTGCCGCGGCAGTGGGCCTCAAAGACACGGTGACCGGAAACACGCTCTGCGATCCCGAGCACCCGATTGTGCTTGAGTCCATCACGTTCCCGGAGCCCGTGATCAGCGTGGCCATTGAGCCCAAAACCCGCGTGGACCAAGAGAAGATGGGTTTGGCGCTCGCGCGTCTTGCGGAAGAGGACCCGACGTTCAAGGTCAAAAGCGACGACGAGACCGGCCAGACCATCATCTCGGGCATGGGCGAGCTGCACTTGGAAATCATCGTGGACCGCATGAAGCGGGAGTTCAAAGTGGAAGCCAACGTGGGCCGGCCCCAGGTCGCGTACCGCGAGACCATCCGAACCACTGCGGAAGCAGAGGGGAAGTACATCCGCCAGTCCGGCGGTCGCGGGCAGTACGGCCACTGCTGGCTTCGGCTTGAGCCCATGGAAGAGGGCGCGGGGCACGAGTTTGTGAACGAGATCAAGGGCGCCACCATTCCGAACGAGTACATCCCGGCCATAGGGAAAGGCGTTAAAGAAGCGCTCGATTCGGGCGTGGTTGCCGGGTACCCGGTGGTTGACGTGCGCGCCGCGGTGTACGACGGCTCGTACCACGAGGTTGACTCGTCCGAAATCGCGTTCAAAATCGCGGCTGTGCAGGCGTTCAAGGCCGCGGCTCGCCTGGCAAACCCGGTGTTGCTTGAGCCGATCATGAAAGTGGAGGCCGTGACCCCGGAAGAGTTCATGGGCGACGTGGTCGGGGACTTAAACTCCAAGCGCGCCAAGATTCTTGAGATGAACGACCGCGTCAACATGAAGGTCATTTTGGCCGAGGTTCCGCTCGCGGAAATGTTCGGCTACGCCACGAGCCTGCGGTCAATGACGCAGGGACGGGCATCCTATTCCATGGAATTTTTGAACTACCAGGAGGTGCCGCGTAATGTTGCTGCGGAAATCGTTGAGAAGCGGGTTGGGGGCGGAACAGAGAAGGGGAAGAAGTAACGAACGCAGGTCGGCTCACATGGTGTAATTGAGCCATATTTGGTTTGAGGGTTTTTGAGGCAAAATCAGGTTGATTTTTTAATCAAAACAGTGTATGTTTGCTCCATAGCGGGGTACAGAGTCAAGTTCCCATTTGTCCGTTTACAACCAACAGAATCTTTGACCTTTGAGAGGAGGCAGTGCGGTGCCCACGAGGAGGAAGCGGATAAAACGGAAGGTGCTCCAGGAGTGGCACATGCGGACGCGCGCGTACATGCGCTACGGCGTGATACTGGAGGATGCAGAGTACCGGAAGTTGGTGGACGATGTTCAACACGGAAGGGCTGAATTCCTCTGCCGCGAATCAAGGCGCGTTACAAAATGGCGCGTGCGTCTTTCCAACGGCGAACGCGCGATTGCGGTGTATGACGAAAAACGAAAACGGGTCATGACCCTGCTCTACGATGTTTCGGATTGCTGATACTCGCGGCGATCCAGAGGGGATTTGACAGACAACATGGGTCATGTCCCCATTATCCACACTCAAGGCAAGCTTTTCAGAGAAGGAGGGCTACGGTGCAAGCAAAAAGAAAGTGCATGGCGCCTAACTGCGGGAATGATGCGCGGACAAACGGCTATTGTCCGAAGCACTATAGGCAGATTCGAAGGTACGGCCGCCTCACGCCGGAGAGGGAGTACAGCGCGAGGCCGGATGCGTGCTCGGTTCCGGGATGCGGGAAGCGGGTGATTGCCAAGATGCTCTGCTTCAAGCACTACCAGCAGGTTCGCAGGTACGGCCGTCTCAGGCCGGATAAGGAGCGTACGTACGGCCGCACCGGCTGCGTGGTTCCGGGGTGCACAAGTCCGCATTTGGCGCGCGGCTACTGCACCAGGCACTACATGTCGGAGTACTACTCGCCGAGACATGCCGCCAAGACGCGGCAGGTTGCGGCATAGGCGGAGGGGACTCGGGGAGTTTGACATGAGGGCTGCGCGCGGAAGCACGCGCAGCTTTTCTTTTTACCCAAAAAACGCTACCATTCATAGTATGAAAGTCATCATCACCAAAAACTACGACGAGATGAGCGAGACGGCCGCGAGGTTCGTCTTGGCGCACCTGTGGCGCAAGCCGGATTTGGTGCTCGGGCTTCCGACCGGCGAGACGCCAATCGGCGCGTACGAGCGCCTTGTCCAGGCCCACAAAAAAGGCAGGGCTGATTTTTCGCGCGTTACCACGTTTAATCTGGATGAGTACGCGGGGCTCTCGGAAAATGACGTTGATTCGTTCCACCACTTCATGGACCACCACCTGTTCAACCACACAAACATCAAAAAGAAAAACATATACCTGCCCAATGGTCGGGCGCGGGATCGCAATGCCGAGTGCGAGCAGTACGAGGCCGAAATCCGCGACGCGGGCAGGATTGACCTGCAGGTGCTCGGCATTGCACCCAACGGGCACATCGGGTTCAACGAGCCGGGCACCCCGTTTGCGGCGCGCACGCACGTGGCAACTCTGTCGGAACACACGCGCAAGAAGAACGCAAAGCACTTCAGCGGCGGCGAAGTTCCCAGCCAGGCAATCACCATGGGCTTGGGCACGATTATGGAGGCCAAAAAGATTCTGCTCCTTGCGGGTGGCGCCGCAAAAGCGGACGCAGTCGTTGCCACGGTTGAGGGCCGCGTCAACAAGGAAGTGCCTGCATCGCTTTTGCAGTGGCATCCGGATACCACGCTCATTA
This sequence comes from uncultured Gammaproteobacteria bacterium, assembly GCA_964606465.1. Taxonomy (GTDB): domain Bacteria; phylum Patescibacteriota; class Patescibacteriia; order UBA2169; family UBA2169; genus CG10-46-32. Next base: position 84 of record CAZSGI010000043.1, on the reverse strand, counting down.
TTGATGAGGCAGCCGCTTCCAAGCTTGAGCGCGACTACGCATCACCCCTGCTCTTTGGAGAAGGGGACGTTGAGGTGCTCACGG
>CAZSGI010000042.1:0-5799 GCA_964606465.1 uncultured Gammaproteobacteria bacterium | reverse complement strand
AGACCGGGTGGATTGAGACGCTCGGCAGCGGCATGGTGCACCCGAACGTGTTGCGCACTATGAGGGTTGACCCCGCACAATGGTCCGGCTTTGCTTTTGGTTTGGGCATTGATAGGTTAATGATGCTCTATTACGGCGTAGACGACATTCGTTTGTCATACGGCGGGGACCTGCGGTTCATTGAACAGTTTTGATATGAATCTTCCCTTAAGCTGGCTCAAAGAATTCGTGAATGTGAAGGCGAAACCGCGCGAAATTGCGGAGAAGTTGACGCTCTCCGGTTCTGAAGTTGAGAAGATTACGGACCATGCCGCAGGCTTGTCAAAAATCGTCGAGCCGGTGCTGGAATTGGCCATCACCCCGAACCGGCCGGACTGCTTTTCCATCCGGGGGCTTGCCAGGGAGGTTGCGGCGCTGTATGGGTTGAAGGTAAAAGTACCACCCCTTAGTTCCCTTCTTGGTAAAGGAGGGGAGATGCGGGAGAGCGGCACTGCTGCGTCAACCGCGCTTTCCGTCAAAATCCAGGATAAAAAGCTCTGTCCCCTGTACTGTGCCCGCGTCATCCAGGGCGTCAGAATCGGGCCGTCGCCCTTGTGGCTTGCGAGCCGGTTGCGCCAGATTGGCATCAAACCAATCAACAACGTGGTTGATGCCACAAACTACGTGATGTACGAGCTTGGGCATCCGTTGCACGCGTTTGACGCAAACCGCATGGCAGGGGACACTATCACCATCCGTCGGGCAAAGCGGGGAGAAAAGGTTGTTGCTTTGGATGAGGAGACCTATGCCCTCAAAGAGAGCATGCTCGTGGTGGCAGACGAAAAAAAGCCCGCAGCAATCGCCGGGGTGATGGGAGGCGAAGCATCAGGCATCAATAGCGGCACGCACAACGTGATTCTGGAGGCTGCGGTGTTTAACGCAGCTTCAGTCCGCTCCACATCAAAAGCCCTGGGGTTGCGGAGCGAATCGTCCAGCAGATTTGAAAAAGGCGTTGACCCATCTATTGTAGAAGAGGCAATCAACCGAGCGGCAGCGCTCATCAAAGAACTGGCTGGCGGAACTATCCTCAAAGGCATTGTGTCATCCGGCAATGCGGACGTTCCCAAGCGCTCTATCAAACTCTCTGTCAGTGAAGTGCATCGGTTGCTTGGCGTTGCGGTTCCGGCATCAAAAATCAAATCAATTCTGCAATCACTCGGGTTTGCGGTTGCTGGCTCGTCAAAAAAATTTTCCGTCAAGATTCCATCCTGGCGGATGCACGACATCACAGAGGAAGCGGACCTCATAGAAGAAATCGGCAGGATGCTTGATTACAACCGCTTGCCCAAGACGCTGCCGACCACGACACTCGCGAGCCCGGCCGCGGAACCATTGCACGAACTGCGTCGCGACCTCCGCCGCTTTCTCGCGGGCCTCGGGTTTTCCGAGCTCTTGACGTACTCATTCTATCAGGAGAGTGCCATCTCGCTTTCTGGCCATTCAAAAACGGAACACATCAAGCTCACGAATCCGGTCAACGACGAGTTTCCATACCTGCGCACGTCGCTTAAGCCGTGGATGCTCGCCAAGCTTTCCCGGAACTCGTTACAGCTCTCGCGCGACGAGTTCAGGCTCTTTGAAATCGGCAAGGTATTCGGAAAAACTTCGGGCGAGTCCTGGCAGGTAGCCGTTGGTTTCGTCAACACGCAAGCCTCGGATGAAGATCTGTTTCGCACGCTGGTAGGTAGTATCGCATCATTCGCGGGCGCGCGGCCTCTCGTAGCCAGAGAACGCGGTCAGTACCGCATGAACATCGGGAAGCGCGCAATCGGCTCAATCTCCATACACCCCAAAGGCTCCATTCACGGGCTGCGGTTCAGGAGCTCGTGCGCCGTGCTGCTTTTGGATGCGGAGGCGTTGCAGCGCGCGCGCGGACGGAAGCGCTTCGCGTACGCGCCCATTCCGTACTACCCGGCGGTGGAGCGCGACCTTTCGCTCACCGCGCCTTCTGTGGTACAATACCAAGAGCTTGAACGCTCCATCGCAGCATTTGACCCGTTGATAAAAAAGGTAGAACTCTTTGATGTGTACCACGGCCTCGCGCGCGAGGGGAGCATCGCGTTGCGGCTTACGTTCTTCTCCACGGACCGGACGCTGGAATCAAAGGAAGTGGATGCAATCATCGAACGCTTGCGCGCGTCGTTAGAAAAAAAATACAAAGTCTCATTTAGATAAAACGTATGTACGAACTCAAGCACGTTTCCGCGGCATCCTCATCCCGCGTGGCGGGATTCCTCGCGGTGGTGGCGTACGTCATCTTCGGCGCCATTTCCCTCGCGACCGGAACCACGGCGTTCGGCACGGGCGCGGTGTCGCTCGCCATCGGCGTGGTGCTGTTTGGGGCGGCCGGCGCGGTGGCGGGCGCGCTCCTCGCGTGGGTGTACAACTTCGCGGCTGGTCGCTGGGGCGGGTTCCACATGGATTTCAGGCTGCTCGAGGAGGAGCCGAAGAGCGAGAGCGCCCCGGAACACAAAGACCAAAAGACGTAACACAAACACCCAATGTTTTTTTTCGTAATCCTGTTTCTCGCCATCGGCGTGCTCGCGCTGTACAAGGGCGCTGATTTGCTGGTTTCCCGCGCGTCCTCACTCGCCGCGAAGATGGGGGTCTCAACCGCGGTAGTGGGCCTCTCGGTGGTCACGCTCGGCGGCATCACTCCGGAGCTCTCCATCGGCATCACGGCGTCGCTCGCCCAGGCGAACGACCTCATCATCGGCAATGCCATCGGCTCCTCCATCCTCAAGCTCGCGTTCGTGTTCGGTTTGGCCGCCATAATCGCGCCCATCCGCATCCAAGGGAGCACCTTAAAGCACGAGTTTCCCTGGGTCATGCTCGCGTCCGTGCTCATCTACTTCTTGGCGTTTGACCTTGAAATCAGCCGCGGGGACGCGGTGATCCTCATCCTCTTGGGCATCGCGTTCCAGTGGTACTCCATCCGCACTTCGCACGCCGAGATGCGCAAGGAGCTTGGCAAGCAGAAGCACCAGCGCCGCAAGCAGGAGGCCCTCAAGACCGGCAGGGCGTGGGTTAAAATCGCCTTGGGGCTTGCGCTCATTGTCCTTGGCGCAAAGCTCTTCGTGGACTCAAGCCTTGCCCTGGCCGTGCGGTTTGACGTGTCCGAGCTCCTGGTTGGGATTCTCGTCATCGCCGTCGGCGCGTCCATTCCCGAACTGGTGGTGACCCTGGTGTCCGCCATCAAACACCAGCCCGGAATCGGCATCGGCAACGTCATCGGCTCCAACGTGATGAACATCCATCTGGTCGCGGGCATTGCCGCGCTTATCCATCCCATTGCCATCCACCCGGACCTCTTGATTTTTGACTTTCCGGCGTTCATCTTCGCCGCGATTCTGGTTGCGGCGCTGTTCAAATCCCACCACAAGCTGACGCGCTTTGAGGGCGCGGTCTTGGTGATCGGGTACCTTTTGTACGTGGTGTACAGCGTGAAGTTTTGGGGATAAAAAAGCGGGCTCCCGGCCAAGACTGGGTTCCCATAAAACTCTGCAAGAGTTTTATGGGTGGTCGTGGCAAGGAGCCTGTTGTTGTTTTTGGGGCGCTGTCAGAAGCCTGCGTCCGGATCTTTGATGAATCCGCGCGCGCGCATTTCCTCCCCAAAGATCTGGAGCAATGTAGCGTCCGCCTGGCTGAACACGTGCGGAGCGTTTTTGCCTTCTTTGCGCTCCTGTCCGTCTACCATGAACTTCTTGTCCAGCAAATTGACGAGACCGATGCCGTCCCCCGGGCGCAGGATAGAGAACCGGTCGTTGATCTGGGCCCGCCAGTTGTCCCAGAGCCAGTTGCCTCCCGCGTCGCAGGCCAAGGTCGGGGAGAGTTGGAGCACATGGAGCACGGATAGAGCCGTAGTCCGCACCCACTCCCGCGCCGCGTCCGGCAGAACCACATCCGTGTTCCAGGGGCACATGGCGTGCGTCACGGGAGGCAGGGCGGTTCCGCGCCAAGAAAGGGGTTTCTGCATCATCTCCCAATCGCAGGCATAGGTCTCTTGCACAGAGCCGAATGGGCTCCACTGAAGATGCGGGTAGCCCGAGAACACGATTGCCTTTTCTATCCTCGTCCCTGAGTGCATGGTTTTTGTCCTGGCCGCGAGGTACAAAAGCCGCAGTACGGTTGCCACCTGGCGGCAGCGAAATTCCACGTACCGCGGGCTTTTGGCCAGGAGTTCCTGGTAGCCGTACCCCCACGTTCGGGCGACGGAGAAGTCCTCGGTTCGCAGCGGGTACCACTCCGGGCTTGTCAGGATTCCGTACTCCGCGTCAAACGCCACTCCGGTTGCGGGCGCTTTGAAGGCGGCTCTCCATGCCTCAATGAACGGTCCCGGCCTCTGGATGGAGTGGAAGTCCATAAGGATTTTGCCGAAGTTGACCCGATTCCAGAAATTGTCCGGCCGGCCCGGGTCAAATCGCGTCTCGCTGGTGCGGATGATGTTTGCTCCGGCGAACTGGATATCTTGGACTGCGTTGCGATTCGGGAATTGCCCGTCGCTGTCCATACTCCATCCTTGGTGCGTGACTCCGGCCCGGCGTATGGCGGCCAGGCCTGTTGCCGGTCCGCCGCCGCCCCCCGCGTCCAAAGCCGGGGTCTTGTGGTAGTAGAACACCATACTTGGCGCCACAGGCGCTGATGTCGGCGTGTTCATATTTCTTGCATCTCCTCGCTGTGGTAGGGGAAGGTTGTGATGCTGTACGTTGCGTATGGTTCAATTGTTCAGGAGCGATTAACAGATTAGCATACTACAGATTTTATGTTCTGTCCAACGCGACAATAAAAAAAGACCCGCTGCCTTGTCATTACTCTGACTTGGCAGCGGGTCGATGGCGGCAATCCACGCGCTTGGCGCGCAGGACTACCAGATGATCAGGCCGAGCGAGAATCGGGGCCAGAATCCCTCCCCGGTCCGGTAGATCTCCATGTTGAGCCGAAGGCTCGGCCCAAAGATGTGGATGTTGGGCGTGAACCCAACGTAGGTGTCCGGGGTTTGGCCATCCACGTACTGGACTCCGGCCAGGAAGCCTCCGCCGGGGATGAACCGTTTCCAGAAGTCCGGGCGTTTTTTTCCGGTCTTCCAGTCCCAGGTTTTTGCCTGTGGGTTTCCGGCGGCCAGGAATCCGACCTCCACGGCGCCGCCCCAAAAGTTAGCGCTGGAGTGGCGATAGTCCACGTTGCGCCTGTCCGGGTCCCCTGGAACCGGAGTGTAGGTGTACACTTTCGCGATCGTTTCCTGGATGGTGGCAACGGCGAGTACGTAGTACCGCGCGATGACATCATCGTCGGAGTAGGATCCCGACAGCACGGGTCCGAATCTGACCGGATCTGACCGCCACGTCTCTGTTTGCGTTCCGTCCGTGATCCAGGGCGGCCATTCCCGGGGGGACTGTTCCAGAGATGACTGCTCCAGGATGAGGCCGAAGCGATCGGCCCCGGCGGACGCGGCGAACATGGTCATGGCGGCCGCGAGCGCGAGTGCGTAGCTGAATCGGTACATCAGTGCCTCCTCGTGATGAAGGGTTGGCTACTTGCGCTGCTGGCGCTTCGTCGCCCGGCGCATTTTGCGCCGCCGCTCTTTTGTCGCCTCCTGCCTCTTGCGGGCGGCGCGCGTGGAGACGGGTCGCGTCTCGGCGGCGGCGTTGTCGCCACCTCTCAATCTCTTCATGAAGCCCATGTCTTCTTCAGCTCCTGGAAATAGGCGATTCCTCGCCTGGGTGAAGGTGCGGTTTTAATCTTTTCTCTAACCTCAACTTT
>CAZSGI010000041.1:0-5896 GCA_964606465.1 uncultured Gammaproteobacteria bacterium | reverse complement strand
GACACCATGGACACGTTTGTGGATTCTTCGTGGTACTTTTTGCGATACGTGGATTCGCAGAACCAAAAAGCGTTTGCAGATAAGAAGAAAATTAAAGCATGGCTGCCGGTTGATACGTACGTTGGGGGCGCAGAGCACGCGGTCTTGCATCTTTTATACAGCAGGTTTATCACCATGGCATTGCATGATTTGGGACATCTTAATTTTGAAGAGCCGTTTTTGAAGTTGCGCAATCAAGGTCTCATTCTCGGGCCGGACGGTCAGAAGATGTCCAAGTCCCGCGGCAACGTGATTAACCCGGATGACGTCATCGCGCAGTTCGGCGCGGACTGCATGCGTATGTACGAGATGTTCATGGGGCCATTGGAGGATGCAAAGCCCTGGGACACGAACGGCATTGTCGGGGTGCGCCGGTTCTTGGAGCGCGTGTGGGCTGCTCGCGAGTTTGAGGATACCGAGTACTTGAATCAAGAACAAGAGCTTGCGGTCGGCCGGGAGCTTGCCAAGACCATCAAAAAAGCGGAACACGATATCCAGTCGTTCGGCTTTAACACGGCTGTTGCGCAGTTCATGATTTTCATCAATGCGGTGTACAAAATGGAACGCATCAGCACGCACCACTGGAAAACGTTCCTCAAAGTCCTGTCGCCGTTTGCTCCGCATATCACGAACGAGCTCTGGGAGATGCTCGGACATACAAAGGTCATTGAAGAAGAGAAGTGGCCCGAGGTTGACGTGCTGCTTTTGACGCAGGATGAAATCACGTATGCGGTTCAAGTGAACGGCAAGCTGCGCGGGAGTGTGGTTGTCCCGTCTGACGCGGACGAATCTGAAGTCACGAAGAGAGCGAAGGCTCTCGCGAACGCGGCAAAGCATTTGGACGGTAAAGAGGTTGCCAAGACCGTGTTTGTGAAGGGAAAGCTCGTTAACTTCGTGGCGAAATGACAAAAGCAGCTTCCATACTCAAAAACGGAGGCGTCATCGTGTACCCCACTGACACGGCGTACGCGATCGGGTGCGATGCAACGAACGAGTCTGCAGTCAAGAAGATTTTTGAAATGAAAGGGCGGGAGCAGTCAAAGACGTTGCCGTTGATTGCGGGAAGTGTTGAGATGGCCAAAGCGTGGGCCGAGATGTCCAAAAAATCCCAAAAACTCGCTCAAGAACACTGGCCCGGGCCGCTCACGCTCGTGCTGCCCGCCAAAAAACAGATGCTGAAACAAGTTCAGCATGACGGGTTTATCGCTGTCCGGGTTCCGGATTCAAAGACTGCGCGTGATTTGTCAAAAGCGCTCGGCGCCCCCTTGGTCTCAACATCAGCGAACAAGTCAGGAGAGCCAAGCTGCTATTCGGTTGATGCAGTCAAAGAATCGCTCGGCGATGCGTTCAACGGCGTTGATTTCGTCGTTGATGAGGGAGAGCTCCCCGCATCAGACGTTTCAACCATTGCAAAAGTGTGGGATAATGAGGTCACGGTCATACGCCCGGGGGCGGTGACGCTTTAAGCACGTGTTTCACGGGATTGCTTCGGGGGCATACGCCCCCTCGCAATGACATTAAAATAAAAATGCCGCGTTTCAAATCGTTCAAAACGGTTAAAACATTTTTCGCGACACGGCTCTCGTACCAGGTGCGGGAGCTGTACCTTTCCGTGAGCATCGTAACGTTCGCGGCGGCCATGGTCGCGATCTTTGAGCCCATCTACCTCTACCAGCTCGGATTCAGCCTGCGGCAGATTCTGTACTTCTACCTCGCGGTGTACGTTCTGTACCTGGTGTTCATCCCCCTGGGCGCGAAGTTCGCGCGGAGGTTCGGGTACGAAAAGGCGATCCTTTTGGGGAGCCCGTTTCTGGCGCTCTACTACGCCGCGTTGTTCTTGATCCCGCAGCACGCCGCGTTCATCGGCATCGCGATCGGAGCGTTCGTGCTGCAGAAAACGTTCTACTGGCCCGGGTATTTGGCGGATTTCGCGCGGTTCGGGAGGCGGGCGGAGCGCGGCCGCGAGGTCTCAAATTTGCTGCTCGTCACCCTGCTCGTGTCCATCCTGGGTCCGCTCGTCGGCGGGGTCTTGATCAGCTTCGGGGGGTTTGAGGCGCTGTTTGCGGTTGCGACGGTGCTGATCCTCGCTTCCAATTTGCCCCTGCTCGCCACGCCCGAGCGGTTTACGCCGGTTCCGTTTTCGTACGCCGGGAGCTTCCGGAGGCTGTTTTACCCCGAGAACCGGCGGAATTTTGTCGGATTCTTGGGTTTCGGCGAGGAGCTCATCGTGATGGTGATCTGGCCGGTGTTCATCTATACCATCATCACGAATTTTCTGGAGATCGGTTCCGTGGTCGCGGCCTCAACGCTCGCCACCGGCGCGGTTTTGCTGTACGTGGGGCGCATGGTTGACGGCAATGCTTTCGGCCGGCGGTCCATCCTTAAAATCGGCGCCGTGTTCAGCGCCGCGGTGTGGCTCGCGCGGTTGGCCGTATCAGGAGTGTTCGGGGTGTTCGCAACCGACGCCCTGGGCAGGACCACCAAAGACGTGATCGTGATTCCCATGATGGCCGAGACCTACGACCACGCGAACCAGACGAGCATCATGAAGACCGTGATCTTTTTTGAAATGTCGCTGATTGTGGGCAAGATCCTCGCGATCCTGATTTCGCTCGCGGTGCTCTCGCGGTTCGGAGATTCGTTTGCGGCCCTGTTCGTGATTGCGGCGGCCATGACCTTGCTGTACACGCTCGTCAAGTACGAACCGGTCCGGCTTTCAAAGCAATAGCCTATGCGCAACGTGCAGACACTGGCCCGGGAGTTGGGGGTGCGGCCAACGCGCGAGTCAGGCCAGCATTTTTTGGTTGATGCGGACATCCTTGCGCGGATTGTCAAAACCGCTGCAATCAAGCGTGGCGAGAACATCCTTGAGATCGGCCCCGGGTTCGGGGTGTTGACGCGCGCGCTGGCTTGCGCGGGCGCGAACGTTGTTGCGGTTGAGTTTGACCGGAAACTTGCGCAGCATCTCTCTGGGGAGCTCAAAGATTCAAAGGCGCGCATCGTGCAGGGCGATATTCTCTCATTCTCAAACCAAGCGATTTCAGAATGGTTCGGCAACAAACCCTACCACGTGGTGGCGAACATTCCGTACCATATCACCGGAAAGATTATCAAAAAGTTCGTATCATCCGGCACTCCCAAACCCACCGGGCTCGTGCTCTTGGTGCAGAAAGAGGTTGCAGAGCGCGTGTGTGCGCAGCCGGGAAGAATGAGTCTGCTTGCGCTTTCCGTACAGCTTTACGCAACGCCATCCGTCGTGTTTGCGGTGTCTAAGCAGTCATTTTGGCCGGAACCAGACGTGGATTCCGCGCTCCTCATCATAGGCGATGTTCAGGAAAAGCCGCGTACCCCCCCTCAATCCCCCCCTTGGCAAGGGGGGGAAGTAGAGAGGTTCTGGCAGATTGTGCGCATCGGCTTTTCAAACCCGCGCAAACAGCTGCGCAACAACCTGGCATCCGGCCTTTCCCTGCCGCAGAATCGCGTCAAGGCAGCGCTTGAAGCGTCAAAACTGAAAGAAACCTGCCGCGCTCAAGAGCTCTCGATTCCGGATTGGATTGCGCTCATCCGCGCTCTAGGAGAAGCGTAGGGTTTTGTGATATAATAACAACCGTCACCGCAGCGAAGCGAAGGGTATAACGTCGTTCACGCTATATCTTTCGGCGAAGTTTATGCCGAGTACCCTCGGCCTCAAGATGACGGGAATGTATGCAAGACAAATGGATTAAAATAGGGTTTTGGGCGTTTGCCGGGACTGCGCTTTTTTTCGGCGTGGTCAACATCAACCAAAAGATCAAAATTGTTGATGCGGGAGAAGCGTCGCGGGCGAACGGTTCCGCTTCAGACGCGTTCGGCGAGGTACGGATGCGCGTCCTTGACACGGACGAAGACGGACTCAACGACTGGGAAGAGCTGAACGTGTACAAAACCTCGCCGTACCTCACTGATTCGGATTCGGACGGGGCAACGGATTCGGACGAGGTTGCGCAGGGCACGGATCCGATCTGTCCCAAAGGCAGGGTGTGCGGGAGCGACATCATCAAGACATTGGAGGATCTGCAGCAGGACATTGTCGATGCAGCCGGAGAGGCGGAGGAGCCCGCGGTTGAGGATTTTTCTCCGGAATCCCAGAAAGCCCTGGAGGCGCTTGAGAGCGGGAGCATTCCCACTGCCGAACAGATCCGTTCGCTCTTGCGCGATTCCGGCATTCCGGAAGACCAGCTTGCCGGAACTTCGGACGAAGATTTGATCCAATTGTTCCAGGAAGTTGCGGCAGAACAAACAGCAGCCGAATAACCCATGCATACGCGTAACAGCCAATCAAGAGGAGCGCGGATACTGCTGATGCTTGCAGTTGCGGTTTTTATGTTTGTTGGGAGTGTTGCGCCCAGCTACGCGGTGGTTCCTGTTGCTACGGTTGAAGACGTGCCGCGTAAAACGGAAAGCATTTTTAGTCGCATCAAGAAAGTCGTGGGTTCGGTCGCGTTCCACTCGGCATTGCGCTTCATTACCTACCGCCTGGCGAACGACACCGCGGTGTGGCTCGCGTCCGGGGACAAGGGCAAAAAGCCGCTCGTGTTCCAGCAGCCCTTGGGGGACGCGCTCACGGACATCGGCGACCAAATCGCGGGAAAGTTTTTGGTGAACGTTTCACAGGGCCTGCCCATTGACCTCTGCAGCCCCGCGAGCGTGCAGTCGCGCTTAAAGCTCACCATTGGCGTCTCAAGGTCAATCCAGGACCTTGACCTGTTTCCGGATCAACAGCGACCGCAGCGCGATTTGGGCCAGACCGGGTGCAGCCTCTCGGACATCACCGGAAATTTTGGCGTCGCGTTCGCAAACCAGCAGCAGGCGCTCAAGAATTTGTCCAAGGGGTTTGACATTGACCGCAATGAGCTGGGCGCGTTCCTGGTGCTGCGCGAGCACGTGCAGAGCGAAAAAGAAAGGCAAGAGGAGCAGGAGAAAATCGAGCGCCTGACGAGCTATGTGAAGTCGGTGAAAGACGTGGTGACCGGCCAGGTGACCACGCCGGCCGGGACCGTGGAGGAGGTGCAGAAGAGCGCCACGCGCCGGGCGCTCGAGCAGGAAGTGACGGCTACGGGCGACATCCTCGCGGACGCGGCAGCGATTTTCGCGAACACGTTCGCGCAGACCTACTTGCGCCGCTTGCAGCAGGGCCTGCTGCGGGGCCGGGTGGCCCGGAGCCGCGCTCCGGGCGGGCTGGGTTCGGACGTTCCGGTTGCCCCGGCCGCAAAGACGGCGTTTTTCGCGGACGCGAGCAGCCAGACCGTGGAAATTTCAGGCGGGCTCATCAACCTGCTCTCGGACGCAAGCATCTGCCCTTCGTCCGAGGACCCGAACGCGTACCAGTCTCCGTACCACTGTTTGCTCTCGGATGATTTCAAGCAGGCCGTGCAGCAGCGGCTCTCGGTTCGGCAGGCGGTTGACCAAGGACTCATCCCGCCCGACACCCTGTTCCCGCAGACGCACACCGCCGCGAGCCCGGCGCTCTCCGAGGAAAACCTCAAGCGGTTGCGGTTTCTGCGCGTGATCCCGTTGGGTTGGGAGCTCGCCGCAAGCCGCCTCGGTTCGCAGCGCGTGCCGTTCCGTACCTTGCTTGATTGTTTTGAAGATCAAAGCGACCGCGGGAACCGCGCGCTTCCGGCCGGATGTCCGGGAACTAGGGAGGGCGGCGGCGGGGAAAACATACTTTACCACCTCGTTGACCCCTCCTGGGTGCTCGCCTTGCCGCAAGCCGAGTGCCGCAGCCTCGCGTACAGCTCCGTGCCGGAGTACGTCTCCTCGCCGAACCGGCAGAGCGTGTGCGTTGACCTGGCGAGCTGCATTTCCGAGGACGCAA
>CAZSGI010000040.1:0-6086 GCA_964606465.1 uncultured Gammaproteobacteria bacterium | reverse complement strand
TCAAGGCAGGGCACCACGGCAGCAACACTTCGTCATCTGATGTGTTTCTTGATACGGTCACCCCGGAAGTCGCGGTCATCCAGGTCGGGGCTGACAACCGGTATGGCCATCCGAACTTCCGTGTGCTGAAGCGCTTTGAGGCGCGCAGTATTCCGGTCCTGCGGAACGATGAGCTCGGCGACATCCGCATGGTGAGCGATGGGGAGTTTGTGGAGTGGCGGTAGCGCGGGGCTTGTGTTTTTAGCGCGTTTTGGTACAATAACGTGGTATATGGCGGACGCACCAGCACCCGCATCAAAGCAAAAAATCCTCCTCATTGAAGATGAGGAAATGCTTGCTACGATGTACAAAACCAAGTTCCAAAAAGAGGGCTTGAACATTGACGTTGCGCCCGATGGGGAGGCGGGCGTGCAGATGGCGCAGGCCGCGCCCTACGACATTGTTCTGGTTGACATTATCATGCCCAAACTGGACGGGTTCGCGGTGCTCAAAAGATTGCGGGAGATGCCCCAGTATGCGCAGACCCCGATTCTGATGCTCTCGAACCTTGGGCAGGAAGAGGACATCGCAAAGGGCAGAGAGCTCGGGGCGACCGATTACCTCGTGAAGGCGAACTTCACGCCGAGCCAGGTGATTGAGAAAATACAAAACTTTTCATCAGCTAACCCGTAACTACTCATATGGCGAACCACCCCCGAGAAGAAATCACCTTTCTGATGGTAAAGCCAGACGCGGTCCAGCGCGGACTTACCGGAGAGATCATCCGCCGCATTGAGCAGGTCGGCCTCAAAATCGTGGGCCTCAAGATGTTCAAACCTACGCTCAAGCAGGTTGACGAGCACTACCCAAAGGACAAAGCCTGGATTAACCGCTTGGGTGAGAAGACGCTCGCCACGTACGCGAAGTTCGGGTACGACGCAGTTGCAGAACTCGGAACGGACAAGGCCGAAAAAATCGGCCCCATGGTGCGCGAGTGGCTGATTACGTTCATGAATTCCGGACCAGTGGTGGTGATTGCCATCAGAGGAGTGCATGCCGTGAGCATGGTGCGCAAGATCGCGGGTTCAACCATGCCATCTGATTCGGAGCTCGGCACCATCCGGGGCGATTTTTCCGTGGACTCTGCCGCGGCGGCCAACCGCGACAAGCGGGCCGTGTACAACCTCGTGCACGCGTCCGAAACCGAAGCCGAGGCAAAGCACGAAATCGCGCACTGGTTCGGCAAAGGCGAGGCGCTCGCGGATTACGAGCGGAACGATGAGATGGTTATGTACCCTTCGGCAAAGGCAAGGTAGCTATGAAGAGGGCGCGCCTACTCATCACCAAGCTCAACGGCATCCTCGGCGTGGTAAATACGCTCCTCTTGGTCAGCATCATCATTTTGGCTATCCTGATTCTTCCGGGCTTAATCGGATAATTGCGGGCGGGTGCACAAGTTGTTGATAAATCAGAACCGTCTTTCCTAAACTTAGCCAAAGGGGTGAGGTCTTGCGAAAGGCCTCATTTTGCGCTATACTACCAGTAGCCCGTTGCTCATAGGTTTCCGACAACTCGTGCCGCTTGGGAGTCTACATTGCCGACGCTCGTGGGCGACGGTTGCGGACACCCAGGGCATCCCGAGGTTCGCGTACCACCACACCACAGGAGCACTCTTGTGTGCAGGTATACGCAGAGCCCCCGCCCACTTCATTTAGGGAAACACTATGGCAAAGGGTGGTCCGTTTGCGTCTGTGGTGTAGTCACAACACAAGCGGGCTAACACATGAGGAAAGGAGATGCATGATGTCTACTGACGTAGATTCCTCACGCACGTAACCCTGTACCAGACCGGTACAGGGTTCGTGTTTTCATTGTGTTGCGCGCGACGAACGGTGTGGTATACTTACCGGTATGGACCGCAAGCGCAGCAAACGTAGCACCTACCGTCGGTACGCGTTGACCGCAACCCTGCTACTTTCGGCGTTCGTGTTTTCGTGCCGCGGGCTCACCCCCGCGCATGCCGCCGACGCGCACGCTGGCGCGCCGATGCCCGGCATGGGGCACCGCATCTGTTGCTGGCTTTCCGACGCGGACGCAAGCGCCCTGATGCACGGGCAGTTCCAGTCCGCGCTCCCCGCGCCGTACGTGCTGCTCGTTGCGGCGTTGCTTGCGTTCGCTGCTGCGTCTTTCAGCGCGCGCGCGGTGAGTTTCGCGGCGGCTCCCTACGGCCGCGGCGTTCAACGTCGGTTTGGCAGCGCCCGCTCCTTTGTGTACTACGTTCGTTTGTTTTCGCAGGGGATTCTGCATCCAAAAATTTTTTGACGCAATCCGTCTTAACCACGATACCGCCTTCTCTGAACGGTACTCATGGTTTTTGTGTTGAGATGATAAACAGTAACCAAAAGAAGAGCATATGAAACGAATTGTTGTCGCGGGAGCCGTCGGATTGGCGCTTGCGGGAGGCGTGTTTCTCTTCCGTAGCGCGCAAACGCCGCCGCTTGCGTCTGGCGTAACCACCCCGCTCTCCGCCGTGGTGCACAAGACTCCGACGTGCGGCTGCTGCACGAACTACATCACCTACCTCAAGCGCAAGGGGTTTGAGGTTGAGGTCCAAAACCACGACGATCTCACTGCCATCAAAGAACAGTATGGCGTGCCCGCGGGCATGGAGAGCTGCCACACCACCGTCATCGGGGATTACGTTTCCGAGGGGCACGTTCCGGCTGAAACCATCATGAGCATGCTTTCCGAAAAACCGAGCATTGCAGGCGTTGCCTTGCCGGGCATGCCCTCTGGTGCGCCCGGCATGGGCGGGGTCGCGCGCGGCGAGTTTACGGTGTACGGTTTCTCTACGGACGGCGAGGTGACGCGGTATGGCGAGTAGCATGAAGCGTATGGAGCGAACGTGGTACCTTGCGTCGTTTTTCGGCGCGCTCGCCGTCCTCGCCACGCCGCGCGCGGCGCACGCGCACTGCCCGTTGTGCACCGCGGGCGCGGTTGCCATTGGCCTTGGCGCGTACCAACTCGGCGTTTCCACGCTCTCGGTGGGCATTGCCCTTGGAGCAGCTAGCCTCGCGCTTGGGTTGTGGATGGCAAAGCTCGTCCGGGTGCAGTACTTCCGCGGCCAACGTCCGGTTATCGCGTTCATGGTGTTCGCCACCACCGTGCTGCCGGTAGCCCCGCGTCTGCCGGGGGGCCGCGAGCTGTACCCCGCCGTGGTCGTGCGGTGCGGCACCACGCGCGTGGTGCCGCTCGGGTTCATCGGGGCGGCCGTCGGCGGTTTGCTCGTTCTGGCCGCGCCGTATGCTTCCCGCGGCCTCACCCGGATGAGGGGCGGGGCGCATATCCCGTTCCAGGGTGTTTTGGCTGTAGTAGTGCTGCTCGCGGCCGCGCTCGCGCTCGTTGAAGTAACCACCTAACCCTATGGCTGATACGATTATCATTGAACGATTGAACGAATTCGTGGCGCGCGTGGATGCAATGAAAAAGCGGGACAAGATGGATCTGTCTTCTGACCAGGATTTGTCCATTGCCATCATGAATTTGGTGTCCATTGAAGAGCACTTTTTCTTCACCGGCGCAAAGACCGGCAAGCGCGAGTACTACGACATGATTCGCGACGTGCGCGAGATGCGGAAAGAGCTCCTGAAAAAGATCATCAAAGAGTACGAAGGCGAGGTGTGGTGCATCTCAAAGCATTTGCTCGCCGCATCCATGCGCTTGATGGAAGTCGGCACCAAAGCCCTCGGGCTGGGCCGAAACGACGAGGCGTATGATCTGTTTGGCAAATCGTACAGCCTCTACTCGCTGTTCTGGGGCATCAATTTGAAGCTCGTGTCAGTCGGCGATGTCAAAAAGATTGATGAGCAAGCGCTCAACGCGCATGATGCGAAACCGAAGGGCTTCCTTGGTTCGCTCGGGGACGTAGTGAAGAAAGTGTTTGATTGCTGCATTGAGTAGTATAGGGCGTGCGCGTCCTAATAATTATTGGAGTATCTATTATGAAATTACCTACATCAGTTTCGTTTTGGCGTACCACAGCGATTGTTGTGTTTGCGCTGTTCCTTTTTAACGCGTTGTTCCAGGTCCGCATAACGCCCCGGTTCAGCCGCGGTGCGCCTGCGGTAGCACCCGAGAGTGCGGTTCGCGCTACCGAGGATTCAATCAGCGCGCACGCCGCGGCCGTGATTCCGGAGCAAGGGGTTCTGCTTCCGGTTGCCTGGGGGGACCTCGGGAGCAAGATGCTCGCAAGCGGGGTCATTGACCAGCAGGCGTTTGAGTCAATCTACCAAAACCGCGGCGGCCTCACCGAGGAGGAGCAGGCCATGCTTTCCGGAACCCTCGCCTCTCCGCTCCGCATCACTCCGCAAAACGCGGGCGTGCTCTTGAACTTGCTGTGGGGGTTCGGGCTTGCCAACAAGAACCCGATTCTGGATGAAGGCCCCATGCAGAACCCGGAGTACGGGGGAGCGGGTCGGTTCGCCTCAACCGGCGGGTGGACGCTCTCAAGCGGGGACGCCATGGACCACTACAGCAAACACGCGTTCGTCACCTTGACCGAAGAACAGCAAGCGCTCGTGGAACGCGTATCCCAGGGAATCTACCGCCCGTGCTGCGGAAATTCCGTGTACTTTCCGGACTGCAACCACGGCATGGCCATGCTCGGGCTCCTGGAGCTCTTGGCATCGCAGGGAGTGGGCGAGACCGAGATGTACCAATACGCGCTCGCCGTGAACAGCTACTGGTTTCCGGAAACCTACCTCACCATCGCCAAGTACCTGGACACGCAGGGTCTCTCGTGGGGCGACGCTTCCCCGAAAGAGATCTTGGGATACGACTTCTCGTCAAGCGCCGGGTACCAGAACATCGTAGCCCAGGTTGAGCCGGTTTCGTCCGGCAAAGGCGGCGGGTGCGGGGTGTAATGCTTGGCGGGTATGATATACTATAGTTCAGTAGTAATTGATAGCAAAATATATGCGATTACGTTTTCTGTTCGCAACGCTCGCCGCGCTCGCGGCACTGGTTCCGGCAACGGCATTTGCTGATTCGGACGGCCCCTGCAACTGGTCGGGATTCGGAGGTATGATGGGGAGCTGGGGAGGGGGAATGATGGGCTACGGCGGAACCGGGCTCGCCATCTCAACCATCACCACGGTGCTTGTGTGGCTGGTGTTGGTACTGCTTGCGGCCTACCTCTGGAAGCGCGTGAAGTAAATGGATCACGCGCACCAAAATACATCCCACCACTGCTGCTCGGACAACCCGGCGCACCCGGACGAGGGCAACAGCGAGTCCAAAGTATACACCTGCCCCATGCATCCCGAAGTCCGGCAGGACAGGCCGGGCATGTGCCCGGAATGCGGCATGAATCTTGTGCCCGCAAAGAGGAAGGGGGCGGCGATGAATCATGAAGCGCATGACAAGCACGCCGGGCACTCAACTGCCATGTTCTTGAGGAAGTTTTGGGTGAGCCTTATACTCACGGTTCCAGTGGTGCTCTACGCGGACGTCGTTGAGAAGATTTTTAGGTGGTCGCCGCCGGATTTCTCCGGATCAGAGTACCTGCCTTTGATTCTCGGCTCAATCGTGTTTTTTTACGGCGGCTGGGTATTCCTCGCCGGAGCTGGGCGCGAGATTTTGGGCCGGTTGCCGGGCATGATGACGCTCATCGGCATTGCCATAACAGCTGCCTACCTCTGGAGCGTGTACGCGGTTTTTGCGGGCGCGGAAGCCTTGTTCTGGGAGTTGACGACCCTTATTACCATCATGCTCCTCGGGCACTGGCTTGAGATGCGGGCGGTCAGCGGCGCGCAAGGCGCGCTCAAAGAACTGTCAAAACTGCTTCCGGATACTGCCGAGGTAATCCGTAACGGCCAAACAGCAACGGTTCAGTTGTCCGAATTAAGGGAGCACGATGTTGTCCTGGTGCGGCCCGGAGCCAAAATTCCCGCGGATGGTCAGATTGTTGATGGTGAATCAGACGTAAACGAATCAATGGTCACCGGAGAATCAAAGCCGGTTGCCAAAAAACAGGGTGATGCGGTGATTGCCGGCACCATCAACGGAGACGGAGCGCTCAAGATCAGCGTTTCAAGCATCGGCGAGAA
>CAZSGI010000039.1:0-6360 GCA_964606465.1 uncultured Gammaproteobacteria bacterium | reverse complement strand
ACCGCACTTTATTTCAAAGCGGTGGAAAATTTTGATTGGGACGATATTGATCCAAAAGTTGTCGTGGGCAATGAGTATTCAAGTATCAGTGGTTGGTATGAGAATGTGGACGCAGAAGTAAAACGACTTGGTCTTGTACCGCAACAACAAGGCGGGGCCGGTTGTGGCGTTTAACTCCGCCAAATTTTTCCGCCGTCCGTCCAGTTTTGTCTTGGTGCCGGAGGAGGGAGTCGAACCCTCAAGCCTTGCGGCGCACGATTTTGAGTCGTGAACGTTTACCAGTTTCGTCACTCCGGCGTATTATCAACCACCCCCTCCTCTTCACCGGCGGACAAGTAGCCCCCTCCTCAACAGAGGAGGGTGAATGCGGGGGACGTTTAGATTCTAAACCAATCATCACTCATTGTCAAAGCGCGTCGTTCATTATATAATATCCAATATGGCGCGCGTTATCTCGGTCGTTAACCAGAAGGGCGGGGTTGGCAAGACCACCACGGCCGTGAACCTCGCCGTGTACCTCGCCGCGTTAGGAAAGTACGTGCTGCTCTTAGACCTCGATCCGCAGGCGAACGCCACGTCCGGTATCGGCATTGAGCATACGAAGCTTGAAAAGGGCTTGTACGAGGTGTTAAGCGGAGTAACCGATTTGCGCTCCATCGTCCAGCAGCACGAGCTGGACGGGCTCAAAGTTGCGCCCTCAACCAACGCGCTCGCCGGGGCCTCGGTTGAGCTCGTGAACGTTGAGCGGAGGGAGTTTCGGCTCATGGACGTGATTGACCAGGTGCGCCACGAGTTTGACTACATCATCATTGATTCGCCGCCATCGCTCGGACTTTTGACCATCAACGGTCTGGTAGCGGCAGATGAGATTCTCATACCCGTGCAAGCCGAGTACTTCGCGCTTGAGGGTTTGGGCCAGCTCATGAACACCATCGGGTTGATTCAGGAGAACGTCAAACCCGACGTCAAGGTCTTGGGCGCCCTCCTCACCATGTACGACTCGCGCCAGAAGCTCTCCGAGCAGGTGATGCACGAGCTGTACCAGTACTTTCCGGACAAGATTTTCAGGAGCGTGATCCCGCGCAACGTCCGCCTGACCGAGGCGCCCTCGTACGGCAAATCAATCCTGCACTACGACCCGGACTCAAAGGGTGCGAAAGCGTACGAGCGGTTGGCCAGGGAGATTCTGGAACTACACACTCACGCGTAACACGTATGGCAAAACAAAACCACGGGCTTGGGCGGGGCTTGGGCTCGCTCATCCCGAATACATCAAAGCCCGGCATTTCGTCATCAGCGAACCGGCCCGCAGGAGCGCACTCTTCAGTTGATGAAAAAGTCGCGCAATCAGCCATCATTGAAATTCCGTTTGAGCGAATCGCTTCAAACCGGCACCAGCCGCGCACGTATTTCGTCCAGGAAGAACTGGAACACCTGGCGCAGTCCATCAAGCGGCACGGCATCATCCAGCCGCTCGTGGTGGTGCGCGACGGCGAGGGCGGCTTTGAGCTGATCGCCGGCGAACGGCGCTTGCGCGCCGCAAAACTCGCGGGCTTGAAAACCGTGCCGGTCATCGTCCGCGAGGAGGGCGAGCTGGAGCGGCTTGAGCTCGCGCTCATCGAGAACATCCAGCGCTCGGACTTGAACCCCATTGAAGAGGCTGAATCCTACCAAAAACTCAATGACGGGTTTGGGTTGACGCACCAGCAGATTGCGGACCGCGTGGGCAAGACCAGGCCCCTTATCTCAAACGCCATCCGTTTGCTCGGGCTTCCCGCGGAAATCCAGATGGCGCTCGCCGAACGAAAAATCAACGCCGGACATGCGCGCGCCATTCTTGAGGTGCACGGCGACGAGAAGCGCATGGCGCTGTTCAAAAAGATTCTTGCGGAAAAGCTCTCCATCGTGGATGCCACGCACGAGGCGCACCGCGTTGAGGTGCATCGGCACACGCGCACGGTTACCAAAGACCCGAACATTGAGGCCTACGAGCGCGCGCTCGGAGAGTTGCTCGGAACGCGAGTCTCAATCGGCAGAAAAGGAAAATCAGCAGGCGCCATCACCATTGAGTTCTACGGACCCGGGGAGCTTGACGCCATCATGGAGAAGCTCCTCGGCGCCAAAGGGGCGGAGTAGGCGCGGGAGAGGCGCACCTACCGTTCCCGCAGGCTCGCAATCGCGCCCCAGATTCCCTTGGGAGCGTTCGCTTTTATCTTTTCGCGAGCGGCGCGGGTTTTGACGAACTTGAGCCAGTCGCGGTTCGGCCCTTTCCGGTTCTTTTCTATGATGATTTCTACCATGTCCCCGCTCTTCAGGGGCGTGGAGAGCGCGGCCATCTGGTTGTTGATGCGCGCGGCCGTGGCCCTGTCGCCGATTTGGGTGTGGATGTGGTAGGCGAAATCAACGGGCGTTGAGTTTTCCGGCAGATCAATCACGTCTCCCTTGGGCGTGAACACGAAGATGCGGTCCTGGAACACGTCAATCTTGAGCGAATCCAGGTACTGTTCGCTGTCGGCGACCTCCTGCTGCCACTTGGAGAGCTCCTGTACCCAGTCCAGCGTCTTGTCCAGTTTGATGGAGCCCCGTTCGTCGTAGTGCCAGTGCGCCGCGATGCCGTACTCGGCTGCCTGGTGCATCTCGCGCGTTTTAATCTGGATTTCTACGGTTTTCCCTTTGTCGCAGAAGATGGTGGTGTGCAAGGACTGGTAGCCGTTGGGTTTGGGCTGGGCGATGTAGTCCTTGAACCGGTTCGGGAGGGGGCGCCACCGGCTGTGGATGACGCCGAGCGCGCGGTAGCAGTCCACCACCGTAGGCACCACCACCCGGAGCGCGATGATGTCGTGGACGTGGTGCATCTCGTTGTTGTGCTTCTGCAGCTTTTGATGCAAACTCCAGAGGTCTTTGGTTCGTCCGGAAATCTCCAGCACCTTCATGCGTTCGCCCGTGAGCAGTACCTTCACCTCTCGGCAGAGGTGCTTGAGAAGCTGCTCGCGTTCGCTGAAGTTTTTATCCAGTGCCTCTTTGAGGTTTTGGTACTCTCTGGGGTAGAGGTACTTGAACGAGAGGTCTTCAAGCCTGCCCTTGAGCTGCCACATGCCGAGCCGGTTCGCGATAGGGGCGTAGATTTCCAAGGTTTCCCGCGCGATGCGCTCTTGCTTTTCGGACTCCAGCGCGTCCAAGGTTTTGAGGTTGTGGAGCCGGTCCGCGAATTTGATGAAGATGACGCGGATGTCTGAAGCCATGGCAACGAACATCTTGCGCAAATTCTCTATGTACCGCTCAATGCCGCGGTATTTCAATTTTCCGAGCTTGGTGATGCCCTCAACCAGGCCTGCCACGTCTTTGCCGAACTCTTTGCGCACGTCCTGGAGCGTTCTATCCGTATCCTCGGGAACGTCGTGCAGCAAGCCCGCGATGATGGTGTCCTGATCCAGGTGGTAGCGCGCCAAGGTTTTGGCTGTTTCGAGCGAGTGGTTGAGGTACGGTTCGCCGTTTTTGCGCACTTTGCCTTGGTGCGCTTCTTGCGCAAAATCAAACGCCAGGCGGATGAGGTCTTTGTCCACCCGCAGTTTCTCTTCATCAATGATTTTGAGTAGTTCCGCTACGCTCGCCATAGCAGGTATGCGATTAATCGCGTACCTACAGCGTATCCCTGTTTTGGTGTTTTTGTCAATCAAAAACAGACCCTGAAACAATACTGATTTTCATCAGCACATAGTTCAGGGTGACGGAGCGGGAAGCGTCATGCTGAATTTAGTTCAGCATCTGTTTTGAGTATTTATTCGGATTTTTTCGTAAACTTGCACTCCTTGCTGGAGCACTTGTACGTTCCCTTGGGGCCGAGCACGAGCTGGCTTTTGCATTCCGGGCACTTCTCGTTGACCGGTTTTGCGAAAAACGCGGTCTTGCAGTTGGGATACTGGTTGCAGGCGTAGAACGTCCTGCCGCGCTTGGAGCGCTTTTCCACGATTTCGCCTTTCCCGCACGCGGGGCACGCAACGCCCGTGCCCTTTTCTATGTTTTTGATTCCTTTACAGTCCGGGTACCTGGTGCATCCAAGGAACTTGCCGAACCTGCCGTGCTTGACCTGCATGGGAGAACCGCACTCCGGGCACTTCTCATCCGTGGTCTCCGGCTCCTCCGGTTCTCCGTTCCCGTTTATGGGCTTGGTGTTCTTGCAATCCGGAAAACCCGTGCACGCGAGGAACCGGCCGTATCTGCCGGTTTTGATGATCATGGGCTTGCCGCACTTCTCGCACCGCTCGTCGGTTTTTTCCTCGGTGAGGTCTTTCTTGGAAAGGGTTTCTGTTTTTTCCATAAGGTTCTTTTTAAAAGGCTCGTAAAATTCCCTGATTGCTTTTTCCCAGTCAAGCGCACCGGTGGCGATTTCGTCAAGCTCGTCTTCCATGCGGGCCGTGAACTGGTAGTCCGTGACGTTGGGGAAGTGCTCAACCAAGATGTCGTTCACCAGGAATGCGATGTCCGTTGGCTTCAGCCGGCGGTTCTCAATGCGTTCCACGTACCCGCGGTCAATGATGGTTGATATGGTCGGGGCGTAGGTGGACGGCCTGCCAATGCCGTACTCTTCAAGCGCTTTCACTAAGGAGGCGTCGCTGTAGCGCGCCGGGGGTTCGGTGAAGTGCTGGTTCGGGGCAAGTTGGGCGCAGTTGACCTTTTCTTTCTCCGCAAGCTCGGGCAACAAGTCCTCACGCTGGGATTCGGGGTAGATTTTCAAAAATCCGTCAAAGCTGATGACCTGACCGTTAGCGCGGAATGTGTACTGCGCATCCGTTTCGGCGGTTACGTCAACTGACGTTGCATCCATGATCGCTTCGGGCATCTGCGAGGCAAGGGCGCGGCGCCAGATGAGGTCATAGAGCTTGCGCTGGTGCGCGTCCAGCTCGCTTTTCAGGATTGCCGGGTCATTCGCCGTTTCTGTGGGCCTGATTGCTTCGTGCGCTTCTTGCGCTGCCTTTGCCTTGGTCTTAAAGACCCGGGCCCGTCCGAGCGCATACTCTTTGCCGAATGTTTTAGTCAAATACTGCTGTGCGTCATTGAGGAACTTAGACGAAAGGTTCACGGAGTCAGTGCGCATGTACGTGATGCGCCCCTCCTCGTAGAGCTGCTGGGCTAAGCGCATGGTCTGCTTGGAAGAGAAGTTGAGCTTGCGGTTCGCTTCCTGCTGGAGCGTTGAGGTGGTGAACGGCGGAGCCGGGTTTTTTTTGGTTTGCTTCTTTTCCACGCGCGTCACGACGTACGTTGCTCCTTTGAGGTCCGCGGCGAGTTCATTTGCGTGTGTTGCGTCCTTAATCTCAAACGTATCAAGCGCTTGGCCGTTGATGGCAGCGAGCTTTGCGCTGAAAAACCCTTGGGGCAGGTTCTTTTCGTCAAACTCGCTTGGGGCCTGTGCGCCGATTTTTCCAAAAATCGCATCAATGGTCCAGTACTCCTGCGCCTCAAACTGCAGGATTTCGGTTTCCCGCTCCACAATCAATCGCACAGCCACGGACTGCACGCGGCCAGCGGAAAGCCCTCGGGCCACCTTTTTCCAGAGGAACGGGGAGAGCTCGTATCCCACCAAACGGTCCAGGATCCTGCGCGCCTGCTGGGCGTCCACGCGGTGCAGGTCAATGGCGCGCGGGTGCTTGAAGGATTCTTCAATCGCGGCCTTGGTGATTTCGTGGAACGTGATGCGCTTGATCTGTTCAGCTTTGGGCTTCAAAAGCTCCGCCAAATGCCAGGCAATGGCTTCGCCCTCGCGGTCCTCGTCTGTTGCGAAGTAGAGGTATTCGCTCTTTTTCGCGGCTTTTTTGAGCGATTCAATGACCTTTTTCTTGTCCGCACCTTCAACCACGTACTGAGGCGCAAAGTGGTTTTGGATGTCAATGCCCATGTCTTTTTCCGGGAGATCCCGGACGTGGCCATAGGACGACGTAACCACAAAATCCTTACCCAAAAACTTGGAAATGGTTTTTGCTTTGGTTGGGGATTCGACGATGACGAGGTTAGACATGGTTTCGCTTGGTTAGTACGGTTCTCTCGTTGATCCAGTGTTTGCGCAGCTCTCCGGCTAAGTAGAATGAGCCGGTAATGAGGAGTGCATCCTGGGGTTTGAGTTTTTTCAAAGCTTGTGGCAACGCGCTGCGGGGATTTGGTTGGACGCGCTTGGGGAGTTTGGTCATGCGTGAGAGCGCGTGCGGATCGTAGAACGTGTGGCCGGCGCCGCGAGGTTTGGTGAATATGAACTCATTGGTCACTTTCGCAAGTTGCCGCACCATCTGCTGCGCGTCTTTTGCGGAGCTGCAGCCGAACATAGTATACAGTGTAGCATACGTCAAACCTTTGAGGTTGTGGACAACG
>CAZSGI010000038.1:0-6680 GCA_964606465.1 uncultured Gammaproteobacteria bacterium | reverse complement strand
GGTGACCTCTGCAAGAACAAAATTGTGGCAACGCTTTTTTTTCAGCCTTCCACGCGCACCATGAACGCGTTCCAGGTAGGTATGTTGCGCGCTGGCGGGGGATGGATAGGCGTGATGGGCGAAGAAGGGCTTTCCATGGAAAAAGGCGAGACTTTGGAAGATACGATTCGCGAGTACAGCTGTTTTGCGGACATCATCGTACTGCGTCATCCGGATGACGATTCCGCGGATCGCGCCGCAGCCAATTCATTCGTCCCAGTGTTAAACGGCGGCAGCGGCTCGCGGGAGCACGCCATTGCCGCGCCCTGGATACTCATCAACATGCTCTACTACACCAAAAAACCGCTCCAAGGCATGAAGGTTGGCATCTACGGCACCCCGGAAATTAACCGCGTTACCAAAGCCATGGTGCCTATCTTCGGCTTGTACGGCATGGATTTAGTGGTGGACGATCTTGGGCACTTCCCGATTCCAAAATATGTTGAAGAAAAAGCGCGCGCAAACGGCTTAAAAGACTTACGGTACGACAAACTGGATAACTTTATTGGCGACGTTGACATTCTCTTTTTGACGCGTGGCCTGCAGAAGGGCATTATTCCGGCTGACAAGTTTCCCAAGGAAAAAGAAGAGGCGATTCTTAAGAGTTACAAACCCATCACCCGTGAGCACATGAAAAAGCTGCGCAAGGACGCGATACTCTATATGCTCAAGCCTCGTATTTTTGAGGTAGAAAAAGACGTTGATGATGACCCGCGCGCCGCGTACTCCAAGAAAGAGCCGTACGCGGAGCTTGGCGCGGCACTGATCACTTACTACCTCGGCATTGACGTGTAATTGAAAAAGAAGGAGCCCCTGCGTCTTGTAGACCGCAGGGGCTCTTGTTGTTGTCCCGCGCACGTGGTGTGCGGGGTTGAAGGAACGTGAGTGTCAGTCGCTCGTGGCGAGCAGGAGCCAGAACATGACTCCCCTCCAGAACACGGATTCGTCCGGGTTGAAGGTCGGGGTGTGGTGGTCCCCGCTACCTTCCTGGGCTGCGCCGAGCAGCCACATGGAGCCTGGAACGCCGCCCTGGAGTTCCAGGTAGTGGGCGAAGTCTTCCCCGCCCATGTGGAGTTCTTCCAGGCCGGTTTTCTCACCAGCAGCCTGGAGTACGGCGTTGACATGTTCGTAGCTTGCCGGAGAGTTGGCGAGCGCTGGGTGGCCATAGATCGGCTCGCACGCGACTGTGGCATCCGGGTAGCGGCTGACCACTGCCTTTACCTGTTCGCTGATGGCCTGGTGGAACGCGGCGCGCGTCTTGGGGCCGAGCACGTTCCGGACCGCGTACCAGATTTCTGCCTCGGACGGCCGGATGTTTGAGCCTGTGCCGGCGTTGGAGATGGCTGGCACAAACGAGGTCGGCTCGTTGGGGCCCAGGAACCGCGTGTCAAAGCCACGCAGAGCCACGTGGATGTCCGTGGCAATGTCAATGGCGTTTGACCCGCGGTGCGGGAATGCCACGTGCCCGCCCGTGCACGTGACCGTGATTTTGAACCGGTCCGAGTTGGCGAGCATGGGACCTGGGCGCGACAGGAACACGCCTGGTTCGCCGGTTGCCCAGATGTGCAGGGCGTAGGCCGCGGAGATGCCGTCTAGCACGCCTTCCTCCACCAGCGTCTTGCCGCCGGAGCGCCCGTCAATCGGGTTCTCCTCGGCTCGTTGGAACACGAGCCGCAGGTTGTGCTTTGTGGGCAGGTCGTTCTCCACGAGCGTTTTGAAAGCGCCCAGGAGCATGGCCGCATGCGTGTCATGCCCGCACGCGTGCATGACCCCCGAGTTCCGGGAGGCGAACGGAAGACCGGTTGCCTCCTGAATCGGCAGAGCATCCACGTCCGCCCGCAGGATGATGCGGGGGAGTGTATAATCATAGGTGATGTCCACCCACATGCCGCCCTTTGCCTGGTGGATGACCACGAGTGGCATGTGGGGGCGTCTGGTGTTCGCGGAGAGGATGTTGAGCAGTTGCTCGTGGATGAACCGGAGTGTCTGCTCCTCTTCCCAGCGCACCTCCGGATATCTGTGGAGCTCGCGGCGGACTTCTACTACGAACGGCTGCATCGCCTGTGCGGCCGCAACCAGTGTTGCAACCAGTTCCGGGGCCATGCGGCCCTCCTTTCATTGAGAGAATGTGACAGAGCGAATTTCAAACCCGGTTTGTTTTGGAATAAAATTATAGCATATTATAGTATTTTTAGCAAGTGCCCAGATGTTAAAAATTGCTGTATTATTAGGGTATCGTTATATTTTTGGCTAATATGAGCAAAAGTTTGGCACAGCTCAAGAATGAATTTAAATCAACTGACTGGTATAAGCAGGCAGCAAGCGCAAACTTTCTGTATCCGAGCTACCCGGCCCGCGCGTGCGTTGATTTCCGTATTCACGGAAAACAGATTCATCACTTTTATAAGAAGTTCGCATTTTATCAGACTGGCCAGCACTTCTGGCACGTTTTTTTGTCCAAACAGAGTATGCTCGCAAATGCGCGCTACTATCTTGCCCGACAGCGCAAGAATCCGAGATTCATTCAGGAGCTGGCGCGCTACTGGGAGCGCGAATTGGTACCCGTGTTTTTGTCAGAGCTTAAGCGGGCGGAGAAAGGCGATTTAAAAGAATTTTCGGACCGCGAACTCATTGCGGCATTCAAGCGTTTTTCAAAAGCGTATGATCGCGTGTGGCAGGAATCCATTTTCCTTGATTCATTTGATTACTCAAGCGACATTCTCGTCCCGGAGCTGCTCTCGGAATTTCGCATTTCCCTTGCGCCGGACGAGCTTGCCCTACTGCTTTCTCCAGAGAAACTCTCCTGGATTCAGCGGGAAAAGAAATCTTTGCTTTCATTGGCGCAGAGCGCCGGGAGAAACAGAGCGCTTTTGCGCGCCATGAAAGGCAAGAAACCAATCACCGCCATTAAGCAGAAGCATTCAGCATGGTTTAGGGGGCTTACTGCGCACGCAAAAGCGTTCCACTGGATATACAATGACTACGCGATTGTGCGGAACCTTGGGCCAGCGCACTTTTTGAAGGAGATTCGCGCGCTCCTTGCGGACAAGAAACTGGAAGCGGTTGAGCGCGCTAATATCGCGCACATCGCAAAGAATGCGGCGCATAAGCGCAGGCTTGAACGTTCGCTGCGCATGCCCAAGAGGCTGCGCAACCTTTTTTCTTTTTTTGTAGTACTTGGCGCATTCCGCGACAGCCGAAAGGCATACAACCAGATGGCCCACACAGCGCTCCTCGTGTTCTCAAAAGAGATGGGCAACCGCTGCGGAGTGCCGCTCCGGCTGGTGCACGAAGCGCTCTGGTGGGAAATTCAGAGCATAGAGAGCCTTAAGAAGCTTGAGCCGGAGTTAAAAAAGAGAAGCAAGGGCAATGTGTCACACAACGATTACGGCAGGCACATTGCGGTGTACACAGGTCCTGGCGCCAAAGCGCTGTTCCGGTCGCTTGAGAGTTCTTTTGAGCACGGGGAGTCGCTTTCCGGAAGGAGCGCGTTCCCGGGCGTGGTGCGGGGTACAGCCCGTTTGGTCCGTTCCCAAAAAGAATTTAAAAAGATGAGAAAAGGGGATATTTTGGTTGCGCCGAACACGCGGCCCGAGTACGTGCCCATCATGAAAAAAGCCGGAGCCATTGTCACCGAAGAGGGCGGCATCACGTCGCATGCGTCCATTGTATCCCGCGAACTGCGCATTCCGTGCGTGGTTGGGGTGCAGGGCGCGCTCTCTGTGCTCAAAGACGGCGACCGCGTGGAGGTGGATGCGAACCACGGCTTGGTGAGGAAATTGTGATATGGTAACATTTTAATGTATGCGCTGGTATTTGTTTCGTGCGGTAGAATATTACCCGTTTGACGTCTGGTCCATAGGAGTAGGCTATGTCCGCGGCAAAAATAGGGCCTTGCGTTGGCGTTTTAAGAACATCCTGTTTTACTTTGACGGCAACGTGGAGTATTCCCTGCGCAGCGTGCGCGATCTTGAGGATTTGCGCAAATTTTTGCGTCGTAATTTGAACGCGGCGTTCGCCCGCCGCGTGGGAAGAGAGATACGGAATGCTGCCAGGGATTTAGTTGTAATCACCAAAAAAGCGTTCCGCAACAAAATTTCGCTGGCCAAACATTTTGATGAGTTTTTGCATGCGCACCAGCGTTTTTTAGCGGTCTTCCAGACGCCGGAACTGGCACAGTATCTGGTGCCGGAGAAAGACAAAAAATTACTCAGGCGTTTCGGCATGGATCGGGATTATGCGGCGCGTCACCTGGCTACCATTGAGGACGTGTCCCGTTCAGGTTTGGCACGGATTACGAAGTTGCCCTGGAGCACTGCCTTGATGCTGCTTCCCCGAGAGGTGCGGGAATGGCTCGCAACCGGTACACTGCCAAAAGACTTGCGTACGCGGAAGCTGTTCGCGCTGCTGCTTACGGACGGGAAGGAAAAAATATTTTGGAACGCAGACGCTAAACGCCTCTTCAATCGCGAATACAAGCAACACTTGAGCGCGCCTCCGAAGGGAGAGGTGTCCGGCACTACGGCCTATCCCGGCCAAGCACGCGGGCGCGTGTACCGGGCCATGAGCGACGGCGATGTTGCGAAGATGCCCCGCGGCGCCATACTCGTGTGCTCCATGACGCGGTACACGATTGCGCATCACCTTCCGCGGGCCGCGGCCATTGTTACTGACCAGGGCGGCATGACCTGCCATGCCGCGGTCATCGCCCGCGAGCTCAAGATCCCGACTGTTATGGGAACCAACCGCGCCACTGACATGTTTAAGACGGGAGACCGCGTGAAGGTTGATGCGGACAAGGGAGTAGTGCGTAAATTATAACTACACCAGCTCCCAGTGCGCATTGGCGGTTAAAGATTCCGGCGAGTCAAATTGCTTGTTTTTGATTCTGCGATGCGCTGCTGCGGCAATCATGGCTCCATTGTCCTGGGAGTAGGAAATCGGAGAGATGAACAGATTGGCATTCTTGGGGAGTTTTTCTGCAAGCTGCGCTCTTAAAGCCGCGTTCGCGGCAACACCTCCCGCGAGGATGAAGGTTTTTGGCTTGGCTTTTGCGATTGCAATCAGGGATTTAGTGATGAGGATGTCTATGATGGCTTGCTGGATGGAGGCTGCGAGGTCGTTTATCGGAAGGCGTGTGCGTCTCTTTTTGTAGCTTTCCACGATCAAGCGAATGGCATTTTTCATGCCGGAGAAAGAAAACTCACAATCATCCCGCTCAATCATGGGCCGAGGAATCTCAAAACTCTCGGGGTCGCCTTTTTCTGCTACTTTGGATATCGCGGGCCCGCCGGGATAGGGGAGGCCGAGCATGAACGCGGCTTTGTCAAACGCCTCGCCCGCGGCATCGTCCCGGGTTTTGCCGAGGAGTTTGTAGGTGCCGTGGCCGGGCATGTAAATCAGTTCCGTGTGCCCGCCCGAAACAATCAAAGCAACGGCGGGGAATTTGATTTTTGCGGTAGTGCCAAAACCACCCCCTAACCCCCTCCTGTGTACAGGAGGGGGAGGCAATAGCACGGAGTAGATGTGGCCTTCCATGTGATTTATGCCAACGAGTGGTACGTTCCAAGCGAGTGAGAGTGTTTTCGCGGTTTCAACGCCTACGTGCAATGAGGTAACCAAGCCGGGTCCTGCGGTCACAGCAATAGTGTCAAGTTTGGATGGTTTTGTGTTGCCAAGCGCTTCATCAACTGCCGGAATGATATTTTTCAAATGGTTGCGGGCCGCAACTTCAGGCACCACACCCCCGTACCTGTTGTGCAGCTTGGCTTGCGAGATAATCACGTTGGAGTGTACACGAAATCTGTTGCCTTTCGCTTCCACCAAGGCAACGCCCGTATCATCGCACGAGGTTTCAATCCCGAGTATCAACATACTTTGTTGCGGCAGACGAGGTACGTTTCAAAGCTGCGTTCGCGCGAAGCCTTGGGTTTGTAAAGGCGCGCCTGTTTGAACATCTGCTTTGCGCGGTTCATCAAAGTATTGGTTTCAGGACTTTGGAAGAGTTTGGTAACCAGAGAGCCGCCGGGCGCGAGGTGTGTTTCGGCGAGCGCGAGTACGCGCTCAACCAGTTCCTCGGACAGGGCTTGGTCGTGGTCTCTGATGCCGCTCGTTGCAGGTGAGGCGTCCGAGAGTATTGCGTCAAACGGGCCGTACTTCGCCAGGACCGCGTCAATGCCGGGATCAAAGATGTCGCGCTGAATCGTGATGACGTTTTTGGCGCGGAAGGCAACCGGAGAGAGATCAACGCCGACCACACGCCCGGATTCTCCCACGGCTTCACGCACCACCTGCAGCCAGCTGCCGGGCGCGGCGCCGATATCGAGCACCGTATCGTCGGTTGCGACGACCTTGAATTTTTGCATGATGTCTTTGAGCTTGTACGCGCTGCGCGCCAGGTACCCTTCGGCGCGCGCCTTGCGCGCGTAGGCGTCGTTTGGGGTGAATGGCTTTACCATAGTGGTACTATAGCACGCTGCGGCCGCAACAAAAGCCCGCCGAATCCGGGTTCCCGCGAGTCCGCGTAGCGGACGAGTGGGCGGTCTCGGCGGGTCAGCCCAAGCGCAGAATTGTATAGAGAAAAAACTGGTACCGCTACGGGGAATCGAACCCCGATTACCAGGATGAAAACCTGGCGTCCT
>CAZSGI010000037.1:0-6685 GCA_964606465.1 uncultured Gammaproteobacteria bacterium | reverse complement strand
TGGCGCTGCTCGCCGTCATCATCACCTGCGTGGCCTTCGCGAACCAGGCCAGCGCTGACCTACTCCTGCACGTGCGCGCCAAGGTCACGCACGTAACCGCGAAGAACATCACGGCCACACACGACACCGCGACCTACGCGTTCCCCAAAAGCCTGCTCGGGGTCACGGTTGTGCCGCAGGACAGCGTGGTGATCGGCGTGGAGATGAATCCAGACCCGCGCATCCGCTTCGTCTGGAAGATGACCGACGACTGGTGGCTCGGCGACACTGGCGCCGAACACCACTTCAAGGGCACCATCGCCGCAGACCACGCCGTGTACTCTGAAGCTGTGGGCATGCCGCCCATCGTCACCATCGCTGTGGACGACGCCAATACCCAGCACAGGTACAATCTCCCGGCCATTTGGAGCCAACTCCTGGGTTACGCGCCCGGGGACACGGCAGCGGTGGCTGTCCGGTACCGCGCGCTCGTCGCGAAAGAACGGGACGGCATCGTGCTGATAGCGCCGGACCTTGAGCGGTACAGCGCCCGGCTCATCAGCATCAAAAAGCGGAAATAGCGCCAAGCTCTTTCCGCCGCTCCTTGCATCCCGCACCCCGAAGCCCGACTGGACTCACTTCCGCCGGGCTTCTTTCTATTCTCCCGGCCGTGCCGATGAGTGGTGGTGGAGTATCTCCCACTCCCCCCGGGCGTTCCGGCACCACACAAAGGTGAACCTCGCTTCAACAACAGAGCGGCTTTGGGCCGGGCCGACTTCAAAGTCGTACCTGCCGGAGTGGACGTAGCAATCCGGCCCGAGCGGCTGCACCTCGTCTTGGACAACGGTTCCGGACGGGCGCTTCGCAAGAAAATGCGCAAAGTACCCCTCGGCTGCAGCTCTCCCGCGCTTGCATTCGCCCGAGACCGTGGGCAAAAACGTTACCCCGTCCGCGTACAGCGCCGCCACCTTTCGGGGGTCTCCGCTCCGCAGCGCCTCGTTCCACACAGAAAAATTTTGTCTGGCAATTGTTGCGTACTCCATGGTAGTCAACCGACACCCCTACGGTTTCGGCAGCTTGCGGTACTTGTTAGCCACGCGCAAACGGGTCAACGAGCGCTCAAGTATGGCCTGCAGGGCCGCGTAATCCACGTCTTCCCGTCCCCTGGCTTCCTGCATCAATTTCTCGGCCCGCGCCCTGGCTTCCTCGGCCCGAGCCAAATCAATTTCTTCGGCCCGCTCCGCGGTATCAGCCAGCACCACCACCGCGTTGTCCGGCCGCACCTCGCAAAAACCTCCAGAAACAGCCATGGCGTATGCTTCGTTCCCCTTTTTACAGGAAAGCTCGCCGTGCGAGAGCACCGTGACCAAGGGAATGTGACCGGGCAGAACCGTAATCTCCCCGGTCGTGGTCATCATGGTGACCTGGTCGATTTCATCCTCAAAGACAACTCGTTCGGGGGTGATGATTTTGAAATTGATTTTATTCATACATCAGATCCTTCGACTCCGCTATTGCGGAGTTTATGCCGAGTACTCTCGGCCTCAGGATGACGCTGGTGCGTCACTTGACTTCATCAATCCCGCCTTTCATATAAAACGCCTGCTCCCCCCTGCTGTCATGCTTGCCGTCTAAAATCTCCCTGAAGCCGCGCACCGTTTCAGAGAGGGGCACGTATTTGCCTTCCGTGCCCGTGAACGCCTCGGCCACGAAGAACGGCTGGGACAGGAACTTCTGGATCTTGCGGGCGCGGGAGACGGTGATTTTATCTTCATCGGACAATTCCTCCATGCCCAGAATGGCGATGATGTCCTGCAAATCTTTGTACCGCTGCAGCACCTTTTGCACGTCGCGGGCCGTGCGGTAATGCTCCTCTCCAACGACGTTCGGATCTAAAATCGTGGAGCTGGAATCCAGCGGATCCACGGCCGGGTAGATGCCCAACTCCGTCAGTGACCGGTTCAAAACCACGGTGGAATCAAGGTGCGCGAACGTGGTGGCCGGCGCCGGGTCGGTAAGATCGTCGGCCGGCACGTACACGGCTTGGACCGAGGTGATGGAGCCTTTGTCCGTGGAAGTAATGCGCTCCTGCAGCAAGCCCATTTCCGTGGCCAAGGTCGGCTGGTAGCCCACGGCCGACGGCATGCGCCCTAAAAGCGCCGAAACCTCGGAGCCGGCCTGGGTAAAACGGAAAATGTTATCGATGAACAGGAGTAAGTCTCTCCCCTCTTCATCGCGGAAATATTCGGCCATGGCCAGGGCGGATAGAGCCACGCGCGCCCGGGCGCCAGGCGGTTCGTTCATCTGGCCAAAGACCAGGGCGGTTTTGGCCAAAACCCCGCTCTCTTTCATTTCGCGGTACAAATCATTGCCCTCGCGCGAGCGTTCGCCCACGCCGGCGAACAGGGAGTAACCCCCGTACTCCTGGGCAATGTTACGGATCAGTTCCTGAATCACCACGGTCTTGCCCACCCCGGCGCCGCCGAAGAGACCGACCTTGCCGCCTTTCAAGAACGGGCAGATCAAATCAATCACCTTAATGCCGGTTTCCAGAACTTCGGAGCGGGTGGACTGCCGCACAAATTCCGGCGCCGGACGATGAATCGGGTATTTGTGTTTTGTCTTAGGCGCTCCTTGGTTATCAATCGGATCGCCAGTGACATTGAACATGCGGCCCAAGGTCGCCGGGCCCACCGGCACGGTAATGGGTCCGCCGCGATCAAACACTTCTTGGCCGCGAGAGAGACCGTCGGTGGTGGACATGGCAACCGCGCGCACCACGTTGCCGCCCATGTGCTTCTGCACTTCCAAGACCAAGGTCCCTCCGTCCGGGGTCTTGGTTTCAAGCGCATGGTAAAGCTCGGGTAATTTTGTGGGAAAACTGACGTCAACCACGACGCCGATGATTTGCGTTATGATTCCACGATTCATAGGTAACTAGGTAACTATTTAACGAATTAATTTTCCCCCAGCGCTGCGGTGCCACCAACCACCTCCGCTATCTCTTGCGTAATCGCCGCCTGGCGGGCTTTGTGGTACGAGTACGTCAACTCCGTAATCATTTCCTCGGCCGCGTCCGTGGCATGAGCCATGGCGAGCATCCGGGCGCTGTGTTCGGAAGCGTCTGACTCCAGGATTGCCTGGTAGATTTGCATTTCCACCAACCGCGGGAGGAGCGCCTCCAAGGCGGCTTTCGGGCCCGGCTCAAACAAGAATTCGCTGCCGCGCTGCGGTGCGCCAGCGCGGTCTAATTGGTGGGTCCCAACAATCGGCAAAAGCTGCTTGAGGCGCGGCGTTTGTTTCAGGGCTGATTCAAAATCCGTAAAAGCCAACACAATGGTATCGTACTTTTTGTTGCGGTAGTCACCGCTAATCATCTGCGAGAGCGGCAGCACTTCTTCTACTCTGGTGGTGAGGTCAACCTTGGGAAACTCGGCCGCCACGCGGTGGCCGTACCGATGGTAAATCTTCTGCCCGCGCTTGCCCACGAGCATCACCTCCACCTTTTTTGCGCCCGCGGTTTCCGCTTCTTGAACATAGTCGTGGACTTTGGCCAAAAGCCGACTGGAAAACCCGCCAGCCAAGCCGCGATTTGAAGTGATTAACAGCAAACCGATTTTCTGAACCGGCCGGCGCGCCAAGAGCGGGTGGTGTGCGACGGCGGTCTTAGCCGAAATGTCGGAAAGCATTTCCCAGGCAAAGTTCGCATACGCGCGGCTCGCGGCGGCATTCGCCACGGCTTTGCGCATCTTGACGGCCGAAATCATCTCCATGGCTCTGGTGATTTTTTTCGTTGAGCCCACGGATTTGATGCGGCGTTTGATTGTTTTCGTGTTGAGCGGCACAGAAGGGTTGGTTTAACTCTTATGAAAATCCTCGCACGCGCTCTTTAATTCCGCCTCAATCTTTTCATCCCACTCTGCTTTTCCAATCTTAGCCAGCAGGCCTTTGTGCGACGTATGCATGTATTTGTGGAATGTATCTTCCCAAGCGCGTATGTCTTTGACCGCAACCTCGTTGGCAAACCCGTTGGACACGGCGTAGATGATCGCCACCTGGCCTTCCGCCGGCATGGGCGCAAACTGGGGCTGTTTCAAAACCTCGGCCAAACGCTGGCCCAAGTCAATCTGCTTTTTGGTCTCCGGGTCCAGGTCGCTCGAGAACTGGGCAAAAGCTTCCAATTCGCGGAACTGGGCCATGGCCAGTTTCATTTTGCCGGCCACTTTTTTCATGGGCTTAATTTGCGCGGCCGAACCGACGCGGGACACGGATATGCCCACGTTAAGCGCAGGCCTAATGCCGCGGTAGAATAAATCGGTTTCCAAAAAAATCTGGCCGTCGGTAATGGAA
The DNA here is from genome assembly GCA_964606465.1 of uncultured Gammaproteobacteria bacterium. Taxonomy (GTDB): domain Bacteria; phylum Patescibacteriota; class Patescibacteriia; order UBA2169; family UBA2169; genus CG10-46-32. Next base: position 2,356 of record CAZSGI010000037.1, on the reverse strand, counting down.
ATAACATTGGTCGGAATATAGGCGGTCACGTCCCCGGCTTGGGTTTCAATAATCGGCAACGCCGTAATTGAGCCCCCGCCTGATTCGGCATTGCGCCGGCAAGCGCGTTCCAACAAACGGGAGTGCAGATAAAACACATCCCCGGGGTACGCTTCGCGGCCCGGCGGACGGCGCAGCAAGAGCGAAATCTCGCGGTAGGCCCACGCCTGCTTGGATAGATCGTCGTAAATAATCAGCGCGTCGCGGCCTTGATCCATAAAGTATTCAGCCATCGCCACCCCGGCGTACGGCGCGATGTACAAGAGCGGAGCCGGGTCAGAAGCTCCGGCCGAGACCACAACCGTATAATCCATGGCGCCCGTCTCCCGAAGCTTGGCCACGATGCGCGCCACTTTGGATTCTTTTTGACCAATGGCCACGTACACGCAGATCATGTCCTGGCCTTTTTGGTTGATGATGGCATCAATCGCGAGCGCGGTTTTACCGGTTTGGCGGTCGCCGATGATGAGCTCGCGCTGGCCGCGGCCGATCGGGATCATGGCGTCAATGGCCTTGATGCCGGTCTGAACCGGCACCGACACGCCCTGGCGCATCATGACGCCCGGTGCAATCCGTTCAATCGGGTAGAACGTTTTTGATTTAACCGGCATGCCGCCGTCAATCGGCGCTCCCAGCGGATTAACCACGCGGCCGATCAGTTCCTCGCCCACGGGCACGGACAGAATCCGGCCCGTGCGCTTGACCGTGTCGCCTTCTTTAATGTGCGCGTACTCACCCAAGATGACGGCGCCGATGGTCTCTTCTTCTAGGTTCAGAGCCACGCCAAAAGTGCTGTTAGGAAACTCCAACATCTCATGAGACTGGCAGCGCGTTAAACCGGAGAGCCGAGCGATGCCGTCGCCCACTTCAATCACTTGGCCGACTTCCTCGAGTTGGACCGCGGTTTCAAAACTCTCAATCTGTTTTTTAAGCTGTTCGACAATGGTGTTGATAGACATATCGGCTACAACGCTAATTTCATCTCTAAATTATTTAATTGGGTACGCAAACTGGCGTCAAAAATGGTATCACGGCTCCGCACCACCACGCCGCCCAAAAGGCTCGCATTACGTTTGGTTTCAGCCTCCACGTTTTCGCCGAAAACTTTTTTTATGCGGTTGAGGGTTGCATCGGCCAACTCGTACGCACTCTCTACGGTAATCTCCACAATCCCCTCTTGCGCTTTGGCGTAATGGACAAATGCATCAATAATCCTGTCCGCTTGCCGGAGTTTGCGCTCGCGCGCCAATAAAACCACAAAATGTTTGATGGCTTTTTCTAAAACCGCGCCGCGCTCTCCGAGCGTGATTTCGTACAGGACGCGCGCGTACGTTTGGGGAGTTCCCCTATTCATACTGTTCGGTCTTCAGTTTGCCGATGATGTCGGCAATCAGCTCCTTGTCTTTTTCCGCGGTCATCTTTTCGCCAATGAGTTTCTCCAGAGCCTTGCCGACTACCTGGGCCGCTTCCTTTTTAAAAGCCGCCATCATTTCTTCTTTTTCCGCCTGGACGAAGTACTTGGCTTGCGCCACCAAAACCTCAATTTCCTTTTTAACCTTGGCTTTCATTTCTTCGGAAAGGCTGGCCGCGTCAACGCCGGCCTGCGCGAGAATTTTCTCGGCTTCCTGCCGCGCCTCGCGCAGGCGCTTCTGGTACTGCGCTTCGCTGCGAGCCAGCGTCTCCGCAACCTTCTTGGCGTTTTCCAAACTGTCTTCAATCACTTTCTGCCGCTCGGAGAGTTTTTTGGTCAGCGGCTTTAAGATTAAAAACCACAGGATAATCGCCACGATGATAAAGTTCGCAAGCTGCAACAAGAACAGCCGCGGATCCAACCCGAACGAATCCAGCAAACCGCCCGGCGCTCCCGCCGTTACTCCTTCTGATGCGTAGACCGTGTCAATGAGGCTCATCTCGTTCTTGAAATAATTTCATGCGGCCGAACCACTTCCCAACGTGATTCAGCCGGCATCAAGTTACTTTAACGTAAACACCACCACCAGCGCGTAAATGGCGATTGACTCGGCAAAAGCCGCGCCCAAGAGCATGGGCACGAAAACCTTTCCCGAGGCCTCGGGATTGCGGCCAATAGCCTCCAGTCCTTTGGCAAAGAGCAGTCCAATGGCCAAGGCCGGACCCAGGCCGCCGACCGCGATGCCGATAGCCTTAGCGAGAACCACCATAGATGCTTGTTCCATATTAATTATTCCTTTCTCAATTAATTTAAATTTTGGCTTGATGAATGCGCCTCCTCATGGACCGGCACGGTGGTTGAGACGGACAAATACAGTAACGTCAACATGGCGAACACGCCGGCCTG
>CAZSGI010000036.1:0-6721 GCA_964606465.1 uncultured Gammaproteobacteria bacterium | reverse complement strand
GCGAGATGGGCAATGCCGCGGTGGTGGACGTTCCAGACGCCACCCGCATCATCCGCCCCGGTGAGCGCGTCCGTATTGATGGGCGCGATCCGCAGAACGGTCGGGTGTACCTCTTGGAACGGTAGTTGTCCTTTCCGAGAAGCACGCTCCTGCCGCAAGCTTGTCTTGCGAGCGGGGGCGTGCTACTTTTTTACTATGCCTACCCCATCAAACAGCTACATTATCCGCCACAGCAAACTTGATTTGCCGTACAAGAGCCACCTGGAAATGCCATACGAGGTGCTGGCGGATTTGGCATCCGGCAAGCTTGATCCGGGCATTGCGCCCGGAAGCCGCGATCTGTTTTTTGAAGCAGCGGGATCAGTATTGCCGCTTAATCAGGTTGGCGTCATCTACTACAACAATTCAGGCAAGCAGTCGCGCCGATCAAAGGAATCCGCGGAGCTTGTGCAGAGCATCATTAAAGAAAAGCACGCTCGCGGTGTCCCACTTATTGGCAATCCGGACATCAAAGAAGTTGATTTTGATTTGATTAAGATTCTGTCAAAGGAGGAGTTTGAAAAGCACGGCATGCCCGCCATCCGCACCGCGCTTTACCGGGCCGAGATTGAGGGAAAGATTGTTGAGAGTGTTGCTGATATGTATGCACGCATAGAACGTATTTTCAAATCAATAAAACAGCACGAGTCAAAAGGCGAAACCGCGCTCGTCATCTCTCACGACTTTTTCATGCGGGTGATGGAGGTGTACCTTACGGTTACCAAGGATCCGGATGAGGTTGAGCTTCGGCATCTTGAGGCCACTACGCTCAATACCTACTTTAAGGGATTTGGAATTCCAGATGATCTGCAAATTTTTGAACGGTTACCTTGAGAGGTTGTTGTTGCAACCATAGAAAGTGTTACACTTCTTTACGAATTTTCTTTGCAAGCTCCGCAAGCGCGGCATCATCCGCCCGCTTTCCGTCATGCGAAGAAATGTACCCCTCGTATTCCGTAAAGTACTTGTCCACGCTTGACGCGCGCTTTTGCCATTCCGTTTCTCCGGTCGTGTTGTGCATGGGGAAGAGTTTTGCGTGCGCGTGGTCCACGCCATAGCCTTCCAGTATCATGCCGGTCCTGCCAACGCCATCCAAACGCTCATCAAGCAGCTTGCCCACGCGTTTTGCGGCGAGCGCCAAACCCGCAAGGACCTCATCCGGCAAATCAAACGCGTAGCTTGGGTAGTGCTCCTTGGTAACAACCACAGAAAACCCCTCGGTGTTCGGGTAAATGGAAAGGAAGGCAAGGTGTTTTTCGTTTTCCCAGATGGTATGGCTCGGGGCTTGTCCGGCTACGATGTCGCAAAAAATGCAGTCAGGCATACGGGCGTTGGATTGGATATGATATGCCATATATCGTATCGTTTTCGCGCAAGAAAAGCAAGGCTAATAGAGCCCCACAAATTTGACGCCATACTACAATCGTGCTAGACTATGGATTATGAGTATTCATGGGTTAAATTCAGCCGATTTTTTAACTAGCCAAGCGGCCGGGTCTGCTTATTATTACGCCTATACCCTAAAAGCCGAGGCTAGTTTTATGCTGCAAATATAAATAATTGATCCATTGGGATTTTGACGCAGAGAACTGGCCTTGAGCCAGTTTTTTGTTGTTTCACAATTCATCTCAATGGAGGTGCATCATGTGTTCGCGCCAAGAACAGAAAGACGATCTGAAGCGGTTTTATCTCACGTACGCCACGTGCGACGCACTGGATTACGGCGGCAGCTTCGGTGGGGTTGACATGCACCAAATGACCGTTTCAGCGCGGAACGAGGAAGAAGTCCGCGCCGCTGTATCGCCGCATGTCTTGTCTGGGTTGCGGCACATTGAGGAGCTACGACTCCAACCGAGAACTGCCTGCTAAACCGAGGAGTAACCATGTGCTACGACACCGAGAGTATACGCCGCCGAATGCGCGGGATGAGCGAGAGAGATTTTCAAAGACTCTACCCCGAGCAGTATCAGCAGTGTGAAGTGCACACGAAAGCCTGCGGCAACCACCACACCCATGTACACACGCCGTTTGTACTACAGAACAAGAGAGATATCGTATGTACCAAGTGCAGGGATTTCATCTGCACACTTCCCTTTTAACCACACAACCAAGGAGGTTCCATCATGGACGCTCGGAAAGAGTTGTTCTATGTAGCCGCTGTAATGGTTGTATTGGTACTGATCCCAGCGGCAGTGGCGCACTATGATTTTGGCATGGAGCGTGAGACAGTGTTCCTCTTCGCCGACGGATTTGCCTTTTTCGCCTTCGTCATCGCCCTCGCCGACTACAAATTTGGCTGTAGCGGCTTTCTCTCCGTCTTTCCCGTCGTCTTCGTCTCCTCCATCGTCGTCTTAACCCTCACCGTAGTCGTCTTAACCTCCGTCTCTATTGCCCTCATCACCATCGCCGTCTTCGTCTCTATTGCCTCCATCGCCATCATCATACATACGTACAAGATGGTATTCCTGCGGGCGTTCGGATTCTTCTTGGGTGAGGCCGGAGCAATCTGGTTCGGACTCTACTACTTACCGGATCCAGTGGCGGTGGCCGGAGCAGGTATTGCGGGCATAGCGTTGATGTATGCGGCTCTATACGCTCCCTGGCTTCGCGGTTGAGACAGCAACAGTGGTTGCAAATCGGCATAACCTTCCCGGCTCATAAATAGTCCGTAGAAGCCTGGTCATAGCCCGCATCTCTCTTGAGGTGCGGGCTGAATTATTGACTGTTTTTATCAAACATGCTAATTAGTATAGTAAAATCAAGAAGTAAGTGTTCCTTCTAACCCATCTCCACGGAGGCTCAAGCCGTGAAAACCACGATCGTGGTGCTCGGTGGTCTGTGGTATTCGCCTGCCCTCTACAAAGAGATGGGCGAGTACTTCCAGGACCACGGTTGCGAGGTTGTAACCCCGGACCTTACGGGAAAGGACTTCGCCGGGAAAGTGGATGCGGCGTATGCTGCCATCTGCAAGCTCGGCGGCGCGAAGCTCGTCGTAGTCGCGCACTCATTCGGCGCGATTGTTGGCCACAAGCTCCTGGAGCTCTGGATGGAGCTTGGGGACCGCGTCACGTGCTTCGTCGGGCTCGGCGCCGTGTCGCCGTACGGCATAGAACGGGTCGTGAGCGCGCGGCTCGCGCTTACGCACCCCGTCAAGCTCTGGCGCGAGCTCTCTGGCACGGTGTGCCGGATCCCGGACTTCAGGTTATTCCAGAAAGAATTCGGCGGAACGTCCCCTCGCGAGTTCTACTGCCTGCGTCCGGAACCCGCGCGTTTGCTCCGTCGCCTCATGCTCCGCGGTCTCCTCGGAGATGCGTACTGCGCCCCCATGGCGAGCGCGCGGTTCGCCTGCCCGGTGCACTTCTTCAACGGGAGCTATGACCAGGTGGTAACCCAGTGTTCGCTGGACCACTGGGAGCGCCACTACAACGGCCGTACTCACCGGATGCCAAGTAGCGCAGACGAACGGTTCTGCTCCATACACGGCGCGACCCATCACCGTCTCATCGTGGACCAGTACGTGTTCCGCACGCTGTGGCAGGTCGTGGGCAGGCACATGTTGTGACAAAAGGCCCGTCAGCACGGTTTTCGCGCCCCGCCTCTCTTCGGAGAGCGGGGCGTTTCTTTTTGCTCAAAAAAGGTATTTTTAGTATACTCAAGCCATGGCTACGCAACAGAATCTCACTCAAGACGAACAGTTTTGGGGCCCGAAGTACGGGTCCATCTATCCATACTTGGAGGATGCGACTCCATACAAAAAATTGCTCAAACAGATAGAAGAATACCTTGACCCAAAACCAGGAGAGCGGTGGCTGGATTTGGGAACCGGTTCAGGCGCGATGGTTGACCTCATCTGGAACAAATCAAAAGGTCAAATCAAAGAAATCGTGGCCTTGGACCTCACGGACGTGATGCTTGAGCACCTGCGCAGGCGCATTCCGTCACTCGTGCCGGAGCCGAGCGAGCACCACATCACCCTGGTTAAGCACAATCTTTCCAAACGCCTGCCGTTTCCCGATAATTCATTTGACGGCGTAACCGCGAGCCTGGTGCTGACCTATATCCAAGAGCACGAAGGCAAAAAAGGGATTGACGCGCTTGCCGCGTTATTCAACGAAGTGCACCGCGTTCTTGCGCCCGCGGGTGCGTTCGTATGGACCACACCCAAATACCGCGTCAACTTTGCGCGCGTGTTCGCGGCGTCGTGGCGCGAGATTCTCAACCCGCGCAAGTACTACAACCTGTTCTACGGCCCCGCCATTCTGCGGTACGCGCTCAAAATACAAAAGAAAGGCAAAAAAGGCGAGTACCAGTTTTTGCCAAAAGCGCGATTTTTGGAATTGCTTGCTGAAGCAGGATTTTTAGAAACCAAGACCGCGTACTCATTCGCTGGTCAGGCGCTGGTGCTCGCTTCCACAAAAAAGTAACCTATGCTTTTTGACCCCAGGGACATCGTCTTGCTTGTTTTCGGAGGGCTCAACCTGGTCCTTGGGATTTTGATTTTCGTTCGGCTCGCGGCCAGCCGCATCAACGTCACGTTCGGCTTGGTGACGCTTGGCATCTTCGGGTGGGCGGTGGGGCTCGCGTTTTTCGAGAACGCGGATACGCTCGCAAGCGCGCTCAACTGGGCGCGGCTCTACTACATTGCGGCGGCGTTCATCGCGTACGTGTTTCTGCTGTTCGGCCGCGCGTTTCCGTATACGAAGGGTACGATAACGCGGTACTCCGAGGTCCTGCTGGCAGTCCCGCTTCTCGTCATTTCAGGGATTGTGTTCACCCCGTACCACATTGAGTCTCTGTTTATCCAACCCTGGGGCACAGACGTGATTCTGGGATGGGGGTATGTGCTGTACACCGTATACTTCATCATGTACATGGGCATTGCGTTCTTTTTGCTCTGGCGCAAAGGAGTGGAGTCCATCGGCATCCGCAAGCTGCAGATCCGGTATGTGCTCTTAGGCACGCTCATCACCACGGTGGGAGGCGCGACCACGAACCTCATCTACCCGTTGCTCGGAAACTACCGCTACATCTGGCTGGGGCCGCTGTTTACGCTGTTCCTGATCGCGTTCATCGGCGTTGCCATTGTCCGGTACAAGCTCATGAGCATCAGGCTGGTCGCGAGCCGTTTGATGCAGTACGCGTTTTCGTTCGCAACGTCGTTCGTGTTCGTGCAGCTCGCGCTCTATGTGTTCGGCGCGTTCGGGCGCGACGTGTTCAGCACCCGGGCCCTCGGCGTGGGGGGCGCGCTTTCGGTGCTCGTCATCTTTCTGCACGATCCGTTTGATCGGCTCTTCACCAGAATCACGGCGAACATCTTTTTCCGCGGCCAGCCGGATTACCAGAAGCTCTTGCGGGACGTGGGGCTCGCCATCTCGGAAGAGGTTTCCCAAGAGGGGTTGGTGCGCTCCGTTTCGCACCTGCTTCTGAATCGGTTGAAGGTGCGGCGCGCGCAGGTGTACATTCTGGACGAAGGCAGCGGGAGGTTTGGCCTGCTTTCCGGAGATGGAGGCGCCATTGCAGGGGGCTCCCCGCTCGTCGCCGCGCTCGCGGAGACCGGGGTGCTCGTGACCGAAGAAGTTGAGCTCGTGCAGAACGAGGCTCCGAGCAAAGCCGAGTACGTGCGCGTGGGCGCGCTGGTGGACGAGCTGCACCGGTTGGATATCTCGCTCGCGCGGCGGGTGATGATTGAGGGGAAATTGGTTGCCATCGTGGCGCTCGGGCCAAAACTCTCCAAGGATATTTTCGACCGGCAACTTATTGAGGCGTTTGACGTGCTCGCCCCGCAGATGGCGACGGCCCTGGGGCGCACCAAGCTGTACGACGAGGCCCAGCAGTTCGCGGTCAAGCTCAAGAAAGAAGTGGATGACGCGACCGAGGAGCTGCAAGTCGCGAACAAGCACCTCAAAGAGCTGGACCAGTCCAAGAGCGAGTTCCTCTCCATTGCCGCGCACCAGCTGCGAACCCCGCTCACCGGCATCAAGGGGTATGTGTCCATGTTCTTGGAGGGTGATTTCGGGCAGCTTTCTCCTGAACAGCGGGATATGCTTGCGCAGATGTACCGCTCCTCGGACCGCCTCACGCGCCTCATTGACGTGTTCCTCAACGTCTCGCGCATTGAGACCGGCCGGCTTGAGCTCACCAAGAGCATGGTGGCGCTGGAAGAGCTCGTGGACGAAGTGGTCGGCGATCTGCAGAACCAGGCCAAGGGAAAGAAGCTCGAACTCTCGGTGCAGAAGCCGGATGAGCCGCTGCCCAAGATGAGCGTGGACCGCGACAAAATCCACGACGTGATGATGAACCTGGTGGACAACGCCATCAAGTACACGGATACCGGCTGGGTGAACGTGCGGCTCTCGCGCTCAAAGTCCTTGGCCACGTTTGAGGTGCGGGATTCCGGCATCGGCATTGACCCTAATGAGATTGACCACCTGTTCCAGAAGTTCACGCGCGCCGAGGCAGTCACGCGCATCCACACCGGCGGTTCGGGATTGGGGCTCTTCATCGCCAAAAAGATCGTAGAGGCGCACGGGGGCCGCGTCTGGGCCGAGAGCGAGGGCGAGGGCAAGGGCGCAACGTTCACCTTCACGTTGCCGATTGAGGCTACTCGTAGTTAAATGCATTTGGGTTAGTTGTCCACAGCCGTCTTTGTCAAAGGCAGAATGGTATGGTGTAATGGTGGTAT
>CAZSGI010000035.1:0-7058 GCA_964606465.1 uncultured Gammaproteobacteria bacterium | reverse complement strand
ATCCAGTCCGTTGGGGTGCAGGGCGACAACCGAACCTATGCGCACCCTGCTGTCTTGACTGGCGCGCCCGACTGGGAGCAGCTTGATGAAAAAGCGAGCAGCATAACCAATAAAGAAAAACACATCAACCGCGTGCTGCTCCTTTTGAATGCTGACAAACAGCAAGAGTTCAAGCTGCCTGCTGATGCGCGCTCCATCACCCCGGACCGCATCGCCCTCCTGCAAGAAGTTGACGCAATCGTGCACCAAGAAATCAAAGACGCAGGATTGTATGATGACATCTGGCAGTTTCCGGTGGTGCTTGCGCCAATCGGGTTCAAGAACTTTGAATCAATCATCCTGCGGCCGGTCGCAAGCCAGGAAGCCATGACCGCGCACTTCTTTCGCATGCCGCATCCGGTTCTGAAACGCATCACCGAAAACATCCTCGCAACCGGCGGCGTTGACTACGTCTTCTACGACATCACCAACAAGCCGCCCGGAACCATTGAGTGGGAGTAGGTTTTGACATCTGTCAGCATCCTGTGTATCATCAAAAAAACGGACATGGAACCCCTCCAACAAATCGCCACGTCGCTTGAGTCAAAAAACCGCTTTGAGGAGGAACCGGGCGAACACGGGCGCTACGCCATCAGCAACCAACACTACCGGCGCGTGCTTGTTCACAATGCGCCGTTTTTGTTCACCTGCGACGAGAACGAAAAAATCGCCATCCTCAAGCATCACTCGGTGGCGATTGTGGGAGACACCATCACTGACGTGCTGCCGGCGGAGGAGGTGAACCCGAACGGCTTTGACGTGGTGTACGACGCGGGCAAGCGCGGCGGCATCGTGCTCACGCCCGGGCTCATCAACACGCACGCGCACATCCACATGTACCTCATGCGCAGCGCCATGATGCTGGATGAGGGCGAGAGCATTGATGAGACCATCGCAGCCATGGCAGCGTGGCAGCGGTACGAAACCGACGAGTCCTACACCATCGCCGCAATCGGCGATCTCACGGAGCAGCAGAAGCACGGCATCACCACCACCCTCACGCACGGCCCGAGCTTCGCGGCGGCGGAGGTCGCGTCCCGCGCGTGCGGCCACAACCTGGTGAACGCGGTTTCGGCGGTATCCAACTCGCGGCCCCAGAACACGCCGGAGACCGTTGCGGAGCTCTTTGAAGCGCGCCGCGGCTACCACTCTGTCCCCGCGATCGCGCTCCACTACCTCTTTAAGGCAACGGGTGAGACGCTCAAAAGGGTGCGCGCCATCGTGGAAGAGCACGGCGCGTTGCTCACGTTCCACATGTCCGAGTCAGAGCGCGTAACGCTCGAAACGGTGCGCATGCACGGGGTGCGCGAAACCGAACTGCTCAAACGGTCCGGTTTGCTCAACCGAAACTCGCTCGCCTCGCACGTGCTCCATGTAGACGACAGTGAGATTGGCGAGCTCGTGGCGAACCGCGTAGGCATCGCGCACCTGCCCACCTCAAACGTGATACACAAGAGCGGCACCTTTCGGTTCTGGGTCTTTGACGAGCTCGGCGGGGCGCCCTCTGTCTCGCTCGGCACCGACTCCGTGGTGAGCAAAAACCGGCTGGACATCCTCACCGAAGCGTACCAGAGCCGCATCACGCACCTCTACGAACGCACCGTCAGGTTCGGCTCCCTGTTCAAAATGATGACGGTCAACGGCGCTCGCGTGCTGCACATGCCCGAGCGGGGCAGGGTAATCCGCGGCGCCAAAGCGGACATCGTGTTCTGGAAACTCAAAGACCGCGGGTTCATCCCGTACGACGAGTCAAACCCGATTACCCTCCTCGGCAACATCATCACCCACGGCGGACGGTACGTTCGGGACCTCATGATAGGCGGCCGCTTCGTCATCAAGGACCGGAGGCACCAGCTCGTTGACGAGAGCGCGCTGCTTTCGGAAACCCAGAAAACGCACATGGCCGTGCGCAAGCGGGTGGAACGCGCACGGTAATCGAGGACGTACGCGTTTGGCGCACTGCTTCCGTTAGACCACGAGCCAGATGATGACGAGAATCACCATCACCACCGCCACAATCGGGAGGATTACCTTGAGCGATGATGTTTTCTCTTCCCCTCCCATTGGCGCAGCGGAATCAGGCGCTTGCGGCGCGGCCTGATCCTGCGGCAGCTCTTGGTTTGGAGCGTCCATAGCAATGGCTTACTGGTAAATCTATTAGCGACGTAAGGCTCGGAAGTGGAAAAGTATACTTTTCCACTTCCGAGCCGAGGAGCGAACACAGGCGAAGCCTTTATTGCGTGGGCGTTTGGGCGCTGTACGACCCTGACGTGTCAAAATTCACGCTCACCGACTGCAGCGCGACTTCCGCTCCGCTTGCCGGGTCAATGCCGTACACCTCCACGGTGCCGGAGAGCGTTGCCTGGAACACGAACGAGATGAATACGCCGAACGGACCGCCGCCGCCGGGCACGCGCGTCTGCTCGCTGATGACCACGTCTCCTGCCGGGTTTTTTACGCGTACGTACACCACGTCCCCGGCAACGTTGGCCTCGCCCCCCACCAAGAACGGCGATTTAAGCACCTGACCTTCCTGCGGACTGGTGAGGCGTATGGAGTAGCCGCCCGCCGCAGGATCAGAAATCGGAATCCGGTCGCTCCCGGAACCCGGTTCGGACCGTATCGTGGTGTTTTGAGCGGTGTCCGTGCATCCGGCCCCGAGAAAAACGAGCGGGGCGAGTACGGCGATGGTTATTCGTCTTCGCATACTTCTGCTATTGCGCTCCGATAGCGCCGATGAGTATCGGAGTCCCGGGACGCGGGTCGTAGCTCGTGCTCGCTCCGTCCGACTCCAGGGTCACCATGACCGCGTCATAGGGCGCGAGCGAGAGGCTGCCTTCGTAAAACAGGTACCAGCTCTCGCGGCTCGCCTCCCACGCGAGCGCCCCCAGCGCGAGCGCGTACGGCGCGTCGTCCACGCGACTGCTGAAATCAACGTTCGCGAACGGAGTGCCGTACTTCTGATCCTCATCGCTCACCGAAGTCGTTCCCAACCCCCCGAGTTTCCCCGCGTCAACCAGCCACGCTTGGAGCGTGCTCCTCTCTGGCAGCGAAACGCCGGGGGCGAGAATCACGTCAACGGAGACCACGCCCGACTCGCGGCCCACGTTCGCAATGCCGCTCGTCCGCTCCAACTTGGCGTTCTGCGCGAGCGAAATCGTGGTCAAGTTCACCGCAACGCCGCCCCGCACCACCTGCGGCGCGGAGAGGTCCGAGAGCCTGCCTTCCGCCGCATTGCCGCCCGCCTGATAGGCGAGCCAGGCAACGAGCACCAAGAGCGCGAGCAGGATAATAACGAGCAGGATGATGTTCAGGTAGCCCCGACGCGTGTTGTAGTACATGGTTTCAGTATACTACACGGGACGCGCAAGCTCAAGAATCACCCCCGGTAACGCGCTCCGTGTATGCGCCGGTCTCCGTATTCACGCGCACCACATCCCCGGCTTTCACGAACATGGGCGCCTGGACCGTGATTCCGGTTTCCAGAGTCACGGTTTTTCCCGGATTGTTCGCGGTGTCCCCCTTTACGGCGGGCGGCGCTTCCGTAACCTTGAGGTCCACTTTTGGAGGCAGCTTGAGGTTTACGGGGTTGCGCTCCCACATCATGATGTCAATCTCCTGGCCTTCTTTGAGAAACCCGAGGCTCTCTTCCACAACGCCGCGCGATAAGCTGAATTGCTCGTAGGACTGGTCCATGAAGTGCGCGCCGGTTTCATCCGCATACAAAAACTGCACGCGTTTGTAGCCCAAGTCCGCGGGCTCTACCTTGTCGTTCCCCTGGAACGTGGTTTCTATGACACTGCCTGTTTTGAGGTTCTTGAGCTTTGCGCGCAGCACGGCTCCGGCCCGGCCCTGCTTTGAGTGTGCCGCGTCAGTCACGATAAACGGCTCGCCATTGTGCACAATGGCCATGCCCCGCTTGATGCTTCCCAATGAAATCATGGAATGATGATACCAGATGCGTGATGCGCACGTCAAACCGCAAAAAAGGCGTCAGGTACCTTTTTGCGCCCGGAATCCCACCCACTATTGACGCAATAGAAAAACGTGCTACAATGCAGTTTGATATGAAAAACACTTGGCAGACAACTTTTCGTGCGTACCGTATTCCAGATGATGATCCGGGGTTGTTTATATGCCTTGCTTCTGGCGGTTTGACCGTATAGAAACGACCCTGCTTTAGGGTCGTTTTTCGTAGGAGGTTAGCCAAAAAGTAACCTTTTTCCAGATAAAACGTCATATATAGTAGTAGTATTGATAATACGCCTATGAACCAAGCAACCAAAATCCCGCTCTTAGTCGTTATTCTGGCTGTTATTGCCGGGGGTGTTTGGTATGCCCAGCGTCCAACGCCGGAGATTCCCCCTTCTACTGACAACGGAGCGCAAGCGGTTGACAATTCAGGGGATTCCGTGGCTGATGGCGGAGCACAGGATGGCGTGGTTGATACGAGTGATCATAAAAATCTAGAACAACTACAGAATGAATTAAAAAATGAACTTTTTGACCAGAGAACTAAAATTGAAATTATAGAAATTGTGAACAATGCAATTTATGGCAAAGGAAGTTTTACTGATATGCCAACTGGATTTAATTTTATTGCGGAACGGACGAATGACAGATGGGAACTGACGCAACAGACACAGGATGTATTCTCTTGCGAACTGGTGGAAAGTTTTAGTTTTTCAAAAACATCAATACCAGAATGCTGGGATGATATTAACAAAAAAACACATAAAAGATAAAAAGGGCATCAGACAAAACTCAGCTCTTTACAATTCACCGTAACCCAACAACGAAAGGGGGTGTTAGAAATTGTTGGCTTAGAAACCTCAAGTAGTCGTCTTGCCGCACATAACACATCTCACAAAAGGAGTGAAGAGGATGAACGTGGTAATTCGCTCTATCGTCAATCCAGGAATACACTTCGTGTTCCTAGGATTGCTGAGCGTAAGTTCGTTTGCACAGACAAATGAACAGATTGCTTCAACCGCTCTTCAGCACGTCGGTGAAAAAGGCGGACAGTGCAAGGCGTTTTTGAGGCAAGTGCTGAATGAGCTCGGAACCGATATTGGACCGGGATACCGACAGGCCTACCTCGACGTTGGTGAAGTGGTCAATCCGGGAGAAGTCATCAGAGGAGACATAATGCAAATATATTCCCCCACCGCTGATGAGAACCAATTCTTGCCTGGTTATCACACAGCCATCGTCTTGAGTAGGAGTATCGACGGCACATTCGAGTTTGTGGGTTCAAACTGGTGCTCGAACAACTGCGAAGATGTCAGCAGGCACAGTTTCAACCCTCTCAAATGGGCCACAGACAACTCTACGGCAGTGTATACCCTGACTCCTGTATTCTACCGCCTCGGACGGGTGGATGGCGCTGCCATCGGCCAGCTGCCCAACGGCGCCATCAACCAGAAGTTCGCGGACATGGCATCGGAGATCGCTGCCGCCTACCGCATCACACTGGCGGACATCACGCCGTTTGACAACGGAGGCGGCACGTACGTGCACGAGTGGGTCAAGAGCAACGACCGCCTCGTGGTGCAGGACGTGCGCATCAGGAACGCAGGCCTCACGCACGAGCGTGCCCTGCTCATCCTCGCCGGAGACGGCTCGCGCGCCTATGTGGTCAAGGAAGGGTTCTACTGGCTGTTCATGCTCCACAACACAGGCATGCCTTTGGGCAACGAGCAGTTGTCGCAAAGCGGCGTCGGCCAAGTGTACCAGCGCTTTGACCGCGCCATTGCCTACTGGGACGACCAGAACAAGGTGCTCGCGCTCAAGGACTACAGCCAGAACGTGATTGCCCGGTACACGAGCTCCAGCCTCGCCATTGCCATCGCCGGTAGTGGCGCAGACGACACCTACGCCATCAACGAGCCTGAACCAGACCCCGTCATCCCGCTCACCAACGTGTCGCTCGTCATCATGCCGACTGAACCCGGGTACCGCTACCAACTGGGGCGCAGTGTTTGACTTTTACAAACTATGATACTATAGTAACGCGTTAATCTTTTTCAAAAAATCCTATGTTTTTACGGCACAAATCAACCATTTTAATCATCATCCTCGCGCTCATCCTGGTTACCGGGGGTGTTTGGTATGCCCAACGCCCAACGCCGGAGATTCCCCCTCCTGCTGCTGAGAATGAAAGTGGGCAGGCGGTTAACAATTCAGGAAGTGCCGTGGCTGACGATGGAGCACAGAATGGCGGGGTTGATACGAGCGAGTGGCAAACATACACCAGTCCTACTTTTTCCTATAAATACCCAAAAGGATGGACGTGCCGTGAGTCGAAAGACTACAATAATGGTCAAATCATAAAGGGATTGTGTGGCATAACATATAAAAATACCGGCGCTTTTGACGATGGTATAAATATATCTTTTGGGTTTGTGCCACAACATATCGCCACTACCGATAGATGGTCTGGTAAATTATGGTCGGAAATAAAAATGGATGGAGTTCAAAATCAACAAAATGCAAGAACCTACTCCAATAATAATTTTATTGGTTGGATTTCGATGAAAAACCAAGTACACACATTGAGACTTGTTGCTCGCTATCTAGTTGATAATGGCTACTATGAAGTAGAAGCGTATGCCATGGGGGACACAAAAACCGATGAGGAGTATAAAAAAATAATTGATAAAATTATTACAAGCTTTGAAGAACGGTAATACGAGTAAAGCACTGTGAATTCATAAATATCATTAACTTGATCTAGTGATATTTGTGGAAAGCATAGCGCTTTCTGAAGTAAAAACGTCCTTTACCATTCCAACCCATGGAGGCGCACCATGCGGTGCAAAAAGTTGTTATTCGCGTTTTGCCTCGTGAGCAGCATGATCGCAACGAGTCTTGCTGCCCAGACGAGCGTCCTGCTTGATGTGCCGTTCTTCAGCCAGTATGATTCCCGCTGGAAGAACAATTCCCTCGGCGGCGGTCCTTTGACCATCGAAACCGATGGTTGCACGATGACTGCGGCAGCCATGGTGCTGGCGTACTAC
>CAZSGI010000034.1:0-7919 GCA_964606465.1 uncultured Gammaproteobacteria bacterium | reverse complement strand
CCGGTTCCGGGCTGCATCTTGACCACGACCCCGGGCTCAATGGTGAGAAGTTGGCCCGCGCCCACGCTGATGGTCCCGGTAACAATGTACGGACTGTTTGCGAGGCTCATTAAGCCGCCAGCGCCGCTTGGAAATCCATCCAATGTGGTGGCTGCATGAGCCGGATGCGCCCACAGCAACGCAAACGCAAAAAGTCCGGCCGCGAAAACGGTACAGCAGAACATCAGTCCAATCGTACGGTGATTGCCTCCCTCCATATACACCTACGGTACGCCATTTCTCGCGGAAAATCAATGTTCGCCTTGATGTAAACGTTAAACCGCGCACTCAAGATTGACACCACCCCCCATTAGCAGTATGCTTACCCCTTAACGAAACAAAGCATGCCGCTTGAGACCATCCAGCAGATTGCGAAAGCGCTGCAACACAAAAAACACATCCTCATCACCACCAGAGCCAACCCGTCCGGGGACTGCCTGGGGAGCGCTCTCACCTTTCGCTTGCTCGCGCGCCGCATGGGAAAAAAGGCGGACATTGCCATTGACGCAAGCCGCTTTGCCCTGCCCGAGCGGTTTGGGTTTCTTCCGGAGTATGGATCCATCAGGCATGAGCTGGCGCGGAAATCAGACATCACGTTGGAATTTGATTTGAACCATGACACCATCAACGGTTTGACGTACGACGCGCGCGGCGGCAAGCTTGCTATCCGCATCTTTCCCAAAGAGCCGGGCTTGGCCGTGGGTGAGATGAAGCAGCGGCAAGCAACGTACCCCTACGACACCATCGTGGTCCTGGATTCCTGCGATTTGGAATCCTTGGGCCGCGTGTACGACGAGCACGCGGAGTTCTTCTACCACACGGACATCATCAACATAGACCACCAGCCGGAGAACGAACGCTTCGGCCAGATCAACCTGGTGGAGATGAGCGCGGTTGCAACCAGCGAAATTCTGTTCACCCTCATCCAGCACCTGGGCCCGGAATTGCTTGACGGGCCGCTTGCCACGTGCCTGCTTGCCGGCATCATCAATGAGAGCCGCAGCTTCCAGACCCCGAACATCACCCCGAGGACCCTGGCCATTGCGAGCGAGCTCGTGAGCCGTGGGGCTGACCGCTCCGAGATTATCAAGCAACTCTACTACAATAAGCCGGTAAGCGCGCTGCAGCTGTGGGGCAGGATGCTCGCGAATTTTTCGACAGATGACGGCGCGGACCTGTCCTGGGTCGCGGTTTCAGCCGAAGACTTTGAGCGCACCACGACCAACGAGCGTGATCTCTTGGACGTGCTGGACGAGGTGCTCCAGCACGCGCCCCCTTCGCGCGCCATTGCCGTTGTGTACCCTGCTCGCGGCGCGTATCGGGCGGTGGTGCACACGCACGAGCCTTCTTTGGATTTGCGGCGTTCGCTTTCCCGGCTCGGCGCGTTCGGGAGCAGAAACCTCGTTTCCTGCTCCATTGGAGCACGCTCAAGCGGCGAGGCAATCGCGCACATCAAACAGCTCTTGCAGAATTGATTTTTGAGGGTGATTACGCTATTGTTTGGGCAGGCGTATAGCTCAGCTGGTAAGAGCGCCACCCTTATAAGGTGGAGGTCCTGGGTTCGAGTCCCAGTGCGCCTACCAGATATAAGAGGCCAGTTCAAAACTGGCTTTTGTGATATACTGACCCCAATAGACCGTATGAGCCCGCAATTCCCGAAACTCACGGCATTCCCGGCGCTTGGGTCTCTCGTGGAAGAATTTCCCAAAGCAGAGGTATTTTTAGTGGGCGGATCGGTGCGGGACATCCTCTTGGGGAAAAAAATAACGGACATTGACTTCCTCGTCCGCAACGTCACCGCTGACGAGCTGGGGGAATTTTTGGCGCGGCACGGACGCGTCGCGCTCGCGGGCAAGCAGTTCGGGGTCTGGAAGTTCAACGAAATCGGCAGGCCCCGCAACGAGGTGTACGACATAGCCCTTCCCCGCACCGAGTTCTCCATGCACAAGCAAGGCATGTACCGAGACTTTGCGGTCAAGACCAACCCGCGGTTGCCGGTCGAGGTAGACCTCTCGCGGCGCGATTTCACGGTGAACGCGATGGCATTTGACTTGATTGACGAAAAGCTCATTGACCCCCACGGCGGAGGAAAAGATTTGCGGGACAAATTGATACGCACCGTTGACCACGCAGCTGACCGGTTCCAGGAAGACTACTCCCGCATGCTGCGCGCCATCCGGTTCTCCCTGCAGCTTGGCTTTGCGATTGAAGAAGAGACGCTCGCCACCATCAAGGCCATGCTGCCGCAGATTAACCGCATGGTTGACGGAAAACGCGTGCTCCCCTATGAGGTGATTGCCGAAGAATTCTTGAAGTCGCTCGGAGCCGACGCGGCGGAGGCGCTCAAGCGCTGGGACGCAACTGGCGCGTTGGCGCAAACCATTCCCGAGCTCCTGGAGATGAAGGGGTGCAGCCAGCCGGAAAACTGGCACACCGAGGGTGACGTGTGGGAGCACGCGCTCCTTGCGCTTGAAAAACTTTCATCCGATGCGTTTCAGAAAGAGTTCAATGGCGAGAAGCCGGATTTGGAGTTGACGCTCGCCGTGCTGTTCCATGACATCGGCAAGCCCTACACCGTAAAAACGCCGGAACAAGACGGGGTTGCCAGGGTGCGATTCGACGGGCACGACGAGGTTGGCGCCAAAGTCACCCGAGAGGTGCTCAACCGGCTGCGCGTCTCGGCCCCGCCGGACGTCGGCACGAGCAGCGACAACGTCGTATGGATGGTTGAACACCACATGCTGCTGGTGCACGGCGAGCCCGAAAAGCTCCGGCCCGACACCATTGAAAAGTACTTCTTCAGCCAAAATCGTCCCTCGCGGAACTTTTTGAAGCTCTTGTACATTGATGGCGCTGCCACGGTTGGGCCGGATGGAAAAGGCATGACCGGATTATACGAACGCATGAAAGCGCGCATCGCGGAAATCAAAAAACAGACTGGTTCGCACGGCTTAAAGCTCGCCAAACCGCTGCTCTCCGGGGGTGACGTGATGGATGCCCTGAATCTCGCGCCCGGACCAGAGATCGGAAAAATTCTGGAAGACGTGCGCGCAAAGCAGCTCGCAGGAGTTCTAAAATCAAAGGCTGATGCATTAGCGTACATCAAGAAGCAATGAAACTCACGGTCGCAACAACCGATACCCTTGACCGTTTGGATAAATTTTTAACGGCAAAACTTCCGAATGCCACACGCTCGGGCGTAGCAAAGCAGATCAAGCAAGGGGCGGTGACCGTCAACGGAAAGAGTACGACAGCGCACTACCGACCCAAGGTTGGAGACGTGGTTGACGTTGCCGACGTTCTGCAAAAACAGCCAGCCATCAAACCTGACGCATCAGTCAATTTTGACGTTGTTGATGAAACAGATAACTACATCGTCGTAGAAAAACCGGCCGGGCTCGTGGTGCACCCTGTTTTTGGTATTGACGAACCTACGCTCGCGGACGGGCTCGTTGCGCAATACCCCGAATTGACCAGTGTCGGAGAAGACGCGCTTCGGCCGGGAATTGTTCACCGCCTGGACAAGGACGTATCCGGGTTGATGGTTGTGGCGCGCACCCAGGCCATGTTTGAAAAACTCAAACGAGAGTTTCAGGAACACGCAATTGAAAAACACTACACCGCGCTCGTGCATGGAGTGGTTGGCGAGGAAGCGGGCGTGATTGACACGCCCATTGGACGCTCGCGGACAAAAAGTGGTAAGATGGCCGCGCATACACAGGAATTGAAAAGAGACCGGAATGCTTTGACCGAGTACCGCGTCATACAGCGACTCAAACAGTACACCTTGCTTGAGGTGAAAATCCACACCGGCCGCTCCCACCAGATCCGCGTGCACTTGCACTCAATCGGCCACCCAATCGTGGGGGATGCGCGGTACACCAACAAGCGCGTCAAGCACAAAGATTTCGGCCGCATCTTCCTGCACGCATCGCGCCTCTCGTTTGACGGTTCTAACGGCGAGCGCCGCACGTACGAATCAAAGCTCCCGAAAAAGCTGCAACATTTTTATGAAACGCTCAACTAACCTCGTCATTATCTCTGGACCTTCGGGCTCTGGAAAAGATGCCGTCATCGAAGGTTTGGCTAAAAATGGTGTGCCGATCGTGCGGGTGGTCACCACCGTAACAAGACCGCCGCGGCAAGGAGAATCTGAAGGGAGGCCATACTATTTTGTAAGCCAAGAACACTTTCAGGAACTCATGCATTCGAACCAACTCGCGGAGTGGGCACTGGTTGATAACGGCCGATACGCGGGCGTTACCAAAACCGAACTCGAGCGAGTTTTAGCGCAGAAAACCAAAATCGGAATCTGGAAAATAGAGTACCAAGGCGTCCGAACCGCCAAGCGAATGATGCCGGATGTGCTCGCCATTCTCATAGAGCCGCCAGATATGAACGCGCTCGCGAAACGCTCCTTAAAGCGTGGGAAACAGAGTGAGTCAGAAATCGCGGAACGGCTCGCATACAGTAAAGAGTTTCTAGAGCATAAAAACCTATACGACTATTCAGCGGTAAATGAGGAGGGAAGGCTGGATCAAACCGTTGATAAGGTGATTGAGATCCTAAAAAAAGAAGGCTTTCTTGACAACGCCGAGTGAATCAGTTAGTATCTAACATATTATGCCAATCAAAAAGTCATCATTCAAAGAGCTGCGCAAGACCAAGACCCGGACCTTGTTCAACAAGATTCGGGAGAGGCAAATCAAGGATGCCATGAAAAAGATTCAAAAGGCCTTAGCTGTCCAAAATCTTGAGGAAGCGCAGAAGCTTGCCAAAAACGTGGTTGGAATGATTGACAAAGCCGCCAAGCGCCACATCATCCACCCGAACAAGGCGTCACGCAAAAAGTCCCGCCTGTTCGCGGCCATCAAACGAGCCGCCGCAAAGAAATAATCCTGCAGTCAAAGGACAATTGAATCAACCAGAACCGTAAACAAGAGCCGAGGTTCTCCCCTGGACTCTTTAAGCGCGCGGTCCAGGCGGGCGAGCGCGTGGTACATGCTCACGAGCCGTTTGACCGTGAAGCGTCGGGACTGAACGCGCGTCTTTCGCACCACAAACGGATTCAGCTTGAGCTCCGAAGCAAGAGATGTGTCTGATCCTTCTGCACCGTGCAGCGCAAGCAGCAAACGCGTCTGCCGGATGATCATGCCCAAAAACTGCTGGGGCGCTTCACTTGCTTCCAGTTGCGCGTCAACCAGACTAAGCGCGGTTTTTTTGTCGCCTGTTGAGAGCGCGTCAATGAACTTCCAGATGTTCTCCTGCGCGGACGCATGCACCAGCGTGTTGACCAAATCCTCGGTGATTGGGTTCTGCCCGCTTGCGGCGAGCTTGGCCACCTCGTTGCGCGCTCGCCACACGTCCGGCCCGACCATGTTCGCGAGTAAATGTGCGGCTTTTGGCTCAATGCCCGCTCCAAGCTCATGGGCAATCCTCTGAATAACACCCGGAACTTCAGCTTCGCTCGGAAGCGCAAACTCTTTTGAGTACTGTTCTTTCGCAAGCCTTCCCGCGAGCTTCAAACGCTTGTCAGCCGCACGGTTATGAAAGACGACGAGTGTCGTGTCAGCGGGCAGCTCGCGCGCATCCAAAAAATCAGTGAGTGAATCGCGCATTGTTGTGTTCTCAAGAACCCCCTTTGCGATAAGGAGCTTTTTGGTTGAAAACAGCCCGGTCGCAGTCAAATGAGCTGCAAGCTGCTCCCAGGTTCCCTCCTCCGCATCAAATATCTCAACGACACCACCAGATACTTGGTGCCTGGTGTTGAACTGGTTCATCAACTTTTCTAAATATTGTTTTGACGAGTACGTGTCCTCGCCATGAATGAGAATCAACATGATGCCCTTATGAAATTAGTGAGCCTCCTGCCAATTCTTGCCTGAATGCACCTCCGCAACCAAGGGCACGCGCAGTTTGGTCACCGACTCCATGGTCTCCTGCACGAACCCGGCCACCCGTTTCACATCCTTGCTGGGCACCTCAAACACCAGCTCATCATGCACCTGCATGAGCATCCTACTCTTCGGGCTCACTTTTTGCAAATCAGCGTAAATGGCAATCATTGCCATTTTCATGATGTCAGCGGCAGTGCCTTGTACCGGCATGTTCGTGGCCAGGCGCTCTGCCGCGGCGCGTACCTGCGGCACGCCTGAATGGATGTCAGGAATGCGTAAACGACGACCAAACTTGGTTTCCACGAATCCGCGCGAGGCGGCGAGCGCAATGTTTTCGTCTATGTAGTCCCGAACGCCGGAAAACTCGTCAAAGTAGCGCTCAATGAATTCCTCGGCGCGTTTGTAGGGCATTCCGGTGCGCTGCGAGAGGCCGCGCGCGCCCATGCCGTACAAAATTCCAAAATTGACCTCTTTCGCGGTTCGCCGAATCTCGGGCGTGACCTTGGACTCCGGAATCTGGTGCACGAACGCGGCCGTTGACGTGTGAATGTCTTTGCCCCGCTTAAAAATCTCAATTAATTTTTTGTCGCCCGAGAGGTCCGCTGCCACACGCAGTTCAATCTGGGAGTAATCGGCGCTCATCAAGGCGTTCCCGCGCTCCGCAATGAACGCTTTGCGGATTTCCCTGCCGAGCTCGGTGCGCATGGGAATGTTCTGCAAATTCGGGTCAGATGATGATAAGCGGCCGGTTGAGGCAATGGTCTGATTAAAGCTCGTGTGCACGCGTCCGGTTTCTTTGTTCACCAAACGGGGCAAGGCATCCAAATACGTGTTTTTCAACTTTGAGAGTTCACGGTGCTCTAAAATCTTCGGAATTACCTGATGAGCGTCAATCATCTTCTCTAACTGGCCGGCAGCCGTTGAAAATCCGGTCTTGGTTTTGCCAATGCCGCGGGTAGGAAGCTTGAGCGTGCCGAACAGCACCTCTTTGAGCTGCAAGGGAGATGCCACGTTGAACTCAACGCCTGTTTCCTTAAAAATCTTTTTTTCAAGTTTTGCAATATCCCGTCCCAAAGTCTTTGACATTTCATTTAAAAACTTGGAATCAATCTTAACTCCTACTTCCTCCATGTTCGCCAAAACCGGAACCAAGGGCATTTCAATATCCCGCATCACCGAATCCAAGCCTTCTGTTTGCAGTTCCTTCGAAAGCTTCAAAGAAAGCCGCACTGTGTAGTCTGCGTCCTCTGCCGCGTAATCTGCAACCCGCTCCAGAGCAACGTCTGCCATGGAAAGCTGATTTTTGCCTCTAGGCCCGATGAGGTCAAGAATGGGAACCATCTGGTGCCTGAACTCAACGAACGCGAGGTTATCCAAAGAGTGGCTGCGACCCGTGGGGTGCAGGAGGTAGGAAGCAATCATGGAATCAAACGAAAGAGGGGCGAGCTCAATGCCCGCGCGGTGAAGCACTTCCACATCATACTTGATGTTGTGCCCGAACTTTTTGATATTCGGATTGGACAGAACATCTTTCAATTCTTTGACGTATGGCCCGGTGATGTAGTATGCCTCACCCGGCTTCCAGGCGATTGAAGCGCCGAGCATATTTGATTCAAGCGCGCCAAGCTGGTCTGTTTCTGTATCAACTGCCAGAGCTTTGACTCCCTCCAGCTTTTTGACCAAAGACCGAGCTACTTCTTTTGAGTCAACCAGATGGTAGCCTTCGCGGATTTTGAAGTCTTCGTTACTCACCGCACTGCCCGCAGAAAACAGAGAACCCTGCCCTTTCGCTGCCTTTGAACGGTACCCCCCAAACACTTCCTGTGCCCTCGCCACCAATGACCGAAACTCAAACTTCCTAAAAAGCTCCAGCAAGTCCTGTTCATGCGCTGGCGCTACTTCCACGTCTTTCAAACTGAATTTCATCTTAATGTCGCGGCTAATGGTCGCAAGATCGCGCGACAAGAATGCATTGCCTTTTGA
>CAZSGI010000033.1:0-8032 GCA_964606465.1 uncultured Gammaproteobacteria bacterium | reverse complement strand
AGGAGAGCACGGGGTACTACATCAAGGCAGAATCAACCCATCTTCCCATGCTCGCGGACATGCTCGCTGACATGACCACCAACTCCTTGTTCGCAAAGGAAGAGGTTGAGCGGGAGCGGGGCACCATTCTGGAAGAGATCAACATGTACCTGGACACGCCGCAGGCAAAGGTTGATGATCTGTTTGAGGAAGATTTGTTCGGTCCCCATTCCGCGTTGGGTCGGCACGTCATAGGGACGCCCGCAACCATCAAACAGATGAAGCGTTCACAGCTCGTCAATTACTGGCAGAAGCACTATTCAGCAAACAACATCGTCATCAGCATCGCCGGCAATTTTCAAAAAGGAAAAGTGCTGTCACTTTTGCAAAAGCAGTTCGGTTCAATCAAGAAAGGAAGCCGCAACCTTGTCTCGCCGCTCTCGCGCGACATCAACAAACAATTATTCATGGCGCACCACAAAGAGACGAGCCAGGCGCATGCAATACTCGGGTTTCCGGGCATATCCTATGGGCATACGGATAAGTACGCGCTCGGATTACTGAGCATCATCCTGGGCGGCAACATGAGCTCGCGCTTGTTCATCCAGGTGCGCGAGCGATTGGGATTGTGCTACTTCATCCGCTCCTCATCAGACACGTTGGAAGACACGGGCACGTTCACGATCCAGGCAGGTCTTGATTTGAAAAAGTTTGATAAAGCAATACAAGCAATCAGCACCGAGCTTGCTGACGTCAAAGCCAATGGCGTAAAACCGGACGAGCTCGCGAGCGCAAAAGAGTACCTCAAAGGCAAGATGGCGCTCTCACAGGAAGATTCGCTTGATGTGGCGTCATTCTACGGAAGCCAGGCAATGTTTGCCAAAAAAATCAGGACTCCGGAAGAGGTGTACAAAAAGATAGACGCCGTAAAACTCACGGACGTCAAAGGCGTTGCAAATCGCGTTCTTGACCGCAAAAAGCTGCACCTCACCACTCTGTCACCGTTCAAGTCCGTCAAGCGGTTTGCGAAGTTTTTCCGATTTTAGTATAATAACAATTGAGGGGAAACCCTTTCAGAAGGGTTTCCCCTCAACAACACCCCTTCCAAAGTGCCTCGCCGCGCGAAATGAATTCGACGCGGCTCGGCGGATTATTTTATGGCAAATCCGTTTTCAGACCCCAAAGACAGCGTAACCATACACATCTCAACCTTGAGCATTCTCAAGGTGCTTGCCGTGTTTGCGGCGTTGGCGTTTCTGTACCTGGTGTGGGACATCGTCGTGCTTTTGTTCATCTCTTTGGTGTTCGCCGCGTCCTTGGGCCCCTCCATTGACTGGCTCGAGCGCAAGCGCGTGCCGCGCGGGGCCGGCATCCTGCTCATCTACGCCGCCTTGGTGTTTATCTTGAGTTTGGTGGTGGTGCTCATCATCCCCCCGATAACCGAACAGATTGACCAGCTCGCCGCCACGTTCCCGTTCTACTACGAGCGGTTCTTGAATTTGTTCGGCAACCTGCAGCTCCAGAGCGATTTTTCGCAGGCGTTCCAGAGCAATTTGCGCTCCATCGGAGCGACCCTCTCCTCGTACACCGGCAGCGTGGTGGCGACCCTCTCCGGCATCTTTGGCGGGCTTACCACGCTCATCCTGGTGCTGGTCTTGACGTTCTACTTTTCCGTCAGAAAAGACGGGCTCAAGCACTTCATCCGGTCCGTAACCCCGGCGAGCCACCAGAAGTACGTTGAGAACGTGTTCATCCGCATCCAGGATAAGCTCGGGCTGTGGCTGCGCGGGCAGCTGTTGCTCTCGGGAATCATCTTCGTGGTCACCTGGATCGGCTTGATGGCGCTCGGCGTCAAGTACGCGCTGGTGCTCGCGCTCATCGCGGGCATCACCGAGGTGATTCCGTTCCTGGGACCCATCATCGGCGCGATTCCGGCCGTGCTCTTGGCGTTCCTGCAGTCGCCGGTTCTCGCTCTCCTGGTCGTGGTTCTCTACCTCGTCATCCAGCAGCTTGAGGGCAACGTGATTGTGCCAAAGGTCATGCAGCGCGCCGTGGGCTTGAATCCCATCATCGTCATCGTCGTCATCCTGCTCGGCGCAAAGCTCGCCGGAATTTTAGGCGCCATCCTCTCCATTCCGGTCGCCGTTGCGGTGGTGACCATTGCGGGCGACTGGTTTGGGGTTCTGGTTGAGGAGGTGCGAGGCGAGAAAACATGAAGTTCTACATAACCACAACACTTCCCTATGTGAACGCAAGTCCTCACATCGGGTTTGCTTTGGAAATCGTGCAAGCGGACGTAATTGCGCGCTACCGGCGCAGCCGGGGCGACGACGTGTTTTTCAACACGGGCACGGACGAGCACGGCCTCAAAATCTACCGCAAGGCCCAAGAAGCCGGTGAGGATCCGCAAACGTACACGGACAAGCACGCGCAACGATTTGATGACCTCAAGTCCGCGCTGAATTTGAGCTATGACGCGTTCATCAGGACGACCGATGAGCGTCATAAACGGGCTGCCCAAGAATTCTGGAAGCGTTGCGACAAAGCAGGGGATATTTACAAAAAGAGCTACAAAATCAAGTACTGCGTTGGGTGCGAGCTGGAAAAGACCGATTCAGAGCTCGTTCGCGGCGCATGCCCGTTGCACCCGGACGCAGAGCTTGAATCCATAGAAGAAGAAAATTATTTTTTCCGTTTTTCAAAGTACCGGGACTCGCTTTTGAAACGATACGCGTCACAAAAGGATTTCGTGCTCCCGGCGCACCGTTTGAAAGAAATCGCAGCATTCGTCAAAAGCGGGCTTGAAGACTTCAGCGTCTCGCGCCTCAAAGAAAAAATGCCCTGGGGCGTGCCGGTGCCCGGGGATTCCGAGCACGTGATGTACGTGTGGTTTGACGCGCTCGTGAGCTACATTTCAACCCTGGGCTGGCCCGGGGACGAGAAAAAGTTCAAGCAGTTCTGGCCGGGCGTGCAAATCGCGGGCAAAGACAATCTGCGCCAGCAGGCAGCCATGTGGCAGGCGATGCTCTTGTCGGCCGGGCTTCCCAACTCAAAACAGATTCTGATCCACGGCTTCATCACCAGCGAAGGCAAGAAGATGAGCAAGAGCGCGGGTAAAGCGATTGACCCGTTTGAAATGGTGGAACAGTACGGGACCGATGCGTTGCGCTACTACCTGCTCGCCGAGATTCCGCCGTTTGAGGATGGGGACTTTACCATGGAAAAGTTTCTCCAGCGCTACAACGGCGATTTGGCGAACGGCCTGGGCAACGTGGTTTCGCGCGTATCAAACTTGCTTGAAAAAGACAAGATCAAGGTTTCAATCAAAGCCGGCAATGACAAAGAACTCTCCCAATCCGTCAAAGCGGCGATGGAAGGATATGCGTTCAATGAGGCGCTTGCAATCATCTGGCAAGAATTGAGCAGGGTTGATGAGGCGCTTGCCGAGTTTAAACCCTGGAAAATGGATGATGTTTCCGAGAAGAAAGCAGTACTTGAGCCAGCGAGCCAGCGCATTCTGAACGTTGCGGTTCTACTCCGACCCTTCCTACCCGAAACCGCGGAATCGGTCATTGCGCAGTTTGGGGCGAAGCAGGTGAAAAAGGCGGCTGCCCTGTTTCCGCGGAAGTGAAAATTTGGTATACTACCCCCATGCTCATCATTGATTACATCCTCCTCGGCATAGTCGGGTGGTCCACGGTCTGGGGGTTTAAGAAAGGGCTCATCAGATCCGTGGGCGGGCTCGTGGGCTTGGCGGGGTCCGTGGTTATCGCGAGCCGGTACTACGAGCCGGTCGCCGAGTGGATCGCGCCCCTGATTGGGTTTGACCGCAACATCAACCTGGCGCGCATGGTCGCGTTCGTGGCGCTCCTGATCGCGGTCAACTACGCGGTGTCGTTCATCGTCTCCCTGGCCGAGCGCGCGTACACGGCCGTGGCGGTGCTGCCGTTCATGCAGTTCGGCAACCGCCTGCTCGGCGCGGCGCTGGGGCTTTTGCAGTCTTCCATCCTCTTGGGGTTGGTGCTCTACTTTGCGGCGCGGTTCCCGTTCGGTTCCGCGGTGCAGAGCTTTTTTGATGGTTCGCGCGTGGCGCCCATCCTCTTGGGCGTCGCGGGAATCGTCCAGCCGCTCTTGCCGGACGCCATCAAACAGATTCAGTCCTTGATATAGCATGCTATGCTCATAGACACCCACTGCCACCTCTCGTTCAAGGCGTTCAACAAGGACTGGCAGGATGTGGTCAAGCGCGCGCGGGAAAAGAGCATCCAAATGGTATGTGTGGGCGCGGCCAAATCCACCAGTGAAAAATCAATCACCATCGCCCGCGAGGATGGTGTTTTTGCGTCAATCGGGTTGCACCCCACGCACGTTCTTGATGAGGAGTTTGATGTCGCTTGGTTTGCGGAGCAGGCGGATAATCCGAAAGTCGTGGCAATCGGGGAGACCGGGATTGATCACTACCACCTGGACGAAGCGCGGCGCGACTCCATATTGTCAAAGCAGGAGGATCTGCTGCGGCAACACCTATCATTGGCCAAGGAAAAAGGCATTCCGGCCATACTGCACTCGCGGGACGGCACGCACGAGCAAGGAGGGGAAGCGTACGAGCATTTGTACCGCATCATCAAAGATTTCGGGTATACAAAGTGCGTTTTGCACTGCTATGGCGGGGACTGGGAACACGCGCAGCAGTTTTTGGAGCTCGGGTGCATGCTCTCATTTACCGGCATTGTCACGTACCAAAACGCTTCAGAATCCCTGCGAGAAGTTGTCAAAAACATCCCCGCGGACCGGTTCATGGCAGAAACCGATTCCCCGTACCTCGCACCGGAACCGTACCGCGGCAAGCAGAACGAACCCGCATACGTGGAACACGTGGCCCGGGGTATTGCGGAAATCAGGGGCGAGGACTATGCTACAGTGGCGCGGCAAACCACAGAGAACGCGCGGAAATTTTTCAACCTCTCGCCATGGACACCGCTTCCATAATCATCAGTATCATCCTTTTGGGGGGCTTTGGCGCGCTTGCGTTTGTGCTTTTGAACCGCATCCGCGAGACACAGAAGCCGCCGGACACCCAAGCCTTGCAGCTCCTTCAGAACCAGCTCAACGAGCTCACGCGCACGCTGGATGCAAAGCTCGGGGAATCAACCAGAATGATCCAGCAGCAGTTCGGCCAGTCCTCGCGCGTCATCCAGGGAATCACGGGCCAGTCGCACCAGATCCTCAAAGACGTCACCGAACGCCTCACCAAGCTGGACGAAACCAACAAGCAGGTCGCGGGCGTGGGGGACCAAATCCGCTCGCTCGAGAACATTCTCAAGAACCCCAAGCAGCGCGGCGTGCTCGGAGAGTACTACCTTGAATCAGTGCTCAAGAACGTGCTGCCCCCGGGTTCGTACCAGATGCAGTACGCTTTTCAGGACGGTGAAATCGTTGACGCCGCGGTGTTCGTGGGGGAGAAGATCGTGCCCGTTGATTCCAAGTTCTCCTTAGAGAACTACAACCGCATCGTGACCGAGGACAACCCCGAGACCCGCGAAAAGCTGGAAAAGGTGTTCAAGAACGACCTCAAGAGCCGGATTGACGAAACCTCAAAGTACATCCGCCCGGGCGAGGGTACCATGGATTTCGCGTTCATGTTCATCCCGAGCGAGGGAGTGTACTACGATTTACTCATCAACAAAGTCGGGGCCGTCAAGATTTCAACCGAAGACCTCATTGAGTACGCGTTCCGCCGGAAGCACGTCATCATCGTGTCCCCGACGTCGTTCTTGGCGTACCTGCAGACCGTGCTGCAGGGCATGCGCGCCCTACAGATCGAGAAAGACGCGCACGAGATCCGAACGCGCGTGGAAGCTTTGGGCAAGCACATCGCCAACTACGAGGAGCACATGCGCAAGCTCGGCAACAACCTCGGAACCGCGGTCAACACGTACAACACGTCGTACCGGGAGCTGGGAAAAATCGACAAAGACGTGATGCGCATCACGGGTCGCGCCGAGCAGACCGTTGCCCCGGAGCTCATCGAGGGTCCGCAAAAAATTGACGAGTAGCCGGCGCGCGCAAAATGTGCTATACTGTACCTACCTGTGGAAAAGTCGCCCGCGGGTAACAAAAGAAAAACAAAACTATGGCGAAAAAGCTAATGGCACACTCCACGCAAATCACGTTCGGCGTGTTTTTGGTTATCCTCGGGCTGCTCTTGTTCGCGCGGCAGATGGGGTTTGTGGATGCCGACTTTCCGGTGTGGCCCGTGGTGCTCGTGGCGTTCGGGGTTGTCCTTGTCGCGGGCGAGATGAGCAAGGGGTAACGCGGCAAGAGAATTGCTCCATGCGAGCCTCTCCGCTTCTGAAGCCGCGGTTTGAGAAGGTGCACAATGGATCCGTACCTACAGACAGCGCTCGCGGCTGCAACCCCGATCGGGGAGCTGCGTTTGGCTATTCCGCTGGCATTGGGCTCGCTGCATCTTCCGGTAGCCGAAGCGTTCGCGCTCTCGGTTTTCGGAAACATGGTGCCAGTCGTTTTTTTGTTGCTTTTTCTGGACCTGGTTTCTAAATTCCTTTCCGACCGCTCAAGGTTCTGGGCGCGTTTTTTCACCTGGGTGTTCGACCGCACGCGCCGCAAGATTATCGGGAAGTGGGAGGTGTACGGCGCCATTGCGCTCGTGGTTTTTGTGGCCATTCCGCTGCCCCTGACCGGGGCCTGGAGCGGAGCAGCCGCAGCCTACCTGCTTGGCATACCGTTTTGGCGAGCGTTCTGGCTCATTTTTTTGGGGGTGCTGATTGCTGGCCTCGCGGTGACGCTGACCAGCGTGGGGGTGCTCCGCTTACTGTAATTTCGGAAAAAAATCAAGGGTCTATGAGCATTGACACAAGGGCGTAGGGCACCTTGTATGTAAGCATATTGGGTGCTTTTTTGTGTTGATAAAGGGGAACGTATTTGGTATACTGAAATCGCTCAAGTAAGCCCAATGCTTGGGAATGCGGTTATTGTTTGGCAGGCAGAAACCTACTTTTTTTCGTTATGAACGAGCTGAAGCATCACCCATCGTCCGACCGGAGTTACTACCTGTTTGCGTTCCGCATCATAGGCGATTTTGGCGCCACTATTGCCGTACCCGTAGTGCTGTTTGCGCTCGCGGGGCGGTGGCTTGATGAGCGGTACCACGGGGGTTGGCTATTTACGGTTTTAGCTTTTATCCTGGCGGCCCTGTTGTCCGGTATTATTATTTACCGCAAAGCCAAGCAGTACGGGCAGGAGTATCAGAAGTTAGGCGACCGTAAGTAATTATTTATGGAATTTCATATCCCCACGTTAGCCCCGGATGTTGTTGGACACATCGCCGGTTTGCCGGTAACCAACACGATCATCAACGCCTGGCTCGCCATCGCCATTTTTTTGCTCATGGGCATTTTCATCAGGTTGCGCCTGTCTCTGCGACCGGCCGGATTGCAGAACGCCATGGAATTTTTTCTGGAGACCATGCTGGGGTATTTCGACCAGGTGACGGGCGACCGGAAAAAAACCTTAAAATTTCTACCGATCGTGGGCGGCGTGTTCTTTTTCATCCTGCTTTCCAACTGGCTCACGCTTTTGCCCGGCACCGGCAGTTTGACCTGGAACCACACCTTTGTTTTGCGGCCCGCCACCACGGATTTGAACTTAACGGCGGCCATGGCTCTCTCGGCCGTTATCCTCTCGCACGTGTACGGTTTGATCACGGTCGGAGTTTTCACCCATGTCGGTAAATTTATTCAGATTGGTAATGTTATCAAGAGCCTGCGCCGCGGCCCCATTGCCATTTTCACAGCCGTGGTCGAGCTGGGCGTGGGTTTCATCGAGGTGGTGACCGAGCTGGCCAAAGTGCTGTCCTTGTCCTTTCGTTTGTTCGGCAACATTTTCGCGGGCGAGGTCTTACTCTCGGTCATGAGCAGCCTGGCCGGGTTGCTGGTGCCGGCCCCATTCATGTTGTTGGAGCTTTTGGTGGGTATTATCCAGGCCGGCGTGTTCGCCATGTTGACGTTACTGTATTTGTCCGTCTCAACCACCG
>CAZSGI010000032.1:0-8226 GCA_964606465.1 uncultured Gammaproteobacteria bacterium | reverse complement strand
CGCAGATCTGCCATGTACTCATCCCAATCCGCGAGGCGCCTGCGGACATTCTCGCTGACCGGTCCCTCGCCAACGCGAGGTGGCGGCTTTCGCTCCTCTTCGAAAAGCGTGGTCATACGCTCTTCCTTAACCTTTCTGTTATGGGTTACGAGGATATAGAACAAAACTTCCCACGAGACGTTGTGTTATTCAGTAGTATACCACCAGGAACCGCCGAGCGTCAAGGGATATCACCGCCCTCAAGCGCCCGTGTCAGATCCTTGGCGGGTGCAGTACGCGCGGGTGGTCCACCCACCAGATGAGCGTGCTGATGTACCGGTGCGCGACGCGGTGCAGGAAGCCGCACACCTCGTGGTGGTCGTCCACGTCGCGCGACTCAAGGCACTCGGGTACGTCGCATTCGCGCGTCCCGGTGAGCTCTGCAAAGAGCCGCATCTTGGCGCGGTGCGCCGGAAACCGGAGCCACAGCGAGAATGCGGAATCGTACAAGCAGAACCGGTCCACACCCAGGATGAGCGCGGAACGCTCCACATCCTCGGCCGTAACCGGCATGCTGCGATGCCGCGGGATATCGGTTCCGATGTACCGGAACGCTGCTTCCGAAATCCACCGCCCCGGCTCGTGCTCCTGAAGGCAGCTGACCTCCGGGCGCGAAGTGCCGCATACGCCGCGGATACCCCGCGAAATGGCGACTATCCGGCCTAACTCGCCGCTTAACCGCAGTGCGTTGTTGATGCAGCTCGCGGCAACCACGGACCGATACAAATCCTGCCAAGAAACAACGAGAACCGCCCGGCACTCCACGGCCGCACCTCCTCTCTTGTTCGTGCGTCTGAAACTAAAAGATCAATATACCATACTACCACCAGGCAGCTGCTATTGCAATAGCCTTGACAATTGCTCGGTACGTGCTATACTGGACTTTCACTTGATCTTTACGTAATGAGCGGCCGCATCGGTTAAGGGTAAGCTCCTGGTCTCCAAAACCAGTTATCGGGGTTCGAATCCCCGTGCGGCCGCCAACATCTCCCCCGAGGATTCCCCCAACGGCGTCCTCCCCCTACCCCGCTGCATGCAGTCTGTGCAGCGGGGTCTTTCTTTAACTCCGCAACCAGTACTATAAAAAAAGGGGGCGTAAACCTTCGCACACACTGTTGACAGAGTGTATTTCTTGATGTAAGTATACTTGCAGAGCAACGATAGCCGATCCTAGAACCTTACCATTCTATACCTGACCCACACAAAACCAGGGAGCTGCAGCCATGCCAACCGAAGAACAGGAGAACGGAAAGCAGTTGCGAGAGGAGGGATTACGTCTCTTGCAAGAGGAAAAATGGCAAGAAGCCATAGATCCGTTAGCACGAGCTTTGCAAGTAGATGAAAACGACACGGCAGCTATTCATGCACTTGGAATAGCGTACATGAAAGTGGGGTTGCTGGCGGATGCACTCGATGTCGTTCTGCGAGTGACGAGAATAGCACCCGGGGTAACGGAAGTATGTGGCACCCTTGGGCATATCTATACTGCCCTTAGCCGTTGGCAAGAAGCCATGATCGCTTTCGGGCGCTATCTCCCTGACCATAAAGGCGATATTGGTGCCATGATGGGATTGGCAAAGTCTCTAGAGCACCTTGACCGCTCCCAAGATGCGGCTACCTTGTACCAGATAGTAGTCCATCTAGAACCCAACAACGTGTTAGCAAGGCAAGAACTGGGAAAAATATCCCTTGGACTGGGCCGTCATCAGGAAGCCATACCGCACCTAGAGAAAGGAATCCTACCCGGAGGCCAGGTAACGCGTGTCAACCTTGCCACCTGTTACATCAGAACAGGACGGGCAACAGATGCCATCCCGCTCTTGCAACAAGTAGTGCGGTTGAACCCTGATGATTACGAAGCTCACTATATCTTGGGTTTCGTGTATCATCAGCTTGGGCAACTCGACATGGCGGAAAAAGAAACTCAAGAAGCGCTGCGCGTCCAGCCAGAATCAGATAGTGCCCACAACCGCCTAGAAGCCATTTTGGCTCAAAAGAAAGCCAGCCAAAACTAGAAAAACCATTACCGCCCCAACTCACGCCCCCGCTGCATGCAGTCTGTGCAGCGGGGTCTTTTTTTGGCAAAAAAAGACGGCTCAATCCACTGGGTGTGGAAAGAGCCGCCGTGAACGTCCCTCCGGTGATTGCCTGTGGCATCACACAACTTCTTCTGGTTTCGCAACCCACATGATCACGAGAAGCCCGAACGCCGCCAACGCCATGCCGGTATAGTGCGTTACCCCGAGGTGGGTCGCCTCCACCGAGAACCATGCGCTCGGAACAAACCCGAATGCAAGTATGAAAAAAGGGCGGAGGCTTCGGATGCTGCTCATCATGGGAACGCCGATGACGTCAATTGACCGGTTAACGAGAATAGAGGCAAGCGCAGACGGAACGAAACCGATGAAAGCCAGGGCGCCGAATTCTACGACGTTTGGAAGCGCGAATGAACGCTCAGCCGCCATCCACGCAAGTCCGAACAGCACGGCGATGAGATTGATGCTGCGCACGGTATGGAGGGCATCAATGTCATGCCGCTGCTTATGCTTGGCCCGGAGGACGGTCATCCCCGCGTCGCATACCGTGAGTAGGACAACCAACCAGAACACCGGATCAAACAAGCGGCCACCCAAGAGGTCCGAGAGAGCGTTCTTGTAAAGCACAACCCCGAGCCCCACCAGGACGCTCCCCACTCCGTAGGCCCCCCATCGCGCGCACCGGTGGCCGAGCCAGTAGAACCCAGCGATAGAGAAGATAACCGGCCCGAGCTGCTGAAGCACGAGCACGGTTACCACCACCCCGGGCTGCTCGTACTGCAACGATTTCAGCAGGAACAGAAAGTACAGCGAGTAGGCGAGGCCAGCTCCGACAACGTACCCGCTGCCGAGTGAGATTGAACGGCGCCATTCGCCCAGGGCGATGCGCTCAATGAGTGGCTTTCCTCGGCCGCCGAAGATCGTCCCGGGAACGACAAAGGATGCCAGCGCGGCAAAGCACGAGAACCAGAAAAAGCTCACTGGTAGCGGAATATGGGCGAGCTTGTTGTGGTACACCGGGTACGCGCTCGTGGCAGCCAGCGTGCCGATGGCGCACATCAATACGTACCGCCACCACCGCAGCGAAAAACGCGGATAACCAGACACGGACTCACCTCCTCTCCCCAGGGATGCCAGGGCTGTTAAGGTCGTATATCAAAGGGCAAATATCGCTTAAGCCTACACCCAACCTATGTATAAGTCAAAAAAAAAGACGGCTCGATCCACTGGGTGTGGAAAGAGCCGCCACGAGAATCCCCTCCAAGGGCAGTACTTCATGTCTTGCGCACGGTCACGAGCGCGTACGCGCCGCGATCCGCGTCCGCCAGATGCTCATCAAGCGCGAGCACGCTCTCGCAGACCGCGGGATCAACGAACAGCACATCCGGCAGGACCGACGCGAGCGTCGGAAAGGTGGTCTGGCGCGTGATGACCATGCCCCCTGGCAGGAGCGCTTCTACATCGTCCGGCGAGTACGGCCGCGCGTAGATGGAAAAGGTGCGAGCCTCACGGCCGTTCTCTGACCAGCGAACATCCAGGCAGTGCTTGTCCAGATTCACGAACGCGGCCAGCGGCAACGGCCAGGGAATGAAGTTCCAATCGTAGACGATCGCGTTGCGGTTGTAGAACGACAGGAGCGCCTTGCCGCCGGACTTGAGCACCCGGCGCACCTCGCGCAACACGCCCTTGATGTCACGAATGTCGCTCGCAACACCCATTCCCATGACCACGAAGTCTGCGCACCCGTCGCCGAGCGGAATGCCGCCCTCCAGGTCAGCCACCTCAAACCGTACGTTCGTACCGTTGCTGGCAGCATGCTTCTCGCGCGCCACGCGCACCATGTCCGGGCTGATATCGTAGCCCTGCACGCGGCTGAACCTGTTGGCAAGCGCAAGCGCCTGACGCCCGGTTGCACACCCCAGGTCCAGCGCGAGTTCGGTGGCATCAAGCCCGGCTGCCACGTCACCGAGGACACGCGCTTCAAACGCGAGGTACGCCTTGGTCGCGGAGAACGCGGAATCGTACTGCTGATCGTAACCGTCTGCACAGCAAGCGGTCAGCGCAAGCAGCTGCTGCTTGCGCCACGTGTATGCCTCGTCCTCGCCCCCGAATTCAGGCGCCTGCAACGTCCTGTCTTGGCGCTGAATCATCTGCACCTTGCACGCCTCGCCGATGGCGAAGTACTGGAGTGCGTGCGCAAAGTCCGGGTTCACACCGAGCCCGGCCGCCCACTCACGCGCCTGCGCAATCCGGTCGGTTTCTCTTTTCTTATGATATATCCTTCCGCTCTCTTCCTGCTCTTTGGAGTCTTTGACCACTTGGGCATCCCTGCGCTTGCGCTCCTCAATGAGCTGCGCGAGCCGCAGTCGTTGAGCGAACACCTCCAAGAACAGCTGGTCAACGCTCTTGAGGCGCTCGCCAAGCACAGGCAACGTAGGTAAATCGTCAGTCGCGATCGTCCAATCCTCGTTCGGGCGACCAGAAAGCACTCCGAGCATTGATTGCTCCTTTGTGGTTTGGGTGGGCGGCTTCCTTTTGGAAAGGCCGCCCACCGGTGAACTGCCTAGTACAACACGATCCCCATCTTGTCACGCACCTCGGCCACGGTCTCCGCGATGATGGCGCGTGCACGCTTGCCGCCTTCGTGGAGAACCTCGCGGACGTAGCCGTCCTTGCCCGCGAGCTCGGCGCGGCGCGCCTGGTACGGCTCAAGTATCACCGCCAGGCTGTCCACAAGCCGGTGCTTGCACTCTACGCATCCGATCTGCGCGGCCCTGCACGCGTTGGCAATCTCGCGCGTGTCAGTTTCGCCTGGCGTGACGATCTCGTGCACCGAATACACGGACTTGCAGCGGTTGTAGGGATCGCCAGGTTTGTCCATGGTCGTACGTTCCTTGTCCGTGACTCCGCTGGTGAGGTAGCGCTGCCGAATCTCGGGGATGGGTGCGTTCATGGGGATGGCGTTGTCCTTCTCCGACTTCCCCATCTTCTCCCCGTCCAAGCCAACCACCTTCACCATCTCCCGCATCATCCGGGGGACGACAAAGGTCTCCCCAAAGCGGTTGTTGAACCACCTGGCGATCTCGCGCGCGAGCTCCACGTTCGGCACCTGGTCGCTTCCCACCGGCACCAGCGTTGCCTTGGGCCCGAGGATGTCCGCAGCCATGAGCACGGGATACGTGAGCATCCCATGGCTCACCTGGTCCGGATGCTTGCGCACAAGATCCTTGAATGTCGGGATGTTCTGTAAGACACTCAATGGCGTCACCATGCCGAGGTAGAGCGCGAGTTCGCTGATCTCCGGCACGCTGGACTGCACGTAGATGAGCGAGCGTTCGGGGTCAAGCCCCATGGCCAGCCAATCCTTCACCATCTCCACGAGGTTGGTGCGCAACTCCTCGGGATCATAGGGCGTGGTGAGGGTGTGCTGGTCAGCCACGAAGTAGAAGCACCGGTGGTCGCCACTCTCTTGGAACTCCACAAAGTGCCGAATCGCACCCAGCAAATTGCCGATGTGCAAATTGCCCGTGGCGCGGATTCCGGAAAGCACGACTTCTTTCATCGCTTCAAGCTCCTGTCGTTTCCGACGGTTGTGTGTTCATCTGGCGGCATCTGCCGCACCGGATCCCTTCCGGCGTGATTGTGCCGGACGTGTTCCGGCGGCAATGGCCGCACTTCAAAAGCGGGGACCGGCATATCGGGCACCAACGCCGGCCCGGCGTATCCGCCAGCGCAATGCCGGCAGTGGTCACCTGGCACTGCTTGCAGAAATAGGAGACGCCCCTGCTTCCAGAAAGCATGGAAATCAAATCCTTCCTGCCCTTTCGTATGGGCGAATTATCAATGAACCCGTTGTATATGAACAACTTAATATACTACTGTACAAGAAAGATGGTAAAAAGTCAAAAATGGCCCAGCCTAACTAGGTAGAGGGGGGGACAGCCATAGATGCGCATCAAAAGTATACAAAATTACCCAACCCAAAAAATGGGAGTACACTTCCTTCGCATTGAATGTTCTGTTTCTGTTATTTCGCGAGCTTGTTGTAGAGCCACGCGAACACCCAGCAGCCGACGTACCCGTCCACGAACCCGAGGATCGCGCCGATCACGGCGCCCGGGTACGTGACCGTGTACCACGGGTACGCGCCCACGAAGAGCTCCATGAACGCGCTCCCGTAGGCCGTTGCCGTGGCCACGACGGTTCCGATGAGCACGATTGCCGCCCACAGGATGCCGCCCGCGAGGGCGAACGCTTTTGCGTTTAGCTTCATAGTGATGTTAGTATACCACAACTCGCATGGCGGCAGTCAAGACGCTTTAGCCTCAATCTTCTTCTGCCCTCCCAGGTAGCCCCGCAATACCTTCGGGATTTCAATGGAGCCGTCTTTCTGCTGGTAGTTTTCCATGATGACAATCATGGTGCGGCCCAAAGCAGCCACGGTGTTGTTGAGCGTATGGACAAACTTTGACTCGCCCCCATCTTTGTACTTGATGTTCAAGCGGCGAGCCTGGAAGTCCGTGTCATTGCTGCACGACGCCAGTTCGCGGTACCGGTTCTGGCCCGGGAACCAGCCCTCTATATCGTACTTCTTGGCGTTCGGCGCGCCAATGTCTCCGGAGCACATGTTGAGCACGCGGTACGGAATTTTTAAGGACTGCCAGAACTCCTCGCCCGCGGCGAGCATGCGCTCGTGCATGTCCCAGGAGTCCTCTTCCGAGCAGAACACGAACATCTCCACCTTATCAAACTGGTGGCCCCGGATGATGCCCGCGGTGTCTGTGCCGTACGCCCCGGCTTCGCGCCTGAAGCAGGATGAAAACCCAAAGTACTTGAGCGGACCCGAAGAAACGTCAATGACCTCATCCGCGTGGTAGGACGCGAGCGGAACCTCGGCCGTGCCGATGAGGTACAGATCATCTTCGTCCGCGTTGACCTTGTAGATTTCATTTTTTTCTGCCGGAAAAAAGCCACTTCCGAACATGGCGTGCTCGCGCACGAGCATGGGCGGAAGTATTGGGGTAAACCCCCGCTCCCGCATAAAATTCGCCGCGTACTGGATAATCGCGAACTCCAGCATCACCAGATCGTTTTTCAAATACCAGAACCTGGAGCCGGACACTTTTGCGCCCCGCTCCGTGTCAATCAAATCCAAAGCTGCGCCGAGCTCGGCGTGGTCCTTGATATCAAAATGAAACTTCGGCTTTTTGCCCCATGTTTTGACTTCGCGGTTTTCGGCCGCATCCTTTCCGACTGGCACTGACTCGTGCGTGATGTTCGGAAGCTGGATCAAAAGTTCATGCAGGGCTGATTCAACCGGAGCAAGCTTTTCTTCCAATTTTTTTACGGAGTCGCCGAGCGCCTTTAACTTCTTGATCTCATCCGGAGACGGTTTTGACTTTGATTTTGACTTCAGCTCGGCGCGCTTCTCGTCAATTTCAGTGATGAGCGCCCGCCGCTTTGCGTCCAATTCCAAAATCTCGTCAACCCGAACGCGCGAGCCGCGAATCTTGTTGTTCTCCTTGACTTTGTCCGGGTGCTCCCGGATGAATTGGATGTCCAGCATAGGATTGTCATTGCGAGGAGGCGTACTCGCCGACGAAGCAATCCCGTCAAAGTGGCACGGGATCGCCACGCTCGCTATCACTCGCTCGCGATGACAGTGCTATTTACTAATTCTGTCTTTTTCCCGCCGCGCTTTTTGACCTCAACCTTACCTTTGGTCTTGGGGCTGATGACCAAACGGGTCGGGATGCCGATCAAATCCGCGTCAGCGAGCTTTTCCGCATTTGACGCTTCGCGCCTATCGTCCCAGAGCACTTCTTTTCCTGCTTTGACGAGCTGCTTGTAAAGTTTTTCTGATTGCCGGTACGCGCCGTCATCATCCCCCAAACTGACAAGGTGGTACGCATACGGCGCGACCTCCTCGGGCCAGATAATGCCAGCCTCGTCGTGGCGCACCTCAACAATGGCGCCCATCAACCGAGAGATGCCGATGCCGTAGCAGCCGATGACGACTTCTTTTGATTTCCCGTCCTCGTCCGTGAACTTCAATCCGAAATCTTTGGAAAACTTGGCACCAAGATCAAAGATGTTCCCGACTTCAATGGATTTGACAGCTTTGACCCTCTTGCCGCAGTCCGGGCACGCG
>CAZSGI010000031.1:0-8357 GCA_964606465.1 uncultured Gammaproteobacteria bacterium | reverse complement strand
CCGCTTGCGGTACGCGTTGTTGAACTCATAGCGGTGCCTATGGCGCTCGTCAATCCTACTTTTCCCGTACGCTTTCTGGACGCGCGAGCCCTTCTTGAGCTTGCATGGCCAACTCCCGAGGCGCATGGTTGCCCCGTAGTCGCGCGCCAAAAGCTTTTTCTCCTGGTCAGGCATGATGTGGATCACCGCGTGCTTGGCCGCGGGATCCTGCTCTGTTGTGGTCGCGCCCCGTATCTTGGCGACGTGGCGCGAAAACTCAATGGTGGCAAGCTGCATGCCGTAGCACAACCCAAGGTACGGAATGTTGTGGTCGCGCACGTACTTGATTGCCGAGATGATGCCCTCAATGCCGCGCGTGCCAAAACCCCCAGGCACGATGACCCCGTCAAACCGCGAGAGCTCTCTGACCCCTTTGGGGTCGCGCTCGTAGTCCTCTGAATCAACCCAGGCAAACACCGGCTTCGCGTTTTGGCTCCACGCCGCGTGCTTTGCGGCTTCTATCACCGAGATGTAGGAATCAGCGAGCTCAAAGTCGCCGGTGCCGAAGTACTTGCCCACC
The DNA here is from genome assembly GCA_964606465.1 of uncultured Gammaproteobacteria bacterium. Classification (GTDB taxonomy): domain Bacteria; phylum Patescibacteriota; class Patescibacteriia; order UBA2169; family UBA2169; genus CG10-46-32. Next base: position 7,798 of record CAZSGI010000031.1, on the reverse strand, counting down.
ACCGCAATCTTGACTTCGCGCTTCAAGCGCTTGATTTTGCGAGCCAACGCGCGCCACTCATTCATGTTCCTGCGCCGGGATTTTAAGCCGAACGCCTTGAGGATTTTCTCATCCAGCCGCTCCTTGGCGAAATTGACCGGCACGTCGTACACGCTCTCCACGTCCGGCGCGCTGATGGCATTCTCGGCAACCACGTTGCAGAACGTGGCGATCTTCTCGCGCCGCTTCCTATCCAGCGGCCGCTCGCTGCGGCAGATGATGAAGTCAGCCTGGATGCCGGCGCTGTTTAAGGTGCGCGCCGCGTACTGGGTCGGCTTTGACTTCATCTCCCCCACCATGGGCGGAATGGGCAAATACGAAACCAGCACGTAGAGCACGTGGTGGGGGTGTTTCAGCTTGAGCATGCGCGCGGCTTCAAGGAAGAGCACGTTCTGGTACTCGCCCACGGTTCCCCCGATTTCAACGATGACAAAGTCGCTCTTGTCTTTTTTGGCGACCAGGTTGATGCGCCGCAAAATTTCGTTCGGGATGTCCGGCACCACCTCCACGTCCTCGCCGCCGTACTCCAAGTTGCGCTCGCGCCGGATGACCTCCAAATAGACCTGGCCCGTGGTGACGTAGTGGTTGCGCATGGACACCTGGTCCACGAACCGCTCGTAGGTTCCCAGGTCCTGGTCCGCCTCAATGCCGTCGTCGCCCACAAAAACTTCACCGTGCTCGGTGGGGCGCATGGTGCCGGCGTCAATGTTCACGTACATGTCGCACTTGACGATGGAGACCGAAAAACCGCGGGACTGCAGGATTTTTCCGATGGATGCGCTCGCGATGCCCTTGCCCACGGAGCTCATCACCCCTCCGACGACGAATATGTACCTGGTGTTACTCATTGCGCGCGATATCCACAGTTAGGGGTAGCTGATCCCCACCTCCTAAGTCTAGCACAACCTCGTGCTTCCCCAAAGCCTTGAGGTGGTGGGTGAGTTTGACGGCCTTGGGGTCTATGTTCAACTTTTTGCGTTTGGCGATTGATTCGGCGATTTCCTTTGGCCCCACTCCCCCGAACAGGTGGCCCTCCTCGTTCGCGGAAGCGCGGACTAGAATGGTTTGGCCCAAAAGGGCGGCTTTGACCTTGCTCCTCTCTCCCTCCGCCTGCTCCCGCTTGCGAGCCTTGTTAAGACGGACCGCCTGCGAGCGCTGGATTGCGTCAAGCGTCGCCTCGCGCGCCAAACCCTGCCGGATGAGAAAGTTCCTGCCGTACCCGGGCGCGACTTCCACGATATCCCCTGCCAACCCAAGATTGTCTACTCGTTTGATAAGTATGACTTTCATAAAATACCGTCCCGAACACCTTTATTCCCGCAAATATTCCAACGCCCGATCCATCTGCGGATCCCTATCTTCGCTGAAATCCTCTTCCGAGAGCTCAACCACCTCGTCCGGCGTAATGCCCTCTTCGTTGATGGAACGGTTCTTCGGGGTGAACCACTTGGCAACCGTGAACTTGACGCTGGAGCCGTCCGGCAGATCCTCAAGTATCTGCACCGACCCCTTGCCGAACGTTTGCTCGCCAACCACGTACGCAAGCGCGTAATCCTGTAGCGCGCCGGCCACGATTTCCGAAGCGCTGGCGCTGCCGCCGTTCACCAGCACCACGGTCGGGATGCCCGAAAACAGGGAGTTCCCGGCTGCCGGGTACGTGGTGGACGCGGCCACCGAGCGCTCAACCACCACGGCCGTACCCTCCCGAACCCAGGCCGACGCAACCTCAACCGCCGTCTGCAGGAACCCGCCCGGGTTGTTGCGCAAATCAAAGATGATTCCCGCGGGGTTCTGGCTCACCACCTCGCGCTGGATCGCGGCGAACGCGCGCGCCGTGTCCGTATTGAAGTTGCGCAGGTAGATGTAGGCGACCCCGCCTTCTTTCATCTCCCACGAGACGCTCTTCACCTTGATGGTGTCGCGGACGATGGGCACGTCAAACGGTTGCTCAACGTCCTTGCGCAACACAGTGAGCACCACTGTGGTGCCTTTGGGTCCGCGGATGCGGCTCACGGCGTCGTTCAAACCCACCCCCTCCGTCCCCTTGCCGTCAATCGCGGTAATCTCGTCCCGCGCCTTGAGGCCTGCCGCCTCTGCCGGAGAGCCGTCCAAGGGGGCCACCACGGTCAAACGGTCGCTCTTGATCGCGATTTCCGCTCCAATGCCCTCAAACCGGCCGTTCAAGGACTCGGTGAACTCCTGCGAAATCTGCGGCTCCAGAAACACGGAGTACGGGTCACCCAAGGCGGCAACCAACCCCTCGAGCGCTCCGTAGAATAGCTTGGTTTCGGAAACCGGCTGGTCCACGTACTGCTTCTTGAGCAGGCCCCACACGCTCGTGAAAATGTCAAAATCAACGTCGCGCGAAAGATAGGTCTTCACCTCATCCGGACGGATGAGAACGGTTCCGGACTCAATCGGCTCCCCGTTCTCGTTGACCACCAGCACCTCGCGCTCGCCCTTCCCAATGTAAAAACCGGCCGTGAACACGACGGCAACGACCGCAACGCTCGCGAAAATGATTTTGTATTTTTTCAAAAAAAGCATACCAGAGTCATCTTACCACACCAGAACCACCTCACTCAACCCTCGTGATGTCCGCACCTAATGACCGCAGGCGCTCGTCAATGGCCTCGTACCCCCTATCAATGATTTCAGCGCCCTTGACGATAGTTTGCCCGGATGCGGCCAAACCCGCAATGATGAGGGTTGCGCCCGCGCGCAGATCAAGGCTGTCAACCGCGCACCCGGAGAGCTCGGTCGGGCCCGTGATGAGCGCGGTGTGGCTGTCTTTGATGTCCGCTCTGGCGCCCATCTCTACGAGCTTCTCGAGGTACCCGAGCCGGTTTTCGTACATGGGATCATGGATGCGGCTCTCGCCATGCGCCTGGGTTGCGAGCACGCCGAACGGAGCCTGTAAATCGGTCGGGAACCCGGGGTGCGGCGCGGTTTCAACCTCAAACGATTTGAGGCGCTCCCGCGAGCCCTCCACAATCCACCGGTCCCCGGATTCGTCAACCGAAACGCCTGCCTGTTCCAGCTTTTCCCTAATGACTGACACGTCCGATGGAACCACGGGGCTGATGGAAACGGTTCCCCCGCAGAGCGCGGCGAGCACGGCAATGGTTCCGATCTCGAGCTGGTCCGGGATGATCTCAAAATCAACGCCCATGAGGTTCTGCGAGCCCTTGACCGTAATCTCATCGGTCATGGCTCCGGTGATGGCGGCGCCCATCCGCGAGAGCATGTCGCACAAACACATCACGTGCGGCTCGCTCGCCGCATTCCGGATGACGGTGGACCCCGGCAGCGTGGCCGCGAGCATGAGCGCGTTCTCGGTGGCAGTCACCGAGCGCTCGAGGAGGGTGATGGTGGAGGCTTGCAACGAATCGCCGATAATGGTATAGTATCCGTCTTCTCCGAGGCTCGCGAGCGCGCCGAGCCCCGCAAACGCGCCGAGGTGCGCGTCCAGGGGCCGGTTGCCGATGTTGCAGCCTCCGGGCGCCGGACTGCGCACCGATCGCTTCACCGCGAGCAACGGCCCCCACAGCAGCACCGAGGAGCGCATGCGCTTGGTGAGCAGGTAATCCATCTCGTGCTTTTTGATTTCGGGCGCGTGCACCACCACGGTGTGCGCATCCCTCCGCGCTACCGTTGCCCCCAGGTCCGAAAGGATGGAGAGCATGTGGCTAATATCGCGGATATCGGGTATATTGCGGATAGTGGAGGGCTCGCGGGAGAGCAAGGTTGCGGCTAAGCAAGGCGTGGCCGCGTTCTTCATTCCCTGGACGCGCCACGGTCCGGAGAGCGTCCTCCCCCCGTTGATGACGAAAGTGGACATATGACGTTGAAAACAAGGCGAGTGCTCTACATCTCATTCATGGCCCTCTTCTTTTTCGCGGCTCCGCCGCTGGTGCTGTACACCGCCGGATTCCGGTACGATTTTGAGTACCGCCGCGTGGTGGAGACCGGGAGTTTGGTGGTGAAATCCGAGCCCCCGGGCGCCGCGGTCTACCTCAACGGAGAGCTCTACCGCGACGCGACCCCAACAATCATTAATACTATACTACCTGGAAAAATAAAGCTACTCGTAGAAAAAGAGGGGTACCACCCGTGGGAAAAAGAGGTAGAAATCCAGCCCCGCATCACCGCGTTCGAAGAAGCCGTCACCTTGTTCGCCAAAGCCTCGCCCGAGGCCGTGGTCCAAGGAAAGGTCGCGCAGTACTGGTGGAACCGCTCGTACGACTTGCTCGCCTACACCACCCCCGATGGAACGCTGCGCCTCTTTAACCGACTCAACCAAAAAGACACCCTCATCGCGAACGTCTCAAACCCGTCACGCGTTGCGCTCTCCTGGTCGCCCTCGAGCGACGCGTTTTTCTTCAGCCGCTCAAGCCGCTCCGGCCGCGAGGAGTTCATTCTCCTTGACACGCGGTCCCTGGAACGGATCGTACCCATCGCGGACGTTGCCGCTTCCCCCCTGCACAACCTCCAGTGGGATCCGGTCACCCAAACCGCGCTCTACGGCCTCACCCAAACCGGGAGCCTGCTGCGCGTCAACTACCTCCTGCGCACCGAGCGCGTGGTCTATGAAGGGCCGGTGAAAAGCTACCTGGTTCTACCCCAGCGGATTGTGATGATTGAGAGCAACGCGTCCGGCGACCCCTCGCTCTCGTGGATCAACCCGGCCGACCAAACCACGGTGCACCTGCTCCCCGACGTTCCGGTACGTGAGGACGACGAACTGCTTCCGGCGAGCTCGCCGTACATCGCGGTGCGAAACCCGCGCACGAACACGCTCTCCGTCATCAACCCGACCGCGCTGCCCCCGCTTTCGGGCAGGGCGGTGACTACCATCGGAAACGTCGCCGAGGCGCGCTGGGCGCGCGACGGGAGCATGCTCGTGTACTCGGACGGGTTCGGCATCTACACGCGCCTCTTTACCGCTCCCATTCCCGTGCTCCCGGAACGAAAAGAAACGAGCGCGCTTGTCACGCGCTACTCAACGCCGGTGCGCGAGCTCGCCGTGGATGCGCTCGCTTCTCACGCGTTCTACGCGGTTCGTGGCGAGCTCCGCTCAAGCGAGCTTACGTCCTCGAGCGACCCCCGCTCAACCAGCCTGAGAAGCGGGGTAGATGAAATCAGCGGCCTGCGCTACGTACGCCGCCGCAACTCCCTGACGTTCATCAACCAAGACAAAACCCTGCTGGAGCTCCCGCTCTCACGAGAGGATGCGAGAGCCTTCCCGTTTGGCGATTAAGAGGTTCGCGGCCAAGAGCGAATCAAACGTGCCCGCGTCAAGCCACGCTCCGGCAACGGCGCTCACCGTGAGCTCGCCGCGCTGGAGGTAGGCGTTGTTCACGTCCGTAATCTCAAGCTCTCCGCGGGATGAAGGCTTGAGATTTTTTGCGATTCCCACCACGCGGTTATCGTAGAGGTAGAGACCCGTAACAGCGTAATCAGACACATGCTCTTTGGGCTTTTCCACGATTTGTTCTGCTTTGCCGGTTCCATCAAATTTGACGACCCCGAACCGCTCCGGGTCTGGCACCTGTTTGGCAAACACGTGTCCGCCGGTTTTGAATGACTTGATCGCTTGAGAGAAGTCATCCTCAAAAATGTTGTCCCCGAGGATCAAGGCAACCGAATCGTCCCCGATAAAATTCTCGCCGATGATGAACGCCTGCGCGATTCCCTCGGGCTTGTCCTGGATCTCGTACGTGAACTTTGCGCCGAGCTCTTTTCCGCTACCAAGCAAACGTAAAAAATCTCCGGCCCTATCCGGAGCCGTGATGATGAGGATTTCCCTGATTCCGCCCCGCATGAGTGTCTCAAGCGGGTAGTAGATCATGGGCTTGTGGTAGATGGGCAGGAGCTGCTTGGACGTAACCTTGGTGAGCGGGCTAAGCCGCGTTCCCGAGCCGCCTGCAAGGATGATGCCTTTCATAGAATTCTATTGTCATTCCCGCGAAAGCGGGAATCTAGCGCGTACTCTCCCAACGCCCCCTGCCACGCTCGCAGCGGCAGCAGCTTTGTTGACCGCAAGACTGAGTAGCTGGGCCGCTTTGCCGGGCGCGGATACTCGGAAGTTTTGCACGGCGCTAAATCAACGTCCTTACCATACACCTCAAAAATCGCTTTGGCAAATCCGTACCAGCTCGTTACCCCGCTGTTGGTGCGGTGGTAGATGCCCGGCTCTTCGCCGCTATTGACGAGATCAAAGGTTGCCTGCGCCAAATCCGGCGCATGCGTGGGCGAGCCGATTTGGTCATCCACAACCTTGATGGGTTCTCCTTTTTCGGCTAACGAAAGCATGGTTTCCACAAAATTCTTTCCCCCATGCCCGTACAGCCACGCCGTGCGGATGATATATATAATCCCCCCCTTACCAAGGGGGAGATTTCCTTCTTTCCCCCCCTTGGTAAGGGGGGGATTAAGGGGGGGTTCTTTGATAAGCGACAATAACTCCCGCTCTCCGGCCAGTTTTGACCTGCCGTACGCGTTAATGGGATTCGGCATATCCTCTTCGCTGTATCCCTCTTGTTTAGAACCATCAAACACGTAATCAGTTGAGTAGTGCACCAAGGTCGCGTTCAATCTTGACGCAACGTCCGCGAGATACCCGACTGCCACGCCGTTGACGCGCGTTGCAAGCTCCTCGTTCTCCTCGCACGCGTCCACGTTCGTGTACGCGGCCGCGTTGATAATCAGTTCAGGCGCAAGCGCACTGACCTGGACATTGACTTGATTCCGGTCCGTAATGTCAATCTCATCAATATCCCACAGCACGGGCTCCCAATCCGCAAACACCGTAGCAAGCTCCTGGCCCAGCATCCCTTTTGCACCGATGATGAGCGTCTTCATACGCGGTACTGCTTCTTGTAGTACTCTTGGTACTCTCCGCTCTTCACTCTCCGCCACCAGTCTTCATGATCTTGATACCACGTGACCGTGCGCTCTAAGCCTTCTTTCAACGAAACTGCTCTCTTCCAGCCCAAGGCCCTGATTTTTGACGAGTCAACCGCATAGCGCTGGTCATGGCCCGGACGCAAGCCGCTTACCGGCTCTATCATGTCTTTGTTCTGACCGAGCAGCTCCAAAACCATTTCCGTGATTTCACGGTTCGTAACTTCAGTCTCGTTTTCCGCGGCAATGTCGTACGCTTCCCCGAGCTCTCCATGACGGAGCACGAGGTCAATCGCGCGACAGTTGTCTTCCACATGCAACCAGTCCCGAATCTGCGTGCCCCCGTCGTAGAGCGGAACCTTTTTGCCTTCCAGCAAATTGGTGATGAAGAGCGGCAAAATCTTCTCCGGAAATTGGTACGGACCGTAATTATTCGTTGACCGAGTAATCATGATAGGCGCCCCGTGCGTCCTGATTGCGGCGATGGCGAGCGATTCCGCGGCCGCCTTGGACGCGGAATAGGGCGAGGATGGTTTGAACGGGTCCCCGTCTTTGGATTTGTGCGGCGCCTCCACGTCGCCGTACACCTCGTCCGTGCTGACGAGGATCATCCGAACTCCCCCTCCTTTATTAAGGAGGGGGTTGGGGGTGGTGTTGAGCTCGCGCACTGCATCTATCACCACCTGCGTGCCAAACACGTTGGTGCGGATGAACTCATGGCTTGAGTGGATGGAGCGGTCAACATGCGACTCCGCCGCAAAGTGGATGATGGCATCAACGCCCTGTGCGGCTTTGACGAACATCTGCGAATCACACACATCGCCTTTTACGAAAGAGTAGCGCTTGTCATCCT
>CAZSGI010000030.1:6558-8782 GCA_964606465.1 uncultured Gammaproteobacteria bacterium | reverse complement strand
TCACTTACAGTAAGCTCCTGTTTTCCTATTTTGTCAAGGCCAGGATGCGGTCAAAACCGGATGCATCCTTGATGATGACCGCGGCGGAGTGTTTTTCGCGGGCGAGTTTTTTGATTGCCGCCCCCTGGCGCGGGTCAAACTCCAGGTAGGCGCGGCCGTTTTTGTTCAAAAGACCGGGGAGCTGCTTGATGAGTTCACTGATTGCGCCAAGCCCGTCGGGAGAGGACAGGTACGAAATTTCCGGCTGAAAGAAAACCTCGCGGTCATCTGTCCACCCATCCTTCCACCCGTACGGGAGGTTTGCCGCGATCACGTCAACGCGCTTTGTCATCGGTTCGCCGAGAGAGCCTTGACGGAACGCAATGCGTGATGCAACGTTGTGGCCGTGCGCGTTTCGTTTTGCAACATCAAGCGCATCTTTTGAAATGTCAGTCGCGATGATGCTCGCGTTTGGAAATTCCAAAGCAAGCGTCACGGCAATGCAGCCCGAGCCGGTTCCAATATCAGCCAGCGTGCCGTCAAACTGTCCCGGTAGCTCGCGCTTGACCGCGTCAACCAAATCCTCGGTTGCGCTCCGGGGAATGTGCACGCGTTCGTCAACGTAAAAATCGCGGCCATAGAATTCTTTATGGCGCGTCAAATAGGCGATTGGCTCGTGTTCGGCGCGGCGCGCGATGAGCGCGTCAAACGCCCGGGCGTGCTCCTCATCCAGCGTTTCTTCGGGATGCATAAGCACGTGCTCGCGCGGTTTTTTCAACACGTGCGACAAAAGCACCTCGTTGTCCAAATCAGGGGTCTCCAGGTGCTTGAGTTTCTCACGCGCACCCGTCAATGCGCCGCTCGCCATCATGCTGCCAGCTTTTGCCTTACATCCTCCTGCCGCAGGGCCTCTATGATCCCGTCCAGCTTGCCGTCCAAAATCGCGGCAATGCCGTGCCAGTTCTGTTTCAGGCGGTGGTCCGTGACGCGATCCTGCGGAACGTTGTAGGTGCGTATCTTTTCGCTGCGGTCCCCGCTTCCGATCTGACCTTGGCGCGTATCCCGCTCCCGTTTCGCGCGCTCGGCCTCGTAGTGGGCTGCCACGCGCGTAGCCATGACCATTAAGGCTCTCTCGCGGTTCTGCTGCTGGGACTTTTCGTCCTGGCACGAAACCGTGATGCCGGTCGGCAGGTGCGTCATCCGGATGGCCGAGTACGTGGTGTTCACGCTCTGCCCGCCGTGGCCGCGGCTGGTTGATGTTTCAATCTTCAAATCCTTTGGGTCAAGCGCGAGGTCAATTTCCTCGGCTTCCGGGAGCACGGCAACGGTCGCGGTTGAGGTGTGCACTCGCCCGCTCTTTTCGGTTTCCGGAACGCGCTGCACGCGGTGCACGCCGCTCTCAAATTTCAGCTTGGAGTACGCGCCCTGGCCCTTGATTTCAAAAATCACTTCCTTAAACCCCCCGATCCCGATTCTGCTTTCCGAGATGACGCTCGTCTTCCAGCCACACTCTTCGGCAAAGCGCGCGTACATGCGGAACAGTTCCGCGGCAAACAACGCGGACTCGTCGCCGCCTGCCGCTGCCCGGATTTCGCAGATGATATTTTTTTCGTCGTTCGGGTCCTGGGGCAAACAAGCGGCCTGGAGCGCGCGCTCGAGCTCGTCGCGCTGGCTGGTCAGAGCCGCGATTTCTTCGTCTGCGAGCTTGAGTAAGTCTGCGTCTTGCGATTCCTTTTTGGTTTGGCGCGCCTCTTCAAGCGAATGCATCACCCGTTCGTACCGCCCGCCGAGCGCAACTTTTTCCTTGAGGCCGGTGTACTCCTGGGATAGGGATTTCAATTTTCGCGAATCAGAAGCCACGTCAGCAGACTGGAGCTTGTGCTCCAGTTCTTTTAGGCGCGCTTGCAGTTGTCTGATTTGCTCAATCATACTCTAATTCCCCCTCCTCTATTATTGAGGAAGGGGTTGCCTGTCCGCCGACGAGGCGGAGGGGGTGGTGTCGGAATAGTTACGTGGCGTCCAAGGCTGCTTTGATTTTTTCCAGCTTTTCGCGGTTGCCGAGCCGGGAAGCGTCTTTCTTTGCATCGTCCTTCTTTTTTTTGCCGCGGACCTTGATATCAGCAGTCTTCTTGACCATGGCCTTGAAGCGTTCCACGCGCCCTGCGGTGTCAATCAAATTCTGCTTGCCCGTGTAGAACGGGTGGCAGTTTGAGCAGATTTCGGTGTGGATTTCTTTCATGGTTGA
>CAZSGI010000030.1:0-6458 GCA_964606465.1 uncultured Gammaproteobacteria bacterium | reverse complement strand
CAGTGGTACGCGCTTGCGGAGCGCGATGTGATCCGGCACACGCCGCTCGTGGGCGGGCGCACGCGCGGCGTGGCGCGCTTTGAGCGGTTGCGGTACGGGGAGCGCATGGTCCTCGGGTGCGTCCTCAACCCGTTCAAGGGGATTACAGCCAAGGTGAACTACATTGATGACCAATTCCGCGTCCGGCCGGAGAAGAAGCTGCTCACGCAAGCGATCATCTACTTTCCGCGATGAGCGCGCGGGGTTCATGCAAGGAGGTGGCAGCCATCCAGCGAGGTGGCTGCTTTCTTTTTGACAAATTTTTTGGGCGTGCTACACTGTAGATACTATGGTTTCCACTCGGATCGTCATTATTATCAGCATTATTGGACGCGCTCCGGGCGGAAGTCTTTGATTTTGAAACCAAATCGGTTCATACCAAGACCCTCCGCTCGGAGGGTCTTTTAGTTATCGCACATTTGCGGTTCACTCGTTCATTTAGGGAGGTGTACCTATGACGCAGGTCGCGCAACCACAGGAACTTCAGCTCGTGACTGTTGCGGAGCTGATGCAGGATCAAGGGGAGGATATTGCTACCGTCCATTGGCGATGGGTGGGGGTGGGTGACGCCAGGTGGGTTTTGTTCCAGGCGTTCGGGACGTTCATCGTCAGACAGTCGCGCCACGTGCTCCTTTGCGCGTTTCGGGATGCTGGTCAGCGTCGCCCGATTGGCCCGGCTGGGCTGGAGTTCCGGGTGGTGACCGCTTCGGGCCGGCGCGCCATCATCGCGAGCGCTGATGATGTCAGGACCATCTTCAGGGCACGTTCCGCGAACCACAATCCTCTCAAGAACTCGCGGGCGCTCTTGGATGCCATGCGCGAGCAGAGCGAACACCAGGTCGGGCTGGATATGGCCATGCTCTAACACGCGTTTCGCGCGTTCTCAATCAGGGCTCGCCCACTTCGGTGGTGCGGGCCCTTTTTTGTGTACTATTGACAAAACACGCGCCAGTGGTAGGCTCATAGTAGCCGCTACTCTCTCGCTCTTACCACAATCAATGTTCAACGCAGTGCAACACTCCCAAAAGGAGAACTCCAATGGGAAACTCCAGTTCCCCAAGCCCAGACACGAAGCCTGATTATCCGGATGATCAGTACGATTCTTCGGATGATCACGGCCGAAGCGAAGGCGGCGGGTTGTTCAGTTGGCTCACCGACAGCTTCGGCCCTTCCACTGACCCCACCTGGGGTCCGTCGTCACCGCCGTCCAAGGGTGACGACTCGGGCGACTTCTGAGCCGAACCTAGGCTCGCACGAGTGAATTGTATATAGTACGCGTTTGCAGTGATATCAGCCCCGGGAGTGCGGAAAGGCACACTCCCGATACAGTAGGGTCAAACCCAGCGAGAGAAAATAGAGAGAGTACGGGGCTGCGTTTCCGGGAGCGGAAGCGCGACCAGAGGTCTGCACGACTCTGGTCTTTTTTTATTGCATTGGTGCTTGCGTCATTTTTAATCCCGTGCTATAGTCTTTCTGTCATTAATAATCATACCGCGAAGAGGCGCGTTTTCCTCCCTGGTGCGTCATACGCATAAGGGTTAACGTGCCAATGATGCGCGGTAGTCGTTAAAAGGAGTATACCCATGTCAGACCAAGTTTTGATTCCGTCCATAGACGCGCTCTTGGAAGCAGGGGTGCACTATGGCCACACCACCGCGCGCTGGCACCCCAAAGCCAAGCCGTTTTTGTTTGGCAAGCGCGGCGAAATCCACGTGATTGACGTGGCCCGGACCCGCGAAAAGCTCGCCGAAGCCGCAGGGTTCGTTGCAAAGCTCGCGAGCGAAGGCAAGCCCGTGCTGTTCGTGGGAGTCAAGCCGCTCGCGCGAAAAATCGTGAAAGCGCAGGCAGACAGGGCCGAGAGCCCGTACGTGGTGAACCGGTGGATCGGGGGCATGCTCACGAACTGGGCCGCCATCTCCAACATGGCGAAGCGCATGAAGCGGTACGAGGACGACAAGGCTTCGGGCAGGCTTGCCAAGTACACCAAGTACGAGCAGCTGGAGTTTAGCCAAGAGTATGATAAACTGAATGAGGACATCGGGGGCATCCGCAGCTTAACGAGCGGCAAGCCGGGCGCTGTGTTCATCGTAGACGTCAAGTACGACAAAACCGCGCTCGCTGAAGCGCGCAAGCTCAAGGTTCCGGTCGTCGCGCTCGCCGACAGCAATGTTGACCCCTCAAAAATCACGTACCCGATCCCGGCAAACGACGACGCGCTCAAATCCATTGAGCTGATTACCGGCGTTATCGCGGATGCGGTGCTCGCAGGCAAAGGAAAAGCCAAATCAAGTATACCTATTACCGTATGAAAGATCTCATCCAAAAAATCAGAAACCAGACCCGCGCTCCCATCATGGACATCAAGGAAGCCTTGGAAGCGGCCGGGGGCGACGAAGCAGCCGCGCTCAAAGAGCTCGCGAAGAAAGGCAAGTCCATGGTTGAAAAGCGCGCCGGACGCATTGCGGGCGAAGGCTGGATTGGTTCGTACGTGCACGCAAACGGAAAAATCGCGGCCATGGTCAAGCTCGCGTGCGAGACCGATTTCGTGGCGCGCAATCCCGAGTTTCAGGAGCTCGCGCACGACATCGCCATGCAGGTTGCGGCGACCAACCCCGCGTGCGTTGGCGAGGCGGATGCGGCAGCGGGCGTATCCGCGGAAGATATGCTTTTGAACCAGGCCTTTATCAAGGACAGCTCAAAGACGGTCCGCGACCTCGTGGAAGCGGCTAACGCAAAGATTAGGGAGAAAATTGAAATTACGGGATTTGAACGATTGGAAATTTAACCAAAAAGCCCTGTCGGTACCGTGCCGCACAGGGATTTTTGGACACATTGAATCTATGAAAAAACCGAAATACAAGCGCATCCTGCTCAAGCTCTCCGGAGAGCTGCTCTCCGGCGCGCAGAAGTTCGGCATTGATTTCAAACTCGCGCGCGCGGTTGCCGCTGACCTCGCCACGATTTCAAAAGCAGGCGTTGAGCTTGCCGTGGTTATTGGCGGGGGAAACATCTTCCGCGGCCGCAACATCCCCAGCGGTTCCATTGACCGCGCCACCGCGGACTACATGGGCATGACCGCCACCATCATGAACGCCATTGCGTTGCAGGCCGAAATTGAGCGCACCGGCAGCCACTGCCGGGTGCTCACCGCGATTTCCATGAAAGAGGTCGCCGAAGACTACATCCGCCGGCAGGCGCGGGCGCACCTCGCAGACGGAAAAATCGTGATCTTCGCGGCAGGCACCGGCAACCCGTACTTCACCACGGACACGGCCGCGGCCTTGCGCGCTCTGGAGGTGGGCGCCGAGGTGCTCTTGAAAGCAACCACGTCCGTGGACGGCGTGTACACCTCGGATCCGAACCACAAAACAAAGAAAAAGCCGAAGAAGCTCAAGCAGGTCAGCTTCCACGGCGCGCTCACCAAGCGGTTGCGCGTCATGGACTCAACCGCGTTCAGCCTGTGCATGGACAACAAGCTCCCCATCGTAGTCTTCAAATACAAGCCCGGAGTGGTCAGCCACATTCTTTCAGGCAAAGCCGTAGGAACTATCGTCACGTAGCCAAAATTGTGCTATAATTACGAGCGAGGAAGAAATGGGAGCTTGCTCACATTTCTTCCGAGCGATGTAATTTCACGCAGTATACTTTCAACATGGATGAGTCAAAAAGTAAAACAAAACGCCGCGTCGCGATCAACGGCTTCGGCAGGATTGGCAGAGCTGCCGCGAAAGTCGTTTTAGAGAAAAAGGACATTGAGCTGGTCGCGGTCAACGACCTGGTTGACCCCAAGATGCTCGCGTACCTCTTGCAGTACGATACGGTATACGGAACCTACCGGAAAGCGGTTTCGGCATCGCTTGAGAAGCCAATCAAGTCAGATGACTGCCAGGGCAGCCTCAAAATCGGGGACGCCGTTATTCCGGTGCTCGCGCAGAAAGAGCCCCAAAAACTCCCTTGGAGAGCGCTCAAGGTTGACGTGGTTATTGAGTCAACCGGATTTTTCACGACCCAGAAATTGGCAAAGGCCCACCTCAAAGCAGGAGCCAAGCGCGTGATCATCAGCGCGCCGGCAAAGGACGAGGAGACCGCCACCGCGGTCTTGAGCGTGAACACGCTCCACGGCGTCAAGCACGAGATCGTCTCCAACGCCTCATGCACCACGAACTGCATCGCGCCGGTCGCCAAAATCATCCACGACGCGTACGGGATTGAGAAGGGAATGATCACCACGGTCCACTCGGTCACCTCGAGCCAGAACCTGGTGGACGGCCCGGGCAAGGATTACCGGCGCGCGCGCGCCGCGGCGTACAATATCATCCCCACCTCAACCGGAGCGGCGATTGCGACCGCCAAAACCATCCCCGCGCTCTCCAACCGGTTCGACGCCATTGCCTTGCGCGTGCCTGTGCTGGACGGCTCGCTCTCGGATTTTACGTTCGTGCTCAAGCGGGATACCACCGTTGCCGCGACGAACGCGCTCTTCCGGGAGCAATCGCAGAAGCACCCCTACCGGCAGATCGTAGCCGTGACGGACGAGCCGCTCGTCTCATCCGACATCATCGGCAATCCGCACTCCGCGATCGTGGACCTCGCGTTCACCCGCGTGGTCGCCGGCAACCTGCTCAAGGTGCTCGCGTGGTACGACAACGAGTGGGGGTACGCGAACCGGCTGGTGGAGCTGGTTTCGCAGCTCGTCATCTAAGCGGTTGCACACCATCACCCCGCGTTCCAGGCGCAGGGGGCTATCTATATTTATGACAGCGAGCGGCGACGGAGAGGAAAAAGTGGCGATTTGCGCTTCCGGCGGAGGCATGTCCTGCAGCTACTCGGCGGGCGCCATGGTGGCGCTCGCGCGCGAGCTCAACTTTCGCGAGCCGGATTTTTTGATTGCGGGCTCCGGCTCGGCCGGAACCTTTGCGTACTACGCGTCCAAGCAGTACGAAAACATCACCCGCGTGTGGCTCGACCTGCTCTCCACGAGGCGGTTCATCAACCGGTTCCGGCTCTGGAAGGTCGTTGACGTGGACTACCTCATTGACATCGTGTTTAAGGTGAAGAACCACATTGACGTGGACGCCATGCTCGCCTCTCCGATCACGGTGCTGATCGCGACGACGGACGCGGACACCGGGGAGCTTACGTACTTCTCGGATAAGGAGCGCGAGGACAAGCGGGAGATTTTCGAGTTCCTGCGCGCGAGCAAAGCCATGCCCATCGCGTTCAACCGGCTGGTGACCATCGACGGCAGGCGGTACTGCGACACCGATCTCTCGGCGGATTTGCGCGCGCACGTCCGCGAGGCGATCCGCTGCGGCGCGCGAAAGATCGTCGCCATCAACAACACGGTTCCGCGCATTGCGAGCAGCATGGCAATGACCGCGTGGACGCGCCTCCGGCCGCGCGTCTTTCGGGAGCGCTACCGCGACGAGATGCGTGAGCTCACGCGTTTTCGCGTCCCGGCGGGGGTGCGCGTCGAGGTGCTCGAACCCGCGTCCCTGGTTCCGGTGAGCACGCTTTCGAGCAATCAAAAAAAACTGAAAGAGACCTACGACCAGGGCTACCGGGACATGGTGGAGCACCAGGGGATTCGCGACTTGCTCGGAATGAATTGATTTTTGAACGGTTCGTTGGTAGAATAGCGGTGTATGCGGCAGTCCGAACTTTTCAGCAAAACCAGCAAAACCGGCGAGGCGGATGCCACAAGCATCAACCACGCGGTTTTGGTGCGCGGGGGATTCATTGACCAGCTCGCGGCGGGCGTGTACTCGTACCTGCCGCTCGGGTGGCGCGTGTTGGACCGAATCAGCGACATTGTCCGCGAGGAGATGAATGCAATCGGCGGGCAGGAGGTTTTTCTTCCGGCGCTCTCCCCGAAAGAGAACTGGCAGAAGACCGGCCGTTGGGATACCATGGACGTGCTGTTTAAGGTCAAATCCCGGACAGCGTCGGAGTACGCGCTTGGACCTACGCACGAGGAGGTGATGGTGCCCTTGGCGAAAAAGCACATCAGCTCGTACCGGGATTTGCCGAGAGCGTGGTACCAGATCCAGACCAAGTTTCGCGACGAGCTTCGGCCCAAAGCGGGCCTGCTGCGAGGCAGGGAGTTTTTGATGAAAGATTTGTACAGCTTCCACGCGGATGGCGCTGGCCTAAAGGAGTACTACCAAAAGGTCAAAGCTGCGTACACAAGGATCTTTAAGCGCTGCGGCTTGGATACGATTATCACGGAAGCTTCAGGTGGATCATTTACGGATGAATTCTCGCACGAGTTTCAGGTTCCCACGGAAAACGGAGAGGATTTGATTTTTACGTGTTCATGCGGTTTTGCGCGCAACAAGGAAATCGCCGACGTGAAAGAAGGGGACGCGTGCCCGGACTGCGGCAAGAGGGTCAAAGCTGTCAAATCCATTGAAGTCGGG
>CAZSGI010000029.1:0-9331 GCA_964606465.1 uncultured Gammaproteobacteria bacterium | reverse complement strand
AACGGCTGGGATTTTTTGGAAGACGTGTCTGATCCGCACCCGAAGCTGGATTCGAACTACTCGTTCGGCGCGGCGAACCACGGCACCGTGGTGGCCGGGGTTGCCGCGTCGGTTACCAACAACGGCCAGGGGCTCGCGGGGGTGTGCTGGGATTGCAAGATCATGCCGCTCCGGGCGTTGGACTCAAACGGCGAGGGCGACACCGCGCACGTTGCCCGCGCCATTGACTACGCGGTCGCAAACGGAGCGGACGTCATTAACATGAGCTTTGTCGGCGGGGCGACGGACGACGTGCTCTCGCAGGCGATTCAGCGGGCGTACGAGGCGGGGGTGGTGCTGGTGGCGGCGGTCGGCAACGATGCCGAGGGGAGCCGCTTCATCGTCGGCGACCTCGACTTTCGGCCGCTGTACCCCGTGTGCCTTGACGGGCGCGCGGGCGAAAATCGCATCCTGGGCGTGGGGTCGGTTGACAGCGACAACGCCAAATCGGACTTTTCCAACTACGGGTTTAGCTGCATTGACATCAATACCCCGGGCAACGGCATTGCCGGGCCCCAGCTCTACGATCCCCGGTTGGGGGAGGTGTACGACAACCAGTACCGTGGCGGTTGGCAGGGAACCTCGATTGCGACCCCGTTCGTTTCAGGTGTCGTGGGTTTGATGAAATCGGTGAACGCCAAACTTTCCAACCGCCAGGTCATCGCCATCATCCGGGAGACCGCGAGAAGCATTGACCGAGAAAACCGCCTTTACGGGAGCCAGCTCGGGGCCGGGCTCCTGGACGCGCGCGCGGCGGTTGCGCGGGCCGCGGAAACGGCGGGTGAGGGCGTGGAGCGGCTTGCCGCGCGCTCATCTCGCGCGGCGGTTGCATCGGCACGGACGGGCATCTTGGTTTCTTCGGGCGTAAACCGCGCGGTTGACGTGCTCGCGGTTGATTCCCGCGGCAGCGCGTCTTTTTCGTGGCGCGCGTACCCCGCTTTCTTCCGCGGCGGAGCCGAGGCTTCCTCCGGAGACGTTGACGGAGACGGGGTGAGCGAGGTCGCAATCGGCGCGGGCGGAGGCGGCGGGCCACAGGTGCGCATCTTTGACCAACAAGGAAACGTCAGAGGGCAGTTTTTCGCGTACGACTCACGGTTCCGCGGGGGCGTGCACGTGGCAACTGCTGATTTTGACAAAGACGGGATTGATGAAATCGTAACTTCCGCGGGAGCCGGGCTCTCGAGCGAGGTTAAGATTGTCGACAAGACCGGGAAGGTCAGGTGGTCATTCAGGGTCACTGCGGACGGATTGAAGGGCGGGGTTACGGTTACCGCCGCGGATGTTGACGGAGACGGGGAGGTTGAGGTGGTCACCGGCACCGGAGGCGGCTCGTTGCCGCTCGTGCAGATATTTGATACGATGGGGAATAGGAAAGCGAGCTGGCTCGCGTACCCCGCCTTCTTCCGCGGGGGAGTGAACGTGGCGGTGGGGGACGTGGACGGAGACGGCGAGCTGGAAGTGGTAACCGCGGCAGGCGACGGCGGCGGGCCACAGGTGCGCGTCTTTTCGGCAACCGGCCAGGTGAAAACTCAGTTCTTCGCGTTTGAGAGCACGTTTCGCGGGGGTGCGCGGCTCGCGGTCGGAAACGTTGATGCAGACGCGGCTGCAGAAATCATCGTAGGGTCAGGCCGCGGCAGACCGTCGGAGGTGCGCGTGTTCAGCAAGTTTGGAGTGGATTTTGTGCAGGACAGCGTGTTCAAAGTTTTTGAAGATGATTACCAAGGAGGCGTACACGTAGGCATTTAATTCTATGGCCAATAACAAAGGAGTTTTCAAGAAGAAAAACGTGGTTGTTGCCGGCGGAGCCGGGTTCATCGGGTCGCACCTGTGCGAGACGCTCGCCAAAGATGGTAGCGCGAACGTCATCTGCATTGACAGTTTGGTTTCGGGCACGGTTATGAACATCGAGCCCCTGCTCGCGTCGGGCGATTTCAAGTTCATCAGGCACGACATCACCGAACCCATTGACCTCGCCAAGTTCCCGGAGCTTGCGCCGTTTGAAGTTGCGTTCGCGGGCATCCAAGAGATCTACAACTGCGCGACCCCGACCTCGTATAAAGACCCCACGCGCTTTGCCGTGGAGACGGCTCTGGTGCACTCCGCGGGCGTCAAAAATCTTTTAGATTTGGCCAAACAGCACGGCTCGCGCATGGTGCACCTCTCATCCTCGGCAATCTACGGCGATCCGCCGCCCGAGGACGGCCATTTCAAGGAAGACTACTGGGGGTTCATTGACCCGGTGGGAACGCGCGCCGCGTACAACGAGGGCAAGCGGTTTGCCGAGGCGCTGTGCACGGTGTACCGCGAGCGTGCCGGGGTGGACGCGGCAATCGCGCGCATCTTTTCCACGTATGGGCCGCGCATGATCATGGCCGAGGGCAGGCACATCCCGGATTTCATCACCGCGGCGATTGACAACAACGCAATCGTCATCTACGGCGACCGAGAGACGAAGAGCACGTTCTGCTACGTGAAGGACACGGTTGAGGGCTTGCTGAAGCTCATGGAATCCGCGGAGCACGGGCCCGTGAACGTCGGCAGCGACCAGGAGTTCAAACTCGCGGATATCGCAGAGCAGGTGATTGCGCTCGTGGGTTCGCAGTCGAAAGTTACGTTTGAAAAACCGTTGCCGGACATGCACGACCAGGGCGTTCCGGACATCAAAAAGGCGAAGGATGCGCTCGGGTGGTTTCCGGTGGTCAAGATGGAGCAGGGCTTGCAGGAAACCATCGCGTACATGCGTTCCATTCAATCCCACTACGAACAGCAGGGGTTGTGGGCCGAGAGCACGTTGGACCGGAAAGAGTGAGTTGAATAAGCTTTTTAGTGGGTGTTCGGGGTTGTAAATTTCTTCGCTCCGAAGGGAAGCTTCGCTTCATCATTCTCGCTATGAAATTTACAACCCCTGTACACCCTTACTGTACTCATTATGAATGTATTGGTTACCGGCGGAGCGGGGTTCATCGGTTCGCACATAGTGGATGGTTTGATCAGCGAGGGTCACGAAATCGTGATCCTTGATGATTTTAGCGCGGGGAATCGTGAATTCATTAATCCCGCGGCAACAGCCATAGAGGCTGATATTCGGGACGCTGGTAGCGTCAAGAGCGCGTTCCGACAGAAGAGGCCAGAGGCGGTGTTCCACCTTGCGGCTATGATTGAGCTGCGGGAGAGTTTCAAGAATCCCAAAGCTGCATACGGCGTGAATGTCACGGGATCAATGAACGTTATCAGCGCATCAAAAGCCGCGGGCGTTAAAAAATTCATCTTTGCGTCGTCAGCCGCGGTATACGGGGACAACCAAAACCTGCCCATCAAAGAAACCGAGCCTGTCAAACCAACATCACCATACGGCGAGCAGAAAGCGGAGATAGAAAGCGCTCTGAAAGAATCAGGCATTCCGTCAATCATACTGCGATATTCAAATGTCTATGGTCCTCGTCAGGGAACCATCGGAGAGGGCGGGGTTGTTGCGATTTTTTGCAAGAAACTGCTCACGGGTGCGCCAGTAACCGTATGTGGGACCGGGGAGCAGACCAGGGATTTTGTGTATGTAGATGATGCGGTAAGCGCAAATATCAAAGCCCTGTCGCGAGCCAAAGATTTTGGTATTTACAACGTTTCAACGGGCATTGAAACCAACATCAACGCGCTCGCTTCCATGCTCTTGTCAGCATCACAAAAAGGTACTAAGATTGAGCACACAGAACCAATCCTCGGAGAGGTATTACGGAACAGCTTGGATAGTGGCTTGGCCGCGGGAGCGCTCAATTGGGAGCCGAAAATCAACACAACAGAGGGTCTAAAAAAGACGTGGGAGTGGTTTCGCGAGAATCTATATCAATAGATATAATCTTCATTCGCTCGGCAATAGGAATGCAAGCATTCCATTGCTCTCACTCAATTGATTATGAGACTATCCATCATCGGCGCAGGGTACGTGGGGCTCGTCTCCGGGGCCGCGTTCGCTGAATTCGGGCATGAGGTGATCATCATGGACATTGACCGCGAGAAGGTTGAGAAGCTCGAACGCGGCATCGTTCCGATTCACGAGCCGGGCTTGGAGCGGCTGCTTTCCAAAAACGCGGACCGCATCAGCTTTACCGCGAGCATAGAGGAGGCGGTGCGCGAGGCCGACGTCCACTTCATCTGCGTGTGGACCCCTCCGATGGAGGACGGAAGCGCGGACCTCTCGGCCGTGCGGGCGGCCGCGCGCGAGCTCGCCAAGCAGTTCGCGAGGCTCAAGGTTAAAGCTCCGATCATCGTTACCAAGAGTACGGTGCCGGTGGGCACCGGCGTGGCGATATCGCGCCTGGTGCGCCAGAAGTACAAAGGCGAATTCAGCGTGGTGTCCAACCCCGAGTTTTTGCGCGAGTCTCAAGCCGTTGCGGACATGCTCCGGCCGGACCGTATCGTCATCGGCTCGAACGACGCCGAGGCGGCCGCGACGGTCGCGGACATCTACCGGGGGGTTAGCGCTCCCCTGGTCATGACGGACCTCGCTACCGCGGAGATGATTAAGTACGCGGCAAACGCGTTCCTCGCGACCAAGATTTCGTTCATCAACGAGATCGCGAACATCTGCGAGCTCGTCGGCGCGGACGTGGTACCGGTGGCCGAAGGCATCGGGAGCGATCCGCGGATCGGGAGGGCATTCTTGCGGGCCGGCATGGGCTACGGCGGTTCGTGCTTCCCCAAGGACGTGCGTGCCTTGCACCAGTTTTCAAACGCGAGCGGGTACGATTTCAAGCTCTTGAAGTCCGTGATTGAGGTGAACGAGCAGCAGCGCCAGATGGTTGTTGACAAGGTCGGGAAGCACCTCAAAATTTTGAACGGAAAGAACATTCTGGTGCTGGGGCTCGCGTTTAAGGCGCACACCGACGACGTGCGCGAATCCGGCGCGCTGGACATCATCGAGCGGCTGCAAGCGCAGGGCGCGAACATCAGCGCGTACGACCCGCTCGCGCTCCTCTCCGCCAGAAAGAAGCTGAACGATTCGGTGATTCTCGTGGGGAGCGCGAAGGAGGGCGCGCAGGGCGCGGACGCGATCATCATCGCCACGGAGTGGCCGGAGTTTAAGGAGCTGGACTGGGCTGCGATCAAAGGAATGATGCGCCGGCCCGTCATCATAGACGCCCGGAACCTGCTCGACCCCGGCGAGATGAAAAAGCTTATGTTCGTGTACGAGGGAGTTGGTCGTTAGCAGTTCGTTGGTGCAATGAAGACGCTCATCATCATTCCAGCATACCATGAATCAAAAAAGATTTTTGATGTGGTGGCCGGTGTTCGCGAGCGCGGGTACGACGCGGTGGTTGTTGATGATGCGTCCTCGGATGCCACATCCGGGGAGGCGCGGCGGGCCGGAGCGCGCGTGCTTCGGCATTTTGTAAACCGCGGGTACGGAGCGGCGCTTTCAACCGGAAACGCGTACGCATTGCGTCACGGGTATGACATTGCGGTGCATTTTGACGGGGACGGCCAGCACGATGCCCGCGAGATCGCTCGGGTCATCGGGCCCATCCAAAAGGGCGAGGCTGATGTGGTGGTTGGTTCGCGTTTTCTTCAAGCTGGTGCGTCAATACCGCTTTTGAGAAAATTCCTCATCAAGCTTGCCATTGTTTTCACGTGGGCGTTTTCCGGAGTTAAACTTACCGATGCGCACAACGGGTTCCGGGCATTTTCACGTCGCGCTCTGGAAGTTATTGACTGCAGGCAGGATGGCATGTCATACGCGTCAGAAGTGATTGACCAGATCGCGGAGCACGTGTTGGCCGTCAAGGAAGTGCCGGTGACCATCACGTATACGGGCTACTCAAAAGCAAAAGGAGAGAGTAATATAAAGAAAGTAATGCTTGGGGTGAGGTTTTTGTGGGGGAAGGTGATAAAGTGATATTTGTTTGATAGGTGTTCGGGTGTATAAATTTTTTGGCTCCGAAGGGGGCTTTGCCCATGCATTCTCGCGAAAAATTTTACACACCCTGCACACCTTTACACACCTCTATATGCTTATCCAAATCATTACCATTGTAGTAGTTTTATTCCTGATTACGCGCGTGGGCACAAAGCTCAAGAGGCGCGAAATCACGTTCAAGGAAGCGCTGTTTTGGGCGTTGTTATGGTTTGGCGTGGGCATGGTGGCGCTGTACCCGCAGCTTGCGGACCGCGTTGCATCATACATTGGGTTGCAGACGGCAACGGGAATTGATTTGGTCGCCTACATTGCCGTTGCATTGGCGTTTTACCTCATCTTTCGGTTATTTGTGCACATTGAGCGCGTGGAGCGCGACATTACGAAAATCGTACGCCACCTGGCCATGAAAGATGAAGAATGATGAAGAATAAGGTTGCCATCATCATCGTTACCTACAACGGGAGCAGGTGGATTCGCAAGTGCCTTGCTTCCGTTTTTCGGAATGAGTACGATGGCGGCTATGACGTCATTGTGGTTGACAACGCGTCAACGGACGGGAGCGCTGACATTGTGGAGCAAGAGTTTCCGGAAGTTGTTGTGATCCGTTCCGCCAAGAACCTCGGGTTTGCGGGAGGCAGTAATCTCGGCATCAAAGAGGCGTTGCGCCACATATACGAGTATATTTTGATGCTGAATCAGGATACCGAGGTTGAGCCTAATTTTTTGTCAGAAATCGTCCGCGTTGCGTCACCAGACGATGTCGGCATTGTGCAGGGTATGCTGGTTTTGGGTGATGAGCGGTCATTAACGAATAACGCGGGTAATGCTCTGCACTACCTTGGATTTGGATTTGTGAAGCACTACCGCGAGCCTTTTGAGCAGTGGGCGAATCGCGAGCCGTTTGAGATTGGGTACGCGTCCGGAGCCGTGCTCCTCGTCAAACGCAGCGTTTTAGAAGAGGTGGGTATTCTGGATGAAAAGTTTTTCATGTACCACGAGGATTTGGATTTGTGCTGGCGCGCGCGCCTTGCCGGCTATCGCATCATGCTCGCGCCGGCCGCGGTTGCGTACCACTACTACCAGTTCAACCGCAACAAAGAAATGTTCTACTGGACCGATCGCAATCGCTGGGCCGCGTTGTTGCAAAACTACTCCGTCAAATCACTCATACTACTCGGGCCCATGCTTGTGGCCATTGAAATACTGATGCTTTTGTACAGCCTCGTGGGTGGCTGGTTCGGCAAGAAACTGAAGAGTTACGCTTGGGTGATTGCGCATCTGCCGTCAATCCTTAAACAGCGCAGGCGCGTGCAGTCAATGCGCACGGTCAATGACCGAAAGATTTTTAGGACCATGGATGCGGGATTTTCGTTCTCCGAAATCAGGAATCCGGCGCTTACCTATGTGGTAAGCGCGCTTTCAAGGCTGTATTTCCAGATTGTCAGAAACGTATGAATATCGCTGTCGTAACTCCAGTATTTCCTCCGTACCGCGGCGGCATCGGGACCATCGCGTACCATCACGCGCGTCTTTTGGCGGGCCAAGGACAGAGTGTGTCCGTGTTTACGCCGAATTACGGGCATGGGTCATACCGCAGTGATTCGTCATACACTATTGAATTATTGCAGCCGAAAATTAAATACGGAAATGCGGCATGGGTGCCGCAGCTTGAAGGTCAATTGCGTGATTTTGATACGGTCATTCTGCAGTATCCGTTTTTTGGCGGTATGCGGGCAGTTTATCAAGCAAAAAAGAAATACAACTTCAAGCTGATTCTCAATTACAACATGGATGTAGTTGGTTTGGGATTTCAAGGCTTGGTGTTCTGGTATGCCACAAAATTTTTTTTGCCGCGGATCGTCAACATCGCGGATTACGTGCTTGCGTCATCCGAGGATTATGCGCGCCATTCATCACTCAAACGATTTTGGGAAGAAGACAGCAAGAAGTTCCAAATAGTTCCCATTGGGGTTGATGTATCGCGATTTACGTTCAATCCCGCATTAAGGGAGAATACCGTGCTGTTTGTTGGGGGTTTGGATAAAGCGCACTACTTTAAGGGGGTTGAGTATCTGATCAGGGCTATTCCGCATATTCAAGAACCCCCCCTAACCCCCCCTTGGCAGGGGGGGAAGATGAGAGTCATTATTGCGGGAAAAGGAGAGCTTGCGGAACAGTATAAAAAATTGGCCCGGGAGCTTGGTGTTGCTGATCGCGTCACGTTCGCAGGAAGTGTCTCGGGCGAAGAGCTGGTGAAGCTGTACCAAACCGCGGCAGTCACGGTGCTGCCCTCAATTGACCAGTCAGAATCATTCGGAATCGTTTTGGCTGAATCAATGGCTTGCGGCACGCCGGTTATAACGTCAGACCTGCCGGGAGTGAGGTCAGTCTACGAAGACGGTATCTCCGGCATCTCAGTGCCGGTTAAGGACGAACAAGCGCTCGCACGTGCAATCAGCAATGTGCTGGACAACCCGTCAAAACGCCGAGATATGGGCAAAGCTGCTCGCGAATTGGCGGAAAAGAGGTATACTTGGGATAGCATCGGAACACAACTGCTCGCACTATGTGGCGCTCAATAATCAAAACATTGCTGTTGGTCGCATCAGTGGCGCTCTTGTACGGAAACTGGACCGGAAGCCAAGTGTTTTTGGTCGGCCTCATCGGTCTTATTCTGTACTATGGCGTGAACACGGTTTGCTGGGGCGCGGTGCTGGAGCGCGTGCTTCCGTTTACGCGCGCGTGGTCAAACGCGTTCGGGCTTTTGGTCGGATTCTACCTTTCCGCGTTTGCGATCGGCATTCCGGTGGTGGTGTGGAAGTATGATAGGGTTGCGGTTGCGGTTGCGCTCTTGGTTGTGGGGTTGGTTGGGGTTCTTCTGTCATTGCGAGCCGAGCGGCAGCGAGGGGAAGCAATCCTATCAACGCGGCGATGGTTTGGTATTGAAAAAACATCCCTTGACGCGGCGTTAAGATTGCTTTGGTCGCGAGTACGCTCCCTCGCAATGACACGGGACTGGCACGTGATTGGATTCATCATCCTCTCTGCGCTGTTCGCATTTTTCGTCTTTCATGCGCGCACCGGGGTGTATATCCTTTCTCCGTGGGACGCGCTCTCATCATTCGCCTTGATACTGTTTTTCGGGCTTGCGTTTTTTGTTGGGTACATGGTCTTGACCCGCGGCTCAATCAAACTCGCGCTCGCGGTCATCATTACATTCTCATACCTCACGCACGCGTATTTGCCGGTAGTTTATGAAACAGGATTTGGCGGGGACAAGTGGCGGCACCTAGGGGCGGAAGAATGGCTCCAAGAAGGAAACATCTACACCCCGAGCGTCTGGGGAGAAGAGCGGTCCGATATCCGCTTCGGCCCCATCGC
>CAZSGI010000028.1:0-10839 GCA_964606465.1 uncultured Gammaproteobacteria bacterium | reverse complement strand
GAAGCTCAACGGATAAAAGTTACTCCGGGGATAACAGGCTGATCTCCTCCAAGAGCTCACATCGACGAGGAGGTTTGGCACCTCGATGTCGGCTCATCGCATCCTGGGGCTGGAGAAGGTCCCAAGGGTCCGGCTGTTCGCCGGTTAAAGCGGTACGCGAGCTGGGTTCAAAACGTAAATTACATTGCGTCTTAACACAGTAATGTGTTATGATAAATCTGACTAAAATCGGTGAAACCCTACTGGATTTCCAAACGTTTCAGAGGGCAATACCGAGGGAAGATCAGATTGTGACCAACGAAGAAAAGTCATACATTGCGGGATTTCTTGATGGCGATGGCTGTATTATGGCTCAACTGGTGAAGCACAAAGATTATGTCTTTGGTTACCAGATCAGGGCGAGCATAGTATTCTATCAAAAGAACATCCATCAAGGAATTCTTTCTTGGCTTAAAGCTATGTTGAAGATTGGTTATATTCGTCAAAGAAATGACGGTATGACTGAATACACCATAGTTGGATTGAAAGAAGTTAAGGAAATTTTAGAACTTCTTTATCCATTTCTTCGTTTAAAGAAAGCGCTGGCTAAAGAAATTCTCCATCTGATAAATTCTTATCCAGCAAAAATGACAGTTAAGGATTTAATTCGTTTAAGTAAAATAGTTGATACAACCGGAAAGTTTAACTATTCAAAAAAACGAACCAACACATCCGCCACTGTTATTGCTTTCTTGAAAAGTCGTAATCTTTTCCCCGTAGAGACTTAAAGTTAGGACAAGAACTAACTTTGGATGATCCCGACTGGATCGGGATCATAATACGTCAGCTCCTCGTCTGGATTCCTTTCCAGAAGGATGAAGATATAGTCCATGCCATTCGTAATAATGGAATTACATGCGTAAGACAGTTTGGTCTCCTATCTACCATGGGCGTTGAATGTTGCGGGAGCTCTCCTCTAGTACGAGAGGACCGAGGAGAACGCACCTCCCGTATACCGGCTGTGTCACCAGATGCAGTGCCGGGTAGCGGCGTGCGGCAGTGATAAACGCTGAAAGCATCTAAGCGTGAAGCACTTCCCAAGATGAACATTCGTTATCAGGATCGTTGGAGATGACAACGTTGATAGGTCCTAGGTGTAAGCCCAGTAATGGGTTCAGCCGAGGGATACTAATCATCCGATCGGATCCCCATAAAATGCGTAAGCATTTTATGGGTGATTCAGTGCGCAACCACTTAAGTGGTAACGTTTAGGTTCTCGTTTCCTTTATAAAAAACAGCATAGTCTTGGTGGTCTGTGCGGCGGGGGTACACCTGTTCCCATCCCGAACACAGAAGTTAAGCCCGCCAGCGCCGATGGTACTGCACCCTTGGGGTGTTGGGAGAGTAGGTCGCCGCCAAGACTATGCTGTTTTTTTATTGTAACTCGAAGGTAGGAGGACCGGGCCAAGACTATGCTGTTTTTTTATTTAAAAATTTCTGCTACACTTAGGTTCCATGGAATACATCACAGACATGCATTTGCACTCCCGGTACTCGCGCGCCACGTCGCGGGATTTGAATATTCCCGGGCTGTACCGGGGGGCGCGTTTGAAGGGTATTGATATTATCGGCACCGGGGATTTTACGTTTCCCGCGTATGTTGCGGAAATGGAAAAAGAGCTTGAACCGATCGGCGGCGGGCTGTATTCATTCAAACGCAAAGGCGACGTCAGCATAGTGCCCGTCAAGAACGACCGGGATCCGAAGTTCATTATCACCACCGAGATTTCAAACATCTACAAGCGGCATGATAAGGTCCGGAGAATCCACACGGTCATCATCGCACCCGGGCTTGATGAGGTCAAAGCGCTGAATCGTCAGTTAGACAAGGTCGGTAACCTCAAAGCGGACGGCAGGCCAATTCTGGGCATGGACGTTGCGGACATGGCTGAACTGATTTGGAATGTGTCAGAAGATTTTATCATCATACCCGCGCACGCGTGGACTCCGTGGTTCGCGATTTTCGGGTCCAAGAGCGGGTTTGACTCCATTGAAGAGTGCTTCGGCGATTTGACGCCGAAAATTTTCGCGATTGAAACCGGACTCTCAAGCGATCCGGCAATGAACTGGCGGCTCTCACAACTGGACAACGTTTCCATCGTCTCCAACTCGGACGCGCACTCGCTTCCGAACCTGGGTCGCGAAGCTACGGCGTTTGAACTTGAAGTGGCGTCAATCCAAAGTATTAAAACGGCCTTGCAAAAAGGCGCGTCAGAAAGAGACAGGATTGCGTACACCATTGAGTTCTACCCGCAGGAAGGCAAGTACCACTACGACGGGCACCGCGATTGCAGGTTCGCGTGCGACCCGAAAGAAACCAAGCGCCTGAAAGGGATCTGCCCGAAGTGCAAAAAACCGTTGACGATCGGCGTGGACAATCGGGTGGAGGAACTCGCGGACCGCCAGGAGCCGAAAAAACTCGGCGAGTTCAAATACATTGTGCCCTTGCGGGAAATCATTGCGGACGCGCTCGGGCAGCAGAAGAACACCAAGCGGGTGCAGGAAACCTATAACGAAATGATACGCGCGATTGCGGACGAGTTTACCTTGCTTCTGAAAACGCCGCTCACGCAGATAGCGGCGTTCGGCATTTCTGAAATCGCGGAAGGCGTGCGCAGAGTCCGGGAGGGCGAGGTGCGCATAGAGCCCGGCTACGACGGGGAGTACGGCGTGGTTTCAGTGTTTGCGCCGGATGAGCAGGTGTCCGCAAAAAACAAGCAAAAAACTCTGTTTTAGGGAAATTTTCAAAGGCTGCAGCCAAATGAAAAACCCGTCTGCTCATTTTCGCGGGCGGGTTTTTCATTTTTGTTTTAGCGCTTTTTTCTGCGATGCGTGGTCTTGCGGCGCTTCGTGGCGCGCTTCTTCGTTGTCTTGCGCTTTGCGGTCTTGCGGCGTTTTCGTGCTGCCATATTTTTGTCTTACGTTTATGTTGGTTTGTTGCGCGACACGACTACGCCGCGCAGGTTTGTTAGTTCTACTCTATTATACCACGCAATAAAATAAATCAATACTCTAATTTTCCCAAGCTGTGGACAACTTTTATCATGTCTGATGACGGAATCCGCTTTAAAACGTTTCAAGTTTTACGACATCAATCACCACTTCTTCGTACGGATGCACTTTTTTAATTGCATTTACTGCTGATTTTATTTTGTTTTCCGGGCAATTCATTTCAATTTTAACTTCCTTGATGCGCTGCGTCCCCTGTTTTGACCCAACGCGGGGGTTGGCTTTTTCCCCCGCAACCCACGTGCCCCGTCCGCGTGCGACAAACGCGCAGTGCGTATAGTTGCCGATAACCCCGGCGCCGGCTTTTGCGGCGACGGCGATGATTTTTTTGACGAGCCGCTCGTCGGACGGCGCGAAGACGAAGAGTTTTACCATAGCATTAGTAGTATAGCGCACACCAAAAATCCATCAACCGCTGATTGACGGATTTTTGGTGGACCTGAGGAGATTCGAACTCCTGACCTTCGCCTTGCAAAGGCGTTGCTCTACCAGCTGAGCTACAGGCCCCCGCGACGCAGTCGCGGTGTGCACACGACTGGTTTTTGGTCTGTTTTAGATTCCTGGACGCAAGAGGCTTCCGACAGTTGCTTCCAGGAACCCTTGGTGCAGGTTGGTGATGGCAAGCATGCCGGCGAAGATGAACCCGAGGCCGACGAGCTTGTACAAGAGCCGGGTGCCGCCCATGGCGCCGAGCTTGATCTCGGCCCAGTTGCTGTACCCGGCGACCCGAACCACTGCCTCGGTTTTCCAGATGAGCAGCAGCCCGATGAGCACCAAGATGATTCCGATGATGATTCTCATATTTGTTTGTTGTGGTGCCCGGGGCGAGACTCGAACTCGCAAGGCCTTGCGGCCGCTACCACCTCAAGGTAGTGCGTCTACCAAATTTCGCCACCCGGGCTCGTTATAGTACAATATTTTTATATAACCCACTCATCCAGCCCGTTATTTTCAGAAACAACTCTGTACTGCATACGTTAATAGTGAATGTTCCATTAGGCAGTGAGTCTTTTTTATTTTTACTCGCTTTATTATGTTGCTGGCTTGTTTTAAAGAATTGTTTTAGGGGGATTACAGAGATTTGGTGCCAATATTTTTCCGCCCTGGTTTTATTAAGATGCGGGTGCAGATGTATATGCCCTCTGAATTTTTGGGTAGGAACAGCACATATTTCTTGGAAGAAACGCATCATTATTTGTATAAGCAGGGGGTCGCTATTGGAGAATGCTACAACACCCCGGTTGCTTTTGCTTCCCTCTGCCCAATAGAGGCCAATGCCGATGAGAAATAGTTCTTTTTTTGAAATGTGCCGGATTTCTTTTGATGCATGGTCTATAATTTTTTGACGGCGCGCGTTTTCTCTTGTCAGGCGGGTTATCCGTCGTTTTTCTATTGCTTCTTTTTTATGCCCTCGCGATGAGAGTTCTTGTTTTTGTTTTAGGGACAGCTCTATATCCCTAACCCACAAGCTTACACTACTTTTTCCGACTTTGAGTTTTTTATAAATTTCGTTAATGGAATACCCCTGTTTTCGGAGCTCTCTCGCTTTTGATTTTTCCTTGGTTTTCATAATTGAACCTTTCAATGATGTATGTGATAACTATATCACACTGGTTCAATTATGGGAATGGTGGGCAGTGAGGGGGTCGAACCCCCGACCTCCGCGATGTAAGCGCGGCGCTCTAACCAGCTGAGCTAACTGCCCGAACACCACTATCCTATCAAGATGGTGTTAAAAAATCAATTACGTAAAGCCCGGCATTCGCCGGGCTTCTGGTCAATCGTGCTACACCTTTACCTCTCTCAGTCGTTTCTTGGTCGTCCGCAGGTAGTACGGTTTACTCTGCCTGGTCCGGTAGGTTCGGACCAGCTCAAATTTCGTCAGAGCCGGCATCCGTAACGGAAATATTTTTTCAACCCCGATGCCGCCGGATACTTTGCGGACCGTAATGGTGGCGCCCGGTTCATTTCCGTGGTTGCGCGCGATTACCATTCCCTGGAACACCTGAGTGCGTTCCTTTTCTTCGCCCTTCGGGTTCGTGTCGACGATTTTTTGGTGCACGCGGACGAGCATGCCCGGCGCGATGTCGCGGGGCGCAATTTCCGAGTAGTCTGATTTCCCCTTTTTTGCGACGGGTTTCTCGGTTTCTTCAACGATAGCTTCAAGCGTGGTCTTTTCCGCTTCTTGGACGCCCGTATCCGCCAAAATCGGAACTTCCGGCGTCGCAGCCACTGGCTCAACTTTCGCTTCCGCTTCCGCGGTATTTTCTTGTTTTTTCTCGTCTGCCATAGAAATTCTGAATTTCGTAGAACCATTACAGGTTAGCGTTTTTTTGCGGATTTGTCAATAATGGAACTCTTGTACTCCCTTGGCTTGTACGGCTTGAGCCTTTTGACTTCTACCACAAGGCCCCGTTTTCTCATTTCGGCCTTTAGATCTCTTGTGTAGGTTTTTTGGTCGTACCCGAGCGCGATGACGTCCGGCGCGAGGGATGCCACAAAGTCATACACTTCCGCGTCAGTTCCGCCCCTACCCAGGAATACACGGTTAATTTCCGGACATTGCTTCACGAGTTTGATGCGTTCTTTTTCCGAGCGTTTTGGTTTGCGGCCCTTGATTTTTTCAACCACAGAATCCCGGCCCACGATGCAGATGAGCCTAGCCCCAAGTTCCCGGGCCTGTTGGAAGTAGTTTTGATGCCCCGGGTGCACGCCGTCAAACGTGCCTGACACTAATACGGTTTTTAATGGAATGATGCGGCGCGCGGCATTCTCATTCATATCCACCGCATCCTTCAGCTTAAAATCGCCAATCGCGGTGCGTGTTAGTTCCTCAAGATATGCGCCGGTTTTAAGCTTTTTTCCGATATCCTCCGCAAGCGTGCGTATAAAGGTGCCGGACGAAACGCGGCATCGGATTTTCAAAACGCCTTTATCAAAAGAGAGCAGCTTGATATTATGGATTTCAATTTCAACGGGTTTGCGCTCTACTTCTTTTCCCTGGCGCGCAAGTTTATACAGCCTGGTGCCGCCTATTTTTTTGGCCGAATGCATCGGCGGAATTTGCGTTTGTTTGCCAATGAATGATTTTAGGACTTCCTGAATTTTTGATTTGGTTATTGTGTCTTGTTTATGTCTTGTTTCTTGTATCTTTCCTGTCTTGTCCTGCGTATCTGAAGTCGCACCCAACTTCAACGTCGCCTCATACGTCTTATCCAGCCCAACGTAGTGCCGCAACAACTTAGTCGCTTCGCCAATACCTATCAAAAGAAGGCCTTCCGCAAAAGGATCCAAGGTGCCTGCGTGGCCAATCTGTTTGATGCCCGTAATTTTCCGCAACTGGTCAATGGCATCGTGGGATGTGGGGCCAGGGGGCTTGTTGATGAACAAAAAACCACTAATCATAACTCACCCTTTTGATTTCGTCCGCTTCCGAATTTCCGAAATCTGGTCGCGGATGGAGGCTGCTTTTTCAAAGTCCAAGTTGCGGGCCGCGAGCTCCATCTTGGCCTCAAGCTCACGAATCAAAACCGGAATCTCTTCGTCAGATACCTTCTTCAAATCAATGCCAAGGTCGCCGGGTTTTTCTTTCTTACGTTGGCCTTTCAGATACACGTCCTTGACCGTTTTCTTGATGGACTGCGGAGTAATGCCGTGTTTTTCGTTATACGCCTCTTGAATAGACCTGCGCCGCGAGACTTCGGAAATCGCGCGCTTCATGGAGCCGGTCATTGAATCCGCGTACATAATCACATGCCCTTCGCTGTGTCGCGCGGCCCGGCCCATGGTTTGGATAAGTGAAGTTTCACTACGCAGAAATCCTTCTTTGTCCGCATCCAAAATCACGACCAGAGAAACTTCGGGTAAATCCAAGCCCTCGCGCAGCAGGTTGATGCCCACCACCACGTCGTACACGCCGAGCCGCAAGTCGCGCAGAATGTCCAATCGCTCCAGGGTTTCCACCTCGCTGTGGAGGTAGTGCACCTTAGTGCCCATTTCCGCGAGATACTCCGCAAGCTCTTCGGCCAGCCGCTTGGTCAAGGTCGTTACGAGCACACGCTGGTGCTTGTCGGTCCGCTTTTTGATTTGTTCCAGCAAATCATCTATCTGGTTTTTGGTCGGCTTCACCTCCACTTGCGGGTCAAGCAATCCGGTCGGCCTAATAAGCTGTTCTGCAACGCGGTTTTGGTCCGAGTAATTGATGTGGCCTTTTGCGTCCATTTTGACTTGTTTGGCCGAGCGCGCAAGTTCATATTGGGCAGGGGTCGCTGAAACGTAGATGGTCTGGTTCGTCCGTTCAACAAACTCATCAAACCGCAACGGTCTATTGTCAAGCGCGCTCGGCAAACGGAACCCGTAATCAACGAGCGTCTGCTTGCGGCTGCGGTCGCCGTTGTACATGCCGCTGATCTGCGGGACCGTGATGTGCGACTCGTCAATGAACAAAAGGAAGTCGTCAGGAAAGTAGTCCAAGAGCGTTGCTGGCGGCTCCCCCGGCTTGCGGAAATCCAGGTGGCGCGAGTAGTTTTCAATGCCGCTGCAGTAGCCGAGCTGGTCCATCATCTCCAGATCAAACATGGTGCGCTCCTCAATGCGCTGGGCCTCTATGAGCTTGTTCTGCTTTTTAAAGAATTGGATGCGCTCCGCGAGTTCGTCGCGGATATTTTTTTGCGCGGCTTTGAGCTCATCGCGTTCAATCACGTAGTGCTTGGCCGGATAGATGTGCACTTCCCCGGCGCGGGCACCCTCGTCAAACACCGCATCCCCGGTCAAAGGGTCAAACGCCTTGATTGAATCAACCGCATCCCCGAAAAAATCCACGCGAAACGCGAACTCTTCGTACCCGGGCTGGACCTCCAGCACATCACCTCTCACGCGGTAGGTGCCGCGTTTCAGTTCGTAGTCGCTGCGTTCATACTGGAGATCGTTCAAGAGTCGCAGCACGTCGTTGCGGTTGATTTGTTCGCCTATCCGGAGCTCCACGCGCATGTTCTGGTATGAGTCCGGCCTGCCCAAGCCGTAGATGCAGGAAACCGATGCCACGATCACCACGTCTTTCCTGGTCAGAAGCGCGGTGGTTGAGGCGAGCCGCAGGCGATCAATCTCTTCGTTCACCTGGGTTTCCTTTTCAATGTACGTGTCAGACCTTGGCACGTACGCCTCGGGTTGGTAGTAGTCGTAGTAGGAAACAAAGTAGTGCACCGCGTTTTTCGGAAAAAATTCCTGGAACTCGCTCGCGAGCTGGGCTGCCAAGGTCTTGTTGTGCGAAATCACGAGCGTCGGCTTTTGCGCAGCCTCAATGACGTTGGCCATGGTAAAGGTTTTGCCGCTGCCGGTTACGCCCAAGAGTGTTTGATCACGAAAGCCTTTTTTCACCCCGTCCGAAAGGTCCGCAATTGCTTGCGGCTGGTCTCCGGTTGGCTTGAATGCGGATTGAATTTTGAACTTCATAAGGATGTTACCTGAAGACACTAAACCATTATTCAGTGTTTTAGTCAAAGCTTTCAGAAAGCGTTTATTAGAGCTATACTACCCGTATGATTGCCTCTCTTTCTGGCAAGATTATCAATAAAACAGGCAGTGCAGCCATTGTGGACGTGCATGGCGTGGGATACAAGGTGAGCGTTCCAGCCAATGAATTGGTTGAATTGAAACCGGGGTCTGAAGTCGCGTTTTTTACGCACCTTGCGGTCAAGGAAGATGCCCTGGATTTGTACGCAAGCCGCGACCCCAAGGTCATTGAGTGGTTTGTAATGCTCTTGAACGTGAAAGGGGTTGGCCCCAAGTCCGCGCTTTCTATTCTGTCCCTCGCGCGGCCGCAGGATCTCTCCGGAGCGCTCGCGTCCGAGTCCGTGGGCGTGTTGGTCAACTGCGGGGTGAGCAAAAAAATCGCGGAGCGCATCGTGCTGGAGCTCAAGAATAAGGCAAAGGATTTGATTGACGTGCAGGATGCGGCAACCAAGGAATCAATCATTCTGGATGGCGAGGCGCTGCAAGCTTTGGAGGCTTTGGGTTACTCGCGCGAGCAGGCGCGCGGGGCTTTGAAGGAAGCGGAAGGCGATGATGTGGGCGCCAAGGTGAGGAGCGCGCTGAAAGTCCTGGGCAGGTAGTATGTGGCGGGAAGTTGATGATAAACGCACATGGAATGGCGTAGTCAGCGCGCAGCAGAACGCCAGCTTTTTGCAGTCATGGGAGTGGGGCGAGTTCCAGGAATCACTCGGCCGCACCGCCAAACGCCTTTCATGGAATAATGAAATTCTGGCGCAGGCAATAAAGATGCCGCTGCCTTTTTCGCAATACTATTGGTATATCCCGCACGGCCCCATCATCGCACAAGAGCCGCAGTCTATTCACCCCATACTCTGGGAGCTGGAAGATATGTTAAATGACGGCGCGCTTTTCTACCGCCTGGACCCCGTCCGGCGCATCCCGCCGCCAACGGAGAAGGAAAAACAGGAGCGCGATTCCCGGCCGCTCAAATTTGTAAAAGCAACCCAGCCCCAGTGTACGCGTATTTTAGATCTCTCGCAATCAGAAGATGAACTCCTCCGGCAGATGCATCAAAAAACCAGGTACAATATTCGTTTGGCGGAAAAGCGTGGCGTTGTTGCGCAAGAAGGCGCCATAGAACGTTTTTTGGAAATGTATAACGAGACAGCTAAGCGCGATCAGTTTAAACAAAATCCGGATGACTGGCTTACAGCAATGGCTCATGCGCTACAGGGCACATCCGCCGCTTCAATCAAGTTATGGCAGGCAAGCTATACTGGAATGCCGATTGCTGGTAGTATGACTGCTTACTACGGGGACACGGTCACGTATTTGCATGGCGCTTCATCAAACCAGCATCGCGAAGTTATGGCGCCATACGTATTACACTGGCACATCATCAAAGACGCGAAAGCGCGCGGCCACCGGTACTATGATTTTCGCGGCGTAAATCCCGAAGAGCAAGACCATTGGGCATACAAAACATCATGGGAAGGCATCTCGCGGTTCAAATCAGGGTTCGGCGGAGAGCTCGTATGCTACCCGTACTCGTTTGACGTACTGTTCAAGCCATGGTTGTATACTATGTATACATTCTTAAGAAAATTCCGTTAATATGATCAAAAAAATTGTCATTCCCGCGGCAGGCAAAGGCACGCGCATGCTGGACCTTGCAAAGGACCGCCCAAAACATTTGATTGACGTGCTTGATAAGCCGTTTTTGTATTATGTCCTTAAAAATATCCAGAACGCGGGGTACGAAGAAATCATCCTGGTGGTGGGCAACCACGCCGAAAAAATGGTTGAGTTTAGCCAAGGCATCGGCAAAGAGTTTCCGCTCACGCTTATTGACCAGTTCAAGGTAATGGGTACGGAAAAGTACGGCACCGCGATTCCGGTTTTGGCGGCGCATGAGGCGGTTGGGGACGAGAATTTCGTGTGCATCTACGGAGACAACTTGTACAGCCCGCGCGACCTGGCTGCCATCCGCGAGCTTGATGACGACTACACATGGCTTTCTCTCCTGCACGTTCCTAATCCGGAAAAGTACGGAGTGCCCATTGTTGAGGGGGATGTGGTCAAAGATTTTGTTGAGAAGCCCAAAGAGTTTATCTCAAACTGGGTGTCCATTGGGTGCTATAAGTTTATGCCTGACATCTTCGCGGAGGCCGCCACGGTCGGTAAGTCAGAGCGAGGTGAGTACGAGCTCACGGACGCGATCGCATCGCTTGCCAAGCAAGGAAAAGTCAAAGCACGGAAGATGCTTGACTACTGGATGGATTTCGGGAATCCGGACGACAT
>CAZSGI010000027.1:0-10868 GCA_964606465.1 uncultured Gammaproteobacteria bacterium | reverse complement strand
TCGGAGTCCCGTCCGCCGCCGAAAGCGTCCACCCCGCAAGGCTGATTGCCGTTGAGCTCGCGTTATAGAGCTCCAGCCACTCATCATTCGCGTCTGCTGCAGTCCCCATCCACGCGATTTCATTGATGACCACGTCAAGCGTGGGCACGAGCTCCAAGGTCAAACTGAAACTGACCACATTTGACACATCCCCGTCCGCTTCGCTTGATTGCAGGCTGAACGTGTTGTCACCCTCGGCCAAGGTAAACTGCTGGGACCATGCGCCCGCGCTGTCTATGGTCGTGGTTGCGGTTGTTGAAGTTTCAGTGAGCGTGATGACCAGCGTGTCGTTCGCATCCCCGGTTCCGGATAAAGTCACCTGTACATCAGCAACTCCCGTGTCTTCGTCATCATCACCCGTGACAATCTCAACCGTTGACGTTGCGTGGGACGTTACTTCCGGATCATTGGGCACCGAGAGATTGAGATAGGTGCTGGTATCCGCACTCTGGGGGTAGTCTTCCCAGTTTCCCTCGGGGTCGCGGCTCCGGGTACGGAAGCCGTAGGTCTTTTCGTCTTCACCGGTAAAGAGCGACGAGAAGAGAACGGTTTCCGAGAGCCACGCAACCCAGTCTCCGGAATCAACCTGGTACTGCACGTCGTAGCGCAACGTAACGTCGCCGGGCCGGTTATCCTGCCCGCCCCACCCCACGTCAAACTGCGCGCTGGTGGTTGTTCCCGAAAGCGGCGACACCGAAGAAGACGGCGGAACCCTATCTGCGCCGTGAACCAGAATAATGCTGGAAGACTTCTCGTCCCTGGCTTCTTCTGTGGGAGGTGAAAGCGGAACAGGAGGAGGGATGGCTGGTTCAGAAGTCGTTGGCGCGGGCGATTCTGTGAGGTTCTGCTCAATTTCTGAAACAGATTCCTGCTCCGGAACCTGCCTGGTAGTTTCTCCTTGGGGCGCAAACTCCGGAACAGACCCCAAAACCGGCGCAGGCGATGGAATGCCGGGCGGTTCGGGGAGGACCCCTTGGTCCAGAGGAGGCTCAAGCACAACCGCTTCTTCGCCGAGCACGCGGCCGGGCGCGCTTGGCGCGCCTTGGGTTGCAAGCTCTTCCCCGCCCCTCCCAAAGAGCAGCGCGGCCAAGCGCGAAAATCCGTCTTGAATCCAATCTATGATGGCAACGACTTTCTCTCCCGCCCACGCAACCGCCCGCGCGTAGGCCGGTTTGTCCAACTCGCCAGCGTGCGCCGCAGATTGCGCGAGAGCGCCTGAAAGGGGCCATAACAGAACAACGCACACGATGCATCCGGCTAACGCGAGGTTTCCTTTTTTCATAAATCTACATCTTCTCCGGAGCCGCAATGCCCAACAACGAAAGCCCGTTGCGCAGCACAACCTGCACGGCCCTGATGAGCGCCAACCGAGCGTGCTTGAGCTCATCTCCCTCGGCGCGCAGCACGTGGTGCTGGTGGTAGAACGTACTGAACGCGCGGGAGAGCTCAAGGAGGTAGCTGCACACCGCGCTCGGGTTGTAGTGCGCGGCGGCTTGTGCCACGGTGTCTGGATACCGCAGGAGCTCTAGCGCGAGCGCCCGCTCTTCCGGCGACGCGAGCAGCTCAAACCGAACCGCGTCCGGCGCGCGAGCATTCGTCTCCTCCGAGAGGATGCTCGCGATTCGCGCGTGCGCGTACTGAACGTAGGGCCCGGTTGAGCCCTCGAACGAAATTGCCTCTTTTGGATTGTACCGGATTGACTGGGACGGGGTTACGCGCAGCAGAAAAAACTTCAGAGCACCCATGCCGATGGCGTCCGAGCGCTCGGCAAGCTCGGCCTCGGTTACGTCCGGAAACCGCTTTTTGACCTCTTCCGCGGCGAGCGCCTTGACCTCGCGGATGATGTCATCCGCGTCAACCACCTTGCCTTCGCGGGATTTCATCTTGCCTTCCGGCAAAAACACCAAGCCGTATGAAAGGTGATGAAGGTTCTTCGCCCAACCATATCCCAATTTTTTCAAAATCGCAAACAGCACCTGAAAGTGGTACTCCTGCTCATGCCCCACCACGTACACCATGCCGTCAAAGCCGAACTCCCGCTGCCGCGCGACCGCGAGCCCCAAATCCTGCGTTACGTACACCGACGTGCCGTCCGAACGCCTGACCAGTTTTTTGTCCAAGCCAACGTCGGTAAGATCGGCCCAGAGCGCTCCGCCCTCCTCGAAAAAGACCCCCCTCTTCACGCCCTCGCTCACCACCTTTTTTCCCAGGAGGTAGGTGTCGCTCTCGTAGTAGTCTCTGTCAAACTCGCTTCCCAAAGCCGCGTAGGTCTCGCGAAACCCTTCGTACACCCACGTATTCATCTGCTTCCAGAGCTGCATAACCTCTTTGTCCCCGACTTCCCACTTGCGCAGCATTTCCTGGGCCTGGAGCCCGATTTCCGATTCGCCGAAAAACTCCTGCCGCCGCTTGGCCGCATCTTCTTTTGATAAACCGGGAACTTCGTGATTGCTTTTCAAATAGGCCTGCCACTCGCGCTCAAACTCCTGCTCAAATCTCACGTAGAACCTGCCTACGAAATGGTCGCCCTTCTCGCGAGCCTCCCGAGGCGTCTCTCCGTTTCCCCACTTTTGGTACGCGAGCATGGATTTGATGATGTGGATGCCGCGGTCGTTGATAATCTGCACTTTGATCACCGCAACTCCTTGAGACGCGAGAAGGCGGGAGAGCGACATACCCAGCACGTTGTTTCGGACGTGCCCCAGGTGCAGGGGCTTGTTGGTGTTGGGGGACGAATACTCGAGTAGGAGCTTTTCTTTCCTCGCTCTTGATTCGCCGTAGCGGTTGCCCTGCTTGGTAACCACTGACACCGCTTCTTCCGCGAGCGCGGCGGCGGAAACAGTAATGTTCAGGTACCCCCCAACCGCTTCGGCCTTGATGATGAGTTCGCCCCCAAGCCGCGCGGCGAGGCGGGACGCAACATGCTGCGGGGACTGCCCCAACCCTTTCGAAAACTGGTGGCACGAAACCGCAAAATCCCCGAACAGTGGGTCCGGGCTCACCAAAGTAACCCCATCGGGCTGCCAGCTGAACGCTGCCTTGAACGCCCTCCGGATTTCTTGCTCAAGCGTATCCGCAATCATACCGAAAAACTACCACAAAATCGGAAAAAACGCGAGAGCGTGGTATACTAGGCAAAGACAGCAAGATACAATGACCAAACAAATTCAAAGGTACAAATTCAAATATCCAAAACAGACCCCCTTGGGTTTTAATTTTGGATTTTGTATCTTGTTTGTTTCTTGTATCTTGTTTCTTGTATCTTCCGCGGAAGTGCGCGCCCAATCCGATGTTATTGTTTCGCAGTGGGTAACGGACGTGGAACTCTCAAACGGGTACACCGCCACCACGCCCGCGCGCGACCTCTCTGTTGCGCCGTCGCTGACCCACGGCGCGTTCGTCGAGCTGATTGCTCCGGAGTACTATCCCGCAATACCGCCGGACAAAACGCTCGTCTCGAGCGTGTACCACTACGCGGTGCTGCCTGCAACCGATAACAAGCTCTCTGGCACGGTTGCGGTCACGTTCGGCTACCCCACGGATGAGGCGCGGTTCAAAGAAATCTACCTTTACAACGACGAGCTCGGAGCGTGGCGGCACCTCGCCGGAGAGCGCCGCGCAGAGGCTCGCACCCTGACGGCGACGGCCGACTGGGCGAGCGGTTTTGTGGCCGTGCTCGCGGACCACCTCGACCGGAGCGAATACCTCAAAGAAAAGCTGGGCGCGCCGAGTATTTACGTCTCGGATTCAAAAACCGGCGAAGTGCTCCTCGCGCGCGGAAGCGACATACGGCGGCCCATCGCGAGCCTCACCAAGCTCGCGACCGCGGCCGAATTCTTGGAGCATAACCCGGGGTGGAACGCGCGCATCGCCATGGTTGCATCCGACGACGCCATTCCCGCAAAAATCTACGCCAAGCCCGGAGACGTGTTTACCGCGCGCGACCTGTTCTACGCCACGCTCCTCCGGAGCGCGAACAACGCGGCAAAAGCGCTCGCGCGCTCAACCGGACTTTCGCCGGAGGAGTTTGTGGCGGCCATGAACCAAAAAGCGCGCGAGCTCGAAATGCGCGACACTTCATTCGCCGATCCGACCGGACTTTCGGCGCAAAACGTCTCAACGGCCGAGGACCTCTACAAGCTCGCGCGTCACGTGTTTTCGGACCTGGCGTTCCTGCAGGCAACCACGCCCAAAAAGATTACCATCTCAAGCGTCAACAACGGGAAACGGCACGTTCTGGAAAACACCAACAAAGCCATTGACGTGCCGTACGTGGTGATCGGGTCCAAAACCGGCTACACCGAGGAAGCGGGGCGCAACGTGGTCATGAAAGCGCGCAACCGCGCCGGGCGGGAGGTGATTGCCATCACCTTGGGAGGCGAATCGCCGGGTGCGCAGTGGGACGACATGCGGCTACTTTTGGACGCGGCACTCGGACGGTAGGGTATGAAGCAGGTACTCTCGATAGTGGCGCTCCTCCTCATCCCCCCGCTCGCGCTCGCGGCCTCTCCGGCACGTTACGCCTACCAGTCAAACGAAGGCCCAACCTTGTACCTGCCGTTTGACACCATCCAGTCCATCGCGCCCATCGACTTGGGAGGCGACGGTACGAGCGAACTCGTGCTCGGAAGCCCGCCCGGATTCGTGGGAACGGTGTACGTCATCCGGCTCGACGGCTCAATCATCAATTCATGGCTCGCGTACGACGAGGGTTTCAGGGGTGGCGTCAACGTTGCATCCGGAGACCTAAACGGCGACGGAAAACCGGAAATCGTCACCGCACCGGCCGGGGGCGGCGGACCGCACGTGCGCATCTTTGACGGGTATGGCAAACCAAAAATTTCACCCGGCTTTTTCGCGGCTACAAGCTCCTACACCCAAGGGGTGCGCATAGACGTAAAGCGACTGAGCGATCGTGAACCGCCCGCCATTACGGCCATGACGCGCACGGAGAACGGTTCACTGTTCAGCGCGTTCACGGCGCAGGGTGCGCTCATCAAGTCCTATCCGGCCATCAATGAACCAGCGGGCAGCCAGACGGTAACCTTAAGCATACAGCACAACAGCGAAACCAGTATCCTGACCGTTCCCAAGGCGACCAGATCAATTGAACGCGAAGGTAAGGTCATCATCATTGACCTCTCGGACCAGACCCTCTCCTACTACCAAGACGGGTTTCGGCTCGGCACGTTTCCAACCTCAACCGGCAAGCCGGGCTACGCGACCCCGGTCGGCGAACACGCCGTCAACCGCAAAACAGACCTCGCGTACTCGCGGACCTACGGGCTGTACATGCCGTACTGGATGAGCTTCATCGGCAACCACTACGGCATTCACGAGCTGCCGTACTGGCCGGGCGGCGCGCGCGAGGGCGAAAACCACCTGGGAATCGCGGTGTCGCACGGCTGCGTGCGACTCGGCGTGGGCCCGGCGAAGACGCTCTTTGAGTGGGCTGAGGTTGGAACACCTGTAATCGTACAACCGTAAATGGTATACTGGAGGTATGCTGACAAACACAAAAACACAAACAACAAACGGACTTGACGCGCTGTTCAAAATAGCGGTGGAGCACAAAGCTTCTGATTTGCATCTGGTGGTCGGACGTCCCCCCATCATCCGCGTTGACGGCGCGCTCAAAGCAGTGGAAGGACACGCAGAGCTCACGGAAGAGCAGATGCAGGAGCTCTTGTTCGGCATGGTGAGCGAACCGCAAAAGCAGAAACTCCTCACCCAGCGCGACTTGGACATGTCTTACGAAATAGAGGGACTCGCGCGGTTTCGGGTGAATATGCACTGGGAGAAGGGGAACCTGGGGCTGGTTGCGCGCGTGGTCACGCACCACATCCCGAGCATGGAAGAAATTACCATGCCCCAAGCCGCCTATGCGCTCGCGCGCTTAAAAGACGGGCTGATTCTGGTGACCGGCCCTACGGGGTGCGGGAAATCAACCACGCTCGCTGCCATGATCAACCTCATCAACGCCGAGCGAAACGCGCACATCGTAACCTTGGAGGACCCCATTGAGTTCATCTTCGACCCCACGGACTCCATCATCAAACAGCGCGAGCTGGGCAGCGACGTGCTGACCTTCGCGGCGGGACTGAAGCACACCCTGCGCCAGGACCCGGACGTGATTATGGTGGGCGAGATGCGGGACTTGGAAACCATTGCCGCCACCATGACCTTGGCCGAAACCGGGCACCTGGTTCTGGCTACCCTCCACACCATCAACGCGGCCCAGACCGTTGACAGGATTATTGACGTGTTCCCGCCCTACCAGCAGGATCAGATCCGGGTGCAGCTCTCCATGTCCTTGCGCGGCGTCATCTCCCAGCGGCTCTTGCTCAAGCAGGGCGGCGGCCGGGTCGCCTCGCGTGAAATCCTCATCAACAACTCCGCGGTCGCAAACCTCATCCGCGAAAACAAAATCGCGCAGATTAAAACCGTGATCCAGACCTCGGCCGAGCTCGGCATGGTCACCATGGACCAGGACATCAAGCGGCTCTACCAGGGGGGAGTCATTTCCAAAGAAACCGCGATCAGCAACATGCTAGACCCGCGGACTCTCGCGACCTGATGGAAACAAACATCCTACAATCGATTCCCCTGTTTTCCGACTTGTCGCCCCAGGAACTGGAAGCGGCGGGTGAGCTGTTTTCCAAGGAGCGGTACGCGCTGGGCAAAACCGTCTACGCCCCGGGGGAGCCGAGCGAGTGCGTGTACGTGGTGGCGAAAGGCGGGGTGGTGGTAACGCACCAGCTCGACGGGGATATGGTAACCTTGGCCCGGCTTCCGGAGGGGTACTTTTTCGGTGAGGCCGGTCTCCTCAAAGACAGCCAAATCCACTTTTCATGCGCGCGTGCCGAAATCGACGGTACCGTGCTCCTCTCCTTGAGCCGAAAAAAATTCCTTAAGCTCGCGGATGAGAATCCCGCCCTCGCGCTCGCCATTGTCCAAAAAATCGCTTCCGTGCTCTCGGAGCGTCTCACCGAAGACACCACGCGCATTGCCATCATCTCGGCCATCAGCGGCTTAATCTCGGACCCCAAGCACCTCAACAACATCAAGCGGCTCGCGGACGAAATCCTCACC
This sequence comes from uncultured Gammaproteobacteria bacterium, assembly GCA_964606465.1. Lineage (GTDB taxonomy): Bacteria > Patescibacteriota > Patescibacteriia > UBA2169 > UBA2169 > CG10-46-32. Next base: position 3,737 of record CAZSGI010000027.1, on the reverse strand, counting down.
ATAACGCTGCGGGCCATTCCGAGCCGCGCCGCGTTCTTGGGGCTCTACAAGCGGCACGACCCGAACGAGCTTGAGGTGATCGCCGCGCGCAACCTCACCCCCAAGCACCTGCCCTACGCGCTCCCCGTCGACAGCGACCCGTACATACACAAGCTCCACGCTCGCGATGGAGAGCTCGTGGTTTCCTCCAGCGCGTACCAGGACCAAAAAAAAGTGTTCTACGCCAAACAGAACCTGCTGGGCCGCGCCATTGCCGTTCGTGGAGAAAACATCGGCGTGCTGGTGCTCGCTGATAAGGCGCGGGGAGAATTTTCGAACCAGAACCGGCTCATGCTCGCCATCATCGCCGGACAAATCGCGTTCGCCCTGGATGAGGCGCGCGAGAGACAGGAACGGACGGCGCAGGAAGAGTTGGGGCGTGAGTACGTCGGCATGTAGCTTGTTTTTTTGTCTTGATATGGTATTCTATGCAGGAATTGATGATTGACGCGCTGGCGGTCCCGCCTCTGACGAGCGCCCTTAGCTCAGCGGATGAGAGCGACTGGCTTCGGACCAGTAGGTCGGGGGTTCGAATCCCTCAGGGCGCACCAGCGCCGTTAGCTCAGCTGGTAGAGCAGCTCCCTCTTAAGGAGACGGTCGGGGGTTCGATCCCCTCACGGCGCACCAAAAAACATCCACGGTTACGTGGATGTTTTTTGAATGCAACCGCCGATGGCGCGAACGGCGGGTGCGGCTACAAAGAGTGAAACGAAGGCGACGACCCGGTTCCTCGTTCTGCTTTGAGCGCATCTTTCAAGGTCTTTCCCGCTTTGAACTTGGGGACAACAACGGTCGGGATCTTAATGCGCTCGGAAGGCTTCTGCGGGTTCACGCCCATGCGGGACTCGCGCGTGCGCGAAAGGAACGAGCCAAAGCCCGTGAGCACGGCTTCCTTGCCTGCGCGCATAGCATCAATCACCACATGCACGAACGCGTCCATTACATCCTCTGCCTCTTTGCGCGTCACATTGGCCCGGGACGCGATTTTTTCCAGCAGCTGGTCTTTGTTGATTTTGTTTGGGTTGGCCATACGTTCTACCACCATTGTATACCAACTTCAAAACCATGGCAACCACGGGCGCTAGACCTCAACTTCCGTATCCAAACGGGTGATGGAAGCGGCCTTTCCGCTCTGCGCGTCCACCGCGATAAGTACGGCGTTCACTTGCGCGGTTCCATGATCCTCTATTTCGTGCGCAACCGGAAGCTGGTTCAAAAACTGCCGTACGCGGATTGACCGCTCATCGCCGATGACCGAGTCCCGCATGCCGCACATGCCAACGTCAGTGACGTATGCTGTGCCTTTCAAGAGAAGACGGGCATCGGCGGTGGGCACGTGCGTGTGGGTCCCGATGACCGCGCTCACCCGGCCGTCCGCGTACCAGCCGAACGCCTGTTTTTCGCTGGTCGCTTCCGCGTGGAAATCAACGATTTTGACGCGGACGCGCGCGCCGATTTCGCCGAGCACCTCGTCAAACGCGTGGAACGGAGAATTGAGCTGCTCGCCCATGAACGTCTGGCCCATAAGATTAACAATGGCAATTGTGGTGGCGCCGACTTCTATGACGCGCCAGCCTCGGCCGGGTACCGCGCCCACCCAGTTCGCGGGCCGGATGACGGGGTGCTTTGTGCCGGAAAAGAGCAGCATGCCTTCATCTTTTTTCGCCCAGTGGTTGCCGCTCGTGAAAAAATCCACCCCTGCTTTTTGCACCTCTGCAAATCCTGCCAGCGTGAACCCGGAACCGTGCGCCATGTTCTCCCCGTTCGCAATCACCAAATCCGGGTCGTGCTCTTTTTTCCATCCGTGCAGAACCTTTGCGATGGCGCGGCGGCCGGGCTTGCCAACGATATCACCCAAGAATAGTATCTTCATAATACGCACCGAGTATACCAGATACGAACCGTTTATGCTAGACTCACGTAATATGCGGCTTCTTCCGGCACTTGCACTCGCAGTCCTCTTGCTCGCGCTCTACGGAGCCACTTTCGCGCGGTCAATCTACCTAGAAGACAGCCCTGAATTTGTGGCGGCGAGCCACACCCTCTCAATCCCGCACCCGTCCGGGTATCCGACATACTTGGTAACCACAAAAATTGCCTCATTGGTTCCGTTCCTACCTACGGTGGCTGAACGCATCAACTTCGTATCTGCCCTCTGGACCGTTGCCGCGGTTCTGCTCCTCTACCATGTGCTGGCGATGCTGTTCAAAAACCGCCTCATCGGATTCTCGCTCTCGCTTTTGTTCGCCACGGGCCCCATGGTCTGGCAGCAGGCGACCTACGCCGAGGTGTATGCCCTCAACACGTTCTTTTTTACGCTCTTGCTGTGGTCAGCGCGGTACTACTACGAATGCAAGACTGACAAACGGCTGTATTTGTTTTTCTTTTTGTACGGATTAAGTCTGACCAACCACTTTTTGCCGCTTGCGCTTGCCCCGCTACTGCTCGTCTGGCTGCTGAAAGAACGGCCGTTGACGAAGCGTGTACCCGCGTACCTGAAAGCCGGTGGCGCGTGGCTTCTCGGGCTCGTACCGTACCTCTACATTCCAATCAGAAGCAGCATGGACCCCGCGTTCTCCTGGTTCGGAGGTAACGCCGCACTGATTTTGAAGTACAACATCGCCTACGGCTGGCGCGTGTCAGGGCACACGCTCTCGTACCTTGCTGACGTGGCAACGCAGATGACAGTAAATGTTGGCCTGCTCGGCAGCATCGCGTTCATTGTTGGGCTGGGTATCATGCTCTACCGCAGACATCCCGCACGCTACCCACTCCTCGGCGCACTCGCACTGCTCTCTATCGGCCTGGTTATTGTGCTCACCAATGGAAGGCCCTACGACGCGTTTGAGAGCCAGTTCTACCAGACGCTCTATGTCCCCTTTCTCCTCGTATCGCTCCTGCCGATTGGCTACCTCCTGCAAAAAATGACGCAGAGCAAATACAAGCTCATTATCTTCTACACCTCCGTGCTCGCGATTCTGATTTGGCCCGCAACTGACATTGGAAACCGGTTTTTGAATAATGACCGTTCCGAGTACGTACTCATGGAAAACTACACAGCTGGACTTCTGGAATCACTCCCTGCTGATGCCACGCTGTACAGCCACCATGACCACATCATGAATGACTCATTGGTGTTTGGGTTGGCGTACCAACAGTATGTCGCAGGGCTGCGCAACGACGTTCGCATCTACTCTCTGACGCCGGTGTTCCCGTTGCCGGATGATTTTCCGCTTGGCGATGATCGGAAGCAAAACTACGAGCCAGTACTTAAGCAGTACCTTGATGAACGATATGAGCCCGAAGCAGTCAGCGCCACGTTCCCCCGGCCGCAGCACGGGCTTCCTGCCGCCGCTCCGAAAAACTACGCTGCTGATAACCTCTACCTGCCGAGCGTAAACGACAACCTTTACCATCGTTCTTTGCTCGCAAAATACTTTTATGACCTTGCCATGCGGTCATATGCAAAAAGAAATCTGGAATCTGGCCAGCGCTTCCTGATTCAGGCCATAGGGTACGATCCGGACCAGTTCAGCGACTACTACTACCAAACCCTTGCCATGCGCAGCTACTATTTCAAAAATTGACGAGATGATAAGATGATACTAGAATAGTGCTGTTGCGCGGGTGTAGCACAATGGTTCGTGCGCTTGCCTTCCAAGCAAGATATGGCGGTTCGATTCCGCTCACCCGCTCCA
>CAZSGI010000026.1:0-11128 GCA_964606465.1 uncultured Gammaproteobacteria bacterium | reverse complement strand
TCAGCCCCAGGTTGCCGGCGCTGATGAGGTCAGAGAGCGGCAGGCCGCGGTTCTGGTGCTCCTTGGCAACGCTCACCACGAACCGCAGGTTCGCCTGCACGAGCGCATTGCGCGCTTCAATATCGCCGGCTTTGATTCTCTTGGCGAGCTCTGTTTCTTCCGACCGTGAAAGCGGCATTGAGTCTTCAATGTCAGTAAAATACGTCTCCACTGCATCAGACACTTCATCCAGCATGCCTGTAGACATTGCAGCCACCTCCTTATGGGTGAAGGTGCGTTAACTTATCAAAGATCGTGATGGAAATGCGCATGCGGCAACACGTCTCAACCTAGCACAGATACCCTCCCCGCCGCAAGGCGCTTACAGTTCGTCAATTTTCGCGGCCAGCACAAAGTCCGCTTCAGTCAGGCCTTGCCTAAAATGCGTGTACAGCACAACATCAACGTACCGAAAGCTGAACGTGATGTCAGGGTGATGGTTCGCTTCCTCGGCCAGCTCGGAAACCTTGTCCACGAACGCTTTTGATTCTCTGAAGTTGTTATAGTCGTAATGGCGGAATAGCTTGCCATCTTTGATTTCCCACGCGGAATCAAGCTGCCCTTTGAGCTCGCGTACCTCGTCACTGGTAAGCTTTGGGCCGTGGTCTGGAACAGTTCTTTGTGAAAGTTTTGTCATATTTTTTTACCACCTCCCGGAGGCACCCCCGCCGCCGGATAATCCGCCGCCAAATCCGCCCCAGCCCCCGCCTTTGTCCCACCGGTGCGGACCCCCGCCGATAAAGAATACCCACGGGAATACGGAGTGATGGCGTCCGGATCCGTGGTCATTCGTAAACATGCTCCGGTATTTTGTTGAGACGAGGTAATCAAGGCCGAGCCCTGCGATAATAAGGATCGGAAGCCACAGCCACGCGCCTGCGGCCAATCCCACGACCCCGCCGGCCACCCCGCCGGCCACCCCGCCGGCCCACCAAGAGCGCGAACGCGCGAACACGGACGCGAGCCAGATGAAAATGAAGATGAAGACCCAAAAGAATTCGCTGATAAATGACCCGTTGCCGCGGCTTTCTGATACCGCCGCTCCAACCGCAACGTCCGCGCCAACCGCCTGCAGCATGCCGACCACGCCGGCGCGCACGCCGCCGTCAAAATCGCTCGCCGCGAAGTAGGGGGGAACCACCGTGTCCACGAGATGAGCGGCTTCCGCGTCCGTCAAATCCCCCTCCAGGCCGTACCCGGTCTCAATGCGCATGACCCGGTCCGAAACCGCAACCACGAAAAGCGCGCCGTTGTCTTGCTCCTCCTTTCCGATCCCCCACTCCTCAAACAGCCGCACCGCGTACGTTTCCACGGTTTCATCGCCCACGGTATTGACGATTGCCACCGCGATTTCGTTGCCGGTTTGTCGCTCGTACTCCGAGAGCAGGGTTTCGAGCTGCACTTCCTGCGCCGCGCTCAACACGCCCGCAAAATCGTTCACCAATCCCTGCGGGCTTCCGGGAGAAACGTACGCGGCCGCCGCGAGCGGGATTGCAAGCCCGATGGTCGCAAGCAATCCAAGCCTCATGGGATTAGCCCCCAAAGTCAACCGCCGGAGCCGCTTCCGCGCCTTCCGCGGCCTCGAACAGCTCGTGCCTCCCAAACCCGAACAGACCGGCTATGAGGTTGCGCGGAACGGTCCTGATGGCGATGTTGTAACCCTGGACCGCCTCGTTGTACCTACGGCGCTCCACGCTGATCCGGTTCTCGGTTCCCTCGAGCTCCGCGACGAGCGCGAGGAACGATTCCTGGGACTTCAAGGTCGGGTAGTTCTCAACGATGACGAGGAGCCGCGCGAGCGCTGACTCAAGGCGCGTCGCGGCCTCCGCCCGCTCGTCAACCGACCCGGCGCCTGTGTACCGCGACCGCGCATCCGCGATTTCCGTGAACACGTCCAAATCCTGCTTGGCCGCGCCTTTCACGGTATTCACGATGTTCGGGATGAGGTCCAGCCTGCGCTGGTACACGGCCTCCACGTTGGCCCACTGCGCCTTGACTCCCTCATCGCGCGAGACGAACCCGTTGTAGGAGCTCCATAGCCAGAGCACCACGAGCACAACAATACCAATCAGTATCCATGATGTTTTTATCTTTTTCATGTGTTGACCGTTAATGATAATCAGAGACAGTATAGCAGATAGTTGTAATTTCCACAAAAATCCGCTATAGTATCTCCTATTATGGCCCGTTCGTCTAGTGGCTAGGACACGTGGTTCTCATCCACGCAACAGGAGTTCGATTCTCCTACGGGCTACCAAGGATTCTGCGCCTCCTCGGCGCATCCGCCGCATGCCCGCCGATGAGGTGGGATGAGGCGGAGATTCTTACTCGGGGTTCATCCCCGATTGACTTTTGCGCGCGCGTGTGGTACGGTGCGCAGCACAGAAAAACAATCACGAAAGGAGGCCTCCATGGGAGGCAGGCTGTTCTTTAGAATCTCGGCAGAGGGGCAAGAAGCCCAAGAAGCCATGATCAAGCTCGTGGAGGCGGTGCCAGAGAACTGGGTATGGGTAGACGGCAGGCTCCAGGCTCCGGAGCGTTTGACAGCTTCCGGAGAAGCGGCAGCAACCGTTGGGGTGCGAATCAGCGCCGCGCTGCCGACCATTCGCGGCGAGGGGGGCTTCGCGGGCCTGCCCGACGTTCTGGCGGAGCGCAAGCGCTTCGGCTTTGTCGAGTTCGAGAAAGCCGGAGGTCGTTCGGGCGTCGTCACATTCCAGCTCGCCAAACGCGTCGCCGAGAGCCTGGTACGGAAAGGATACCGCGGGGATCTCCAATTCTACCGAGGTTCTTTCTACCACAGCACGGACGAGTTTCCCGCGCGTTGCAGCATCCGCTCAAAAGCGTGGGAGGGTTCTCCGCTCTCTGACGACGAACCCCTCGCCCAGCCGGCCCGAGTGCGGGTGGATTGGGAAGAGCAATTCGGCGGCAGCAGAGATGACGTTCTGCCCATCGTGGCCGCATGCCGAGCGCTTGAGCTCGAGGAGTACGTACCCGCTGCCCCGCCCGTGAGGCCGATCCGCTGGATTGGGTAGCCGACTGCGTGTGCGGTCAAAAAAAAGAACCCCGAAGAGGGCGATGGTATCCGTACCATCATCGCCCTTTTTCTTTGTTGAAAAACTCAAGGAAATGGGGTAGTATTATCAGATAAACCACCACGCTATGCCCCCCATTACCGGGCCAATCCAGGCGCTCGTCCACGCCGCGCTCGCCCAGAGGCGATCCGTTGCGATTGACCCCAACGAGCCCAAGGTGTCCATTCCCGCGCGCGCAGCCGCGGCGAGTTTTATTTACGAGCGCATGCGCAACGCCGTGGACTACAAGGAAGAGCACCTCATCCGCCGGAACGCCATTGAGCGCATCCTGCGTAGAGTGCTCTCCCAGGGCGCGCGCGATGGAATCGCGGAAAACCTGGTGCACGAGCTCATCCACGCGCGGTACCTGCCCAACAGCACCATCCCCCAGCGCAACATCGCGGCGCTTGAGCGCGTCTTTGAAAAGTACTTCGCGCTCCTCGGATTCGCCTCGCTCAAAGACGTTTCCGACAAAAAGAGCATGCCCGGCTTTGTGCTCGGCATCATGGCCACGGAAGTGGATGAATTCCTGGTGCCCCCCCACGTGATGCACGCCTCAATCAACGCTATGTACGAGGCGATGAACAAGCGCATCTACCTCGAGAGCGCTATCCCGCCCGAAGAGCGCGCAAAGCAGATCTACCTTGCGGCAAGCCGCGCGCTGTACAAAAACGACAACGACACGCTCGCGTTCCACCTCACCCTCGTCTACTACCCGCACTGGCAGCGCGCGGAGGCGGGCCTCATCAAAGAAGTCGGGGCAAACCTTCCGGAGCTTCGCAAAAAAATCCAAGCAGACCTTGATCACCCCCTCAAAGAAAAATTGACCGCGCTGCTGCGCAAGCACGTGGCCTACTTTGTGATTCTGCGGGACGTGGTCGTGAGCGACCCGGACGGCTCCTGGCACGACCTCAACAGAGGATCAGACGCCTTCCAGCGGCGCATCCGGGAGCGGTGCGAGCAACACTACAAAACATCCCGCTCCTCGCTGCACCGCGCCATCAGGCGCTCCATCGTGTACCTCGTCATCACCAAGTTCCTGCTCTTCATCGTGCTGGAGATTCCGGTAGACTACCTCCTGATACAACACTTTGACCTCGTCCCCATCGCCATCAACGTGCTGTTCCCGCCGAGCCTGCTCGCCATCATCGCGCTCTCCACCAAGCTTCCGGACGAAAAAAACACGGAACTCATCATCCAGGGCTCGAGCCAAATTGCCGACGCGCACGGCGACATCATCCAAGTGTCCAAAAAGGGAAGCCGGAGCCTGCTCTTGAGCGCGGTGTTCGTGGTGCTCTACGGAATCCTGTTCGCGCTCTCGTTCGGCGCGCTCGTCTGGATCCTCGGGTTCCTGAACTTTACCGCGGTGAGCATCATGGTGTTCCTGTTCTTCCTGTGCCTGGTCTCGCTGTTCGCGTACCGCATCAGGCTCGCCAACCAGGAGCTGGTCGTGACCCCGCCGCAGCGGGGCGTCCTCCGCGCGCTCTGGAGCTTCCTTACGCTGCCGGTGCTGCACGCAGGCAAGTGGATGTCCGCGCGGTTTGAGAACATCAACGTGTTCATCTTTGCCCTGGACTTTGTGATTGAAGCCCCGTTCAAAGCGTTCGTCAAAGTGATAGAAGAATGGATGAACTACGTGTACGAAAAAAAGGAGGAAATTTAATGCCTGTTGGATTCTGGGAAAAGTTGCCAAAGCCGTTCTTTGTGCTTGCCCCCATGGCGGACGTGACTGACGCGGCATTCCGGCGCTTGATTGCGAAGTACGGCAAACCGCACGCCATGTGGACTGAATTTGTGTCTGCGGACGGGTTGCTTTCCGCGGGCCATGACACGGTGGTAAAAGATTTGGCGTATGATGAGAGCGAGCGGCCGATTGTGGCGCAGCTCTTTACGTCCAAGCCCGGGGTGATGGAGAAAGCTGCGGCCATGATTCAAAGCATGGGCTTTGACGGGTTTGACATTAACATGGGCTGCCCGGACCGGGCCGTTGAAAAACAGGGATGCGGAGCCGCACTCATGAAAGACCATAAGCTCGCGCAAGAATTGATTGCCGCGGCAAAACAGGGCGCGCCGAATTTGCCAATCTCGGTTAAGACGCGCATCGGGTACAAAAAAAACGAGCTTGATGCGTGGCTGCCTGCTCTGCTTGAGGCTGAACCCGCGGCAGTGGCGTTCCACTGGCGCACGCGGTCTGAACTTTCGGACTCACCCGCGCGATGGGAACTGGCACGCGATGCGGTAGCCATGCGCGATGAGATGAAGTCAAAAACGTTGATTGTGGGCAACGGGGATGTGTTGTCCCTGGAAGACGCGCAACGAAAAGCTGATGAGACCGGAGTGGACGGGGTCATGGTCGGCAAAGGCATATTCGGCAATCCGTGGTTCTTCTCTGGCCACACACCTACGACTGACGAAAAGCTCCGCGTGCTGGTTGAACACTGCCGCTTGTTTGAGGAACTGGTGAGCCACAAGCGCTTCCATGTCATGAAAAAGCACTTCAAAGCCTACGTTGCCGGATGGGACGGGGCAAAAGAGCTGCGCATGCAATTGATGGAGTGCGAGAACGCTCGCGAGGTGGAGCGCACCATCCTTGCTCGTTAGCGTATCCTCTCGTCAAATTCTTCCTTGGTACACACGCCCCACGCGACAAGGCGCTTCATAAAGTCTTTGACGATGTGCTTGTTCACCACGCCGTGCTTGAACGGCACCGGAAAAGGACGCTCGGCGAACGCATGCTTGACGCTGTAGTTGTGCTTGCCGCCGCGGGTGATGGTGATGCTTTCATGCGTCTCCAGCCACGAAAGCAGCTGTTTGACCTTTTTTATTTTCGCATCAGCATACTCCCCCATACTGGCGTGCCAGCCCTACGCGAGCTGCCGCTTCAGTTTCGGCCGCGAGAAGCCGATGCGGGCGCCCGGTACTGACGCGTCTTCAAGGCGCGCCAGCTGCCCTGAACTTGGTTCAAACCGTTTGTGCCGCATCAGCACGTCTGCATACGCTCGGGGAATCTCGTATACCGTAAAAAGCGCATCATTCACCATCTCAATGAACTCATCCGCGGAGCGCGCCTGGGTCATGAACGACGCATCGCCCGCGGTAATGCGACCAACAAGAAATCCGCCGTCCCGAAACCAGTCAACTGAAATCTCTTCCGGCAGCCGGTGCACGTACGCCTCAAGAGCTTCAGAAGATATGTCCGAAACGCCAAAAAGTTGTTTTATACCATCAAACATAGCTGCTATCAGTATACCACGGCTAACATCAACAAGACATTAGTATATCCACACCGCGATTCTTGTCAATACCTATTGTTTCTTTCTTAGCATATACTAATGCACCAATAACTCATTCGCGCGGCGGGGCTCGGCCATGATTTCTTTGACGATTGCCTCCATCTTCATCCCGCGCGAGCCTTTCACCAGCACCACATCCCCTTTTTCCATGCGGCGTTGAACAAACAAGCCTGCCTCCTGCGTGTTGGGGAACGAGAACACGCGCTCTTCCTCCATGCCGCTATCCCGCGCTCCGCGTGCAATGTCCCTGGCGCGCTCCCCTACGGTGATAAGCACGCTTATTTCCGGCAAAGACGCAACCAGGCGCCCGACTTTCCGATGCTCCTCTTCGCTCAATCCTCCGAGCTCAAGCATGTCCCCGAGCACCGCGAACACCGTGCCCGCATGCCCCAAGTCCGCGACGGCCTGCAAAGCGGCGCGAGTGGAAGCCAGTGACGCGTTGTACGTGTCATCAATAATAGTCGTATGCTTGATGCCCGGAAGCACGCGCATCCGGCCCGGCTCAAACGCCAGTATCGCAAGTCCTTCTGCGGCTTCAACCATGTTCACTCCAAGAATGCCGGCAACGCTTGCCGCAACCAATGCGGGATAGGCCCAGTGCGTGCCCAACGTGTCTCGAATGAGTACGGGCACAACCGACCCTCGCGCGTGCACTTTGAACGACATTCCCGAGATCTTGGTCTCACTCCCATCACTCCTCTTCACGTGAATGTCAGATGCAAACACGTCAACTCCTTCGGCTTGGGACAGCGCGTAATTGACCTTTTGCGCGCGGGAAGATTCCGCGAGTTTCGCTACCTCCCCGTCATCTCGGTTCACGATAATCCACCCGCCGGAACCAACCGCGCGGAACAATGCTCCCTTTTCCTTGGCAACGCCCGCAACATCCCCAAACCGTTCGGTATGGGTTGCGGATATGCCGGTTATGACCGCAATCGTAGGGGGCGCAATAGCTACGAGCTCCTCAATGTCTCCGGGTTTGTCAGCCCCCATTTCAAGCACCAACACTTCCGGGTACTGCATCCGCCGCGCAAGCAAGCTGAACGCGCGCAAAAATACAGCAGCCCACCGAACGGGCGAGCGGCCCGGAGAGAAGTCAATGCCAAGAATCGCAAGCGGCACGCCGATTTCCGTATTAAAATTTCCGCGGCTCCTGCGGGTCTTGAATTTCTTTTTGAGCGCCACGTACACCGCCTCTTTGGCCGCGGTTTTTCCCACGCTGCCCGTAATGGCGACAACCGTGGGCTGGTACTTTTGTATGACGCGGCGCGTAAGCGTGTGGAGTAAATGTATAAACAATACTTTCATACCTTTTGACGACGTAACGCGCCAAACGCAAGCGGCCTATATTTCATCCGGCGGCACCTCGTAGTACTGCAAAATGAATTTGGCGACGTCCCCGAAGAGCGGAGCCGCGGTGGAGGACGCGAACCGCCCGCGCCGGGGACGGTCCAGCTTGACGAGCATGGCAAACCGCGGCTTGTCAACCGGCCCGAAACCGACGAACGAGTGGATGGTTACCTCTCCGTACACCCCGCCCTCCGCGACCTGGGCCGTGCCGGTTTTTCCGGCAATGTAGTACCCCGGCACCCCGCCGTGGTTATCATACCCCTCCCTGACCACCGAAACAAGCATGCCCCCAACGATGGTGGCGGTGCGCGGGCTCACCGCCTCGTTGACCACCGAGGGGGCGGTGGCGGAGACGACCGAATCCCCCCGCCGCTTTTCCCGGATGATGTACGGCTTCATGAGCACGCCGCCGTTCGCGAGCGCCGCGTACGCCATCACCACCTGCAGCGGCGTTACCGTGATTCCCTGACCGAACGACGCCGTGGCCGCCCAGATGTCCCCCCGCTTTTCGAGAGACGCTATGTTCCCGGGGAGCTCGTTGGGGAGCTCAATGCCGGTGGTGGCGCCGAACCCGAACAACTCCACGTACTCGCGGAACTTGTTTGACCCGATGCTCTGCTGCGCGAACACCGCGCCCGTGTTGAGGGACTGCTGAAGCACGGTAACCATGTCCACCTCGCCTCTCCCCTCCTTGTCAAAGTTGTTGAGCCGGTGCTCTCCGACAACCACCGAGCCTTCGTCCGTGTACCTGGTAGCGGGGGTGATGGCGCCCTCATTGAGTGCTCCCGCGATGGTGAACGGCTTGAAGATTGAACCCGGCTCATACGCGGCGGCAACCGCCGGGTTCAGGTAGACGCCGATGTCCGCAACCTCGTGGTAGGCGTTCGGGTCAAAACTCGGCTGCGCGCACATCGAAAGCACCGCGCCGGTCGAAGGGTCCACGATAATCAGCGTTCCGGATGCGGCGCCGACCGCTTCCACGCGCTCGGCGAGCTTGGCGCACACGTACGTCTGCAGCGTCCGGTCAATGGTCAGCACCAAATCAGTGCCGCTTTGGGGCTCAATCCGTACCAGCGGCGCGTTCGGGATGAGCCTGCCGGAAACGTCCGTGGTGCCCTCAAGGAGTCCGTCAACGCCTGCGAGCTCCTTCTCAAAATACCCCTCAAGGCCGTACTGGCCCGCGCGCTCCTCGCCGGAGGAGCCCACAAACCCGGTGATGTGGGCCGCGAGATCTCCCTCCGGGTAGTAGCGCCACGTTTCGCTCTCAATGCCGAGCCCGGGCATCCCGAGCGCCGCGAACGGCGCGAGCTCCTCGTCGGTCAGCTTGTGCACGAGCGGCTCGTAAATGTCGTTGTTCTTCCCCAGGCGGTACCGCAGTGTGTCCTCGGCAATGCCGTACGGCGCTATCAAATCCCGGAGCGCCCCAAACGCCTCTTCCGCGTCCGCAATGTCTTTGGGAATCAAGTACACCTCCTTGAACGCGCGGTTCGTGGCGACCGGGTACCGCGTGTCCGAGGCGCGCTCCACGATGAAAATCTTCCCGCGTTCCGCTTTGATGCTCCGAACCGTACCCTGCTGGCGCGTCGCCTGCGATTGCAGCTCGTTGGCGCGCACCACCTGCAAATCGGCCAAGCGGTACGCGAGCGCGAGCCCAAATACAAAAACAACCCCAATCATCAAACTGAGGCGTACGTGCGAAACGTGGGCGCGGTGGTTATGGTGAGACCGGGGAACCATACGCGGCTACGGTCGAGAATCCCATTTGCAAATACGTAACCTCTCGCGGAGCTTCGAAAGCGAGGTGTTCGGCCCGCTGCGCGACCTGGGCAAGCGACCTCGCCGAGGAAAGCTGCCAGTGCAAATCGCGGACCTCATCCTCCAGCTCCGCTCGCTTCTCTCCGAACTCCCGAATGGAGAACGCGTGCTGCGCCTGGTTGTTCATCTGCCACACGTACGCGACCAGCAACCCGAACAGCGCCACGGACAGGACGACGTGCCACGCCAGCAAACGTACGTTATACGTCCGGTGATACATGCTACAATTTTTCGACAATGCGCAACTTGGCGCTCCGAGACGCCCGATTCGCCAGCGCTTCGGCGCGCGTCGGTTTGATTACTTTTTTGTTGACCAGGGTGATGGTTGGGCATGCCCCGCCGGGTGAGCGGGTCTCGGCACGGGCCAGGCCCCGAAAGAAAAATTTCACGATTCTGTCCTCCAGCGAGTGGAACGAGAGCACCGCCATGCGGCCGCCCGGAGCGAGGAGCGCAACCATGTCGGGCAACGCGCGCTTGAGGTTATCTAATTCTCCGTTGGTAGCTATGCGCAGAGCCTGGAAAATGCGGGTAGCGGGATGCATGCGGTGTCTACCGCGCCATCCGACTCCGCGCACAACTACGTCCGCCAGTTCAGAAGTGGTGTTGATGGGCGCGAGCTTGCGCGCAGCGGCAATGGCTTTTGCTGCACGAGCGGCGTGCCGCTCTTCACCATACTCGGTAAAGATTCGCTCCAGAGATTTCTCTGGCCAGGTGTTAACTATCTCCTTTGCAGTTAGGTCCACCTGGTCAGAGAACCTCATGTCTAGCGGTCCTTGAGTGTAGATACCAAATCCTCGAGACTCGTCTTTGAGTTGATCGTAAGATAGACCCAGATCCAGTAGTACAGCACGAACCGGATAAAATCGTTGTTCATACGCGATTGCTTTTGTTTCGGTGTAGTTTGCCTGTTTGAAAGTAACTCGGTTTTGATACTTGGCGAGACGCTCCTGCGAGCGTTTGATCGCATCCTTGTCCCAGTCAATGGCAAGCAACCTGCCGTTTGGCGCCGTTGCTTCCAAGATTGCCTCCGCGTGCCCGCCGCCGCCCACGGTTGCGTCTATCACAGAATCTCCGGGCGAAAGATTGAGCCCTTTGACCACTTCCGAAAGCATAACCGGGATTTGCAGCGATTCGCTCATGGTATCAAAAAGGAGCTTTTGGAAGCTCCACAAAGACAAAATATCAAAACGAGTGCCGGTACGACGTCACCCTGAACCTTGTGCTGATGAAAATCAGTATTGTTTCAGGGTCTTTCGGTGATTTGATGCTGAAATGAATTCAGCATGACGTATTTGTGTTTTGTTTTTGTTTTGCGAGCTTGCGCGTCATTCTGACGGTTCTATCCGTCATTCCGAGCGCAGCGAAGCATCTATGAAAGACGCTTTGCTCCGGCCACAATGACTACACTCCAAGCTCTTCCGCTATTTTGACGGAATCTTTTTCAGTTTCAGCCTTGTACTTTTCCCACTCGCGGGTATCCCACACCTCAAGGCGGTTGTGCAGCCCCGCGATGGTGGTGTCTTTTTTGATGTGCGCGAATTTCCGAAGGTACTCGGGGAT
>CAZSGI010000025.1:0-11254 GCA_964606465.1 uncultured Gammaproteobacteria bacterium | reverse complement strand
CCCTCCAAAAGAAAGGCCTCGTTGAAAAAATTGACGAGAACTACGTGCATAACCTCTCGGTGTGCTATAGGTGCGATACGCCGGTTGAGCCGCTTGTTAGTGAGCAGTGGTTTGTTGACGTGGATAAAAAAATTCCCGCACAAAAGATGTCGCTCAAGGAAATGGCCATCCATGCCGTAAAATCCGAGGACATTGAAATTATTCCAAACCGCTTCAACAAAATCTACTTCCACTGGATGGAGAATCTGCATGACTGGTGCATCTCGCGGCAAATCTGGTTTGGGCACCGCATTCCGGTCTGGTACTGTTCCGGTGACGACAAACATCAATGTAAATTGGAATGCAGGGAACCAATGGTGCAAGTTGAAAAGCCCAAAGCATGCGTACACTGCGGTTCAAAAGTGTTGCAACAGGATCCGGACACCCTGGATACGTGGTTTTCGTCCGCCTTGTGGACATTTTCAACTTTGCTTGATGCGCCGCGCGACAATGACACGCTGGACTCGTGGATCAAGCGCAACAAAAAAAAGGGTGCTGACCTCGCTACCTTCCACCCAACCAGCGTGATGGAAACCGGGTATGACATCCTGTTCTTCTGGGTTGCGCGCATGATCTTGATGACCACGTATGCGCTCGGAGAAGCGCCGTTCAAAAAAGTGTACCTCCACGGCTTGGTGCGCGACCAAAAGGGGCGCAAGATGTCCAAATCCCTGGGAAACGGGATAGACCCTTTGGATATGATCGCGCAGTACGGAGCGGACGCAACGCGCCTCTCCTTGGTGATTGGCACTACCGCCGGGAACGACACGCGTTTGTACGAGGAAAAAGTTGCGGGGTATAGGAACTTTGTAAACAAGATTTGGAATATCGCGCGGTTTGTCATCATGCGCCGCGGAGGCGCGCGGAATGTTGACGAAAAGACCCTGGCTGACCAGTGGATTGAATCGCGCCTGCAGAGCTTGATTGCGGACGTGGATCAGCACTTTGAACGGTTTGAATTTTCGGCAGCCGGAGAAAAAATTTACAACTTCCTCTGGCACGAGCTCGCGGACTGGTACTTGGAAATTTCCAAGCAGCAATCGCACACCATTGCACCGACTATTCTGTTTGATGCCATTCAACTGCTGCATCCTTTTACTCCCTTTGTAACCGAAGAGATTTATCAACGCCTGAAAAAAGAAAAACTGATTGATGTGAAAGATGAATTCTTGGCTGGCTCGCAGTGGCCACAGGCGCAACCCAAACTGCGTAAACCCAACATTGAAGCTGACTTTGCTGCGTTGCAAGAGCTCGTCACCGCGTTGCGGGAGCTCCGGGCCAAGCATAACCATCCCTACTCCGAAAAGCTGGACGCAGCCATCACGACCGCAAAGCACAAAAACCTGTTCCAGGAGCAGGAACTGATTGTTGAGTGGCTCACCAAAATCCGCATCCAGGTGCTGCCTGCGCGCCCCGCAGAACCTGACAAATACATCCGCAGCCACACCAGCTCGTTTGACGTCTACCTCAAGATCGGTCCGGAATTGAAAAAAATTGGTTAGCATTAGAGCTGTTGCTTGACAAAAACCAACAAACAGCCCTATACTAGCCTTAGTTTTTCCGATCTTTGAGGCGAGTAAAATCACCGCAAACCCGTTGAGGTGATGCAATGCCACAGTATCTGTACCGAGACAGGAGCCGCGGGCCATCGCTGCGGCAGCAGGAAATCGTGGTCATTGAGGACAAGAGCGTGTTCATCAAAGACCCCAAGACCGGCAAGTGGAAGCCGGGCCATACGTCCACCGACAGCCACACCTTGAGAGCCCACCCCTTCGTCATAGATTCCCTGCTCCAAGATTGCGAGCGGCTCTGGAGTATGGACGATATGCGGGACCTCATGCGAGCGCTGGAAGTCCTGCCGCCGGACAAGCTGCGGTGACGCAAGCTTCTCGTGTCATTTCAACACAAGGTACCACGTACGCCAAGGCGCAACACGGAAAGGAGGTACTCCGTGATCTTCATCCGAGCGGTTCCCGGACGCTTTGATGCCATCAAGATGGGAGTTTGCTTCCGCGAAGTCCCCTTTGGCATCAAGTGGGAAAAAGGCGCCTGGATCATCAAGGGCGCCGAGTTCAACCGCGCGTGCAACGCACGCGCACGGGTCAACGGCGAAGTGGTTTTCGCCAACTTTGAAGGAGACGAACAGGTCTTCGCCGAAGTAGACCCGGGCCTTCCGTCCACCTCGTACCTTCACACTGCGGCCGTAGTACGACCGCATAGCCTCACGGTCATGCTGACCGCTGAGCCGCACAACGCAAGGAGTTCAGTTATTCCTACGCTGAACTCCTTCTTTTTTTTCTATTCAGTTACCCTGAACACTTCACTAACTGTGGTAATGCCGTCCGCGGCTTTGAGGAGTCCATCTTGCACCATGGTGAGCATGCCCGCCTTTTGGGCGGCGGCTTTGATGTCGTTTTCTGAAACCTTTTCCGCGAGAATCATCTTCTCAATGTCCGGGGTAAGGGTAAAAATTTCAAAAATGCCGATTCTGCCCTTGTAACCGGAATTATTGCATACCGCGCACCCTTTTCCGTGATAGAACGCAACATCAGCCGGGTCAATGGATGCGCCCGCGTTTGCGGGGATTGATTTTGCAACCTCAAGCACGCGCGAGAGCATGGCGCTGTCCAATTCAACTTTTTCCTTGCACTGCTCGCAGATTTTGCGTACCAGGCGCTGGCCGATGATTGCGTTGACCGCGGGGGAGAGCAAAAACGGCTTTACACCGATGGCGAGAAACCGCGGGATGGCGCCGGAGGCGTCGTTCGTGTGCAACGTGGAGAGCACCAGGTGCCCGGTGAGGGCCGCATTGATGGCCACATCCGCGGTTTCCAAGTCCCGGATTTCGCCGACCATGACCACGTCCGGGTCCTGCCGCAGGATGGAGCGCAGACCTTTGGCAAAATCATAGTCCCGGGATTTGTCAATCTGGCTCTGGTTGATTCCCTCCAACTTGTACTCAATCGGATCTTCCAAAGTGATGATTTTGGTCTCCTCGTCATTGAGCTTGTTGAGGATGGCGTACAGGGTGGTGGTTTTACCCGAGCCCGTGGGGCCGGTCGTGAGAATCATGCCGTTCGGCCGCTCAACCTCGCGCTTCAAATCATTGAACGACTTGCCCCGCAAACCCAAATCCTCAAACTGCAACCCTACGGCGCTCGAGCGGAGCAGCCGCATGACAACGGATTCACCGAACGAGGTCGGGATGGTGGATACGCGGATGTCCAGCCTGTCGTCCGGAAGCTCGATGGAGATGCGGCCGTCCTGCGGCTTGTCCGCGACGTTGAGCTTGAGTTTGGCTAACAGTTTGATGCGTGAAATCAGGTGCTCCCACACCTCGCGCGAGAGCGTCGCCTGCTCGTGCAACACCCCGTCCAAGCGGAACCGGAGCTTGATCCCCGTTTCTTCGGCCTCAATATGGATGTCCGACGCACCGGAGGCAATGGCCGCGGCCAGGATGATGGTCATCACGTCCGTGAGCGGAATCTCACCCAGCTTCGCGGGCAAAGACGCGAGATCACGAACATCGGCTTCGTACTTTTTAAGGTCCTCCGCGGTGATGGCAACGGCGGTGGCAAGCTTCGGTTTTTTGGGGATGCGGTCGTACTCGGCGAGCGCCTTGGTAAGGCTCTCTCCGGAAATCAGGTACAGCTCTGCCTGCGCGCGGTGCGCCCCGGCGAGCTCATCCATCTTCTGCCGCACCGCGCGAGAAGGGGCGGTGGTTGCCATGCGGAGCTGGCCGTCACTGTTCAGAAACACGACCGCGGACAACGTCTGCATTTCTTCTCTGGAAAGCAGCGGCAGCGCCTCGCGGTCAATGGGCGCGCTCGCAAAATCAACGTACCCCAAACCGAGCCGTTGGGCTTGTTGCTCAACTTCCCGCTCCACTCCTGCGTGCTCTATCTGCCCTATTTTCTCCGAAAGCTGCTGCGGCGCGCTCTCATCCGCGCCGGACGCGGGAGTTCCGGACGAACGAGGGGTGTCTTGTCCTTGAAAGAGGTCCTCAATTGACGGGTTGTCCTGCGACATAGATAGATGGATAGTAGAGACGCAGCATGCTACGTCTCTACTATCCATTATACAGCCGCTGCCGAATTGAGCCAATGTCCTGCCGCACGCGCTCGTCGCTGTCAAAGTCGCGCTTGATTTTCGCGTACGCGTGCATGGCCGTGGTGTGGTCCCTGCCCCCGAGCTCGTGGCCGATCGTCGGGTACGAGGCATCGAGCTCTTCGCGCATCAGAAACATGGTGATCTGCCGCGGCACCACGAGCTCCTTGCGGCGCGACTGGCCGGTGAGGTCGTCCAGAGAAATGTCAAAGTACTCGGCGACGGTCCGCAAGAGCTCGCGGGAGCTCACTCCGCCGCGGCGCGCGCTCTGCGTGATGGAGGCGACCACCTCGCGGGCGACCTCGAGGGTGGGTTCAATGCCGTGCAGCTCGCAGTGCGCCAGGAGCTTGTTGAGCGCGCCCTCGAGCTCGCGCACGTTGCTCTGAATGTGGGTGGCTAAAAACCGCAGCGCCTCCTCGGAGAGCGTGGCCCCCCGCTCCTTGCTCTTTGACTGCAGGATGGCGGTCCGGGTCTCGAGGTCCGGGCTCGAGATGTCCGCGATCATGCCCCACTCAAACCGCGAGATGAGCCGCTCCTCCAGAGCCGGAATGGCCTTTGGGGGGCGGTCCGAGGTGAGCACGATCTGCTTGTGCGAGTCGCGCAGCGTGTTGAACACGTGGAAGAACTGCTCCTGCGTCTGCTCCTTGCCGCCGATGAACTGGATGTCGTCCACCAGCAGCAGGTCCGGGGTCCGGTACTTCTGCTTGAACGATTCCACGGTGCCGCCCTGCAGCGACGAGACGTAATCGCTGGTGAACTGCTCTCCGGTGATGTACAGCACCCGCAACGAGGGATTGGTGCGCAAGAGCTCGTTTCCCACGGCGAGCATGAGGTGCGTCTTGCCCAACCCCACGCCGCCGTACAGAAACAGGGGGTTGTACTTGGTGCCGGGTTCTTTTGCCACGCGCACGCTCGCCGCGTACGCGAGCTCGTTCCCCTTGCCCACCACGTAGTTCGCAAAAATGTACCGGGGATTGAACCCGCTCTTCGGAAGGGCGGCATGCTCCGCCCGGGGGACGCTCGCAACGTCATGAACCACGGGCGCGGGAACGGCAAACCGTTCCGGCGGGAGCGCAAACTTTTTACCGGCGGCCTCAACCCGGTACTCAACCCGCGCAATCCGATTCTCGGTAATGTTCTGGAGGATGCGCAGGATGGCTTTGTGGTACTTGCTCTCAAGCCACGCCTTGGTGAAGTTATTCGGCACCGCGACCACCACCATGTCTTGGTTCCACTCAACCACAAAGGTGTTACGAAACCAGGTCGTAAAATGCACCTTGGGAACGGAGAGCTCCAGCTCTCCGAGGGTAACTTGCCAGAGTTGCTCGCGGTCCATACTCAAGACGATTCATACTATATCACAGATTGCAAATGTGTAAAATAATAATAACCCGTGCACAAGCTGTGGAAACGGGGGGGATACTTGCAAAAAGAAAAAGAATTCATTATACTAGCCATACTATGTCAGTTCCTCCAAAACGAAGGACCAGCTCGCACGGCGCTCGCCGAGCCTCGCACCATGCGCTCAAGCGCGCCTCGCTTTCGACGTGCTTAAACTGCAGAGCGGCGGTGTTGCCCCACCGCGTGTGCCCCCATTGCGGCGAGTACCGAAAGGTCACCAAAGCAAAAACGAAAGGATAACCGTTTGGTATGTCCAACCGCCATCTCGCGCGAACCATTGCCCTACAGAGCCTGTACGAGTGGGATTTTCATGGCAAAGAAAAAGACGCGCTGCCGCGAATCGTGGAAAAAAATCTGATGAACCTCGCTCCCGGATTGGCGGACCAGGATTTCGTGCGCGCGCTCGCCGCGGGCACAGCGGAACACCGAACAGAAATCGACAAAACTATTGAGGGCTATGCCCCGGAATGGCCCCTCGAGCAGATCACCATCGTGGACCGCAACGTGCTGCGGATCGGAATTTACGAACTCACGCTCGACGCCGCCATCCCGCCAAAGGTGGCCATCAACGAAGCCATTGAGCTGGCGAAATCTTTCGGGGGAGCATCGAGCGGAAAATTCGTCAACGGTGTCTTGGGATCCATCTACAAAGACATGGTGGCCCAGGGACACCCGAAAGTGGCGAATGACGTCCAAAAGCCGCCGAAAGAAGAAACCGAGACTCTGTAACCGCACGGTATGCAAGACCTATCCCTCCTTGAAGATTCACTCTCCGTCCGATTCAAAAACGCACAACTACTGCAGCAGGCTCTGGTTCATAGGTCGTACCTGAACGAAAATCCGTCGTTTGAACTGGACCACAACGAACGCCTCGAGTTCCTCGGAGACGCGGTGTTGGAGTTGGCGGTAACCGAGTACCTGTACCAGCACTACCCAAACCCCGAGGGCGAGCTCACCAACTGGCGGGCCTCGCTCGTGAACGCAACCACGCTCGCCGCGGTCGCCCGCGAAGCGGGGCTGGAGCAGTACCTCTACCTCTCCAAGGGCGAGAGCCGCGACGGCAACTCAAAAGCGCGCAACTACATCCTCGCAAACGCCATGGAAGCCTTAATCGGCGCCATCTACCTAGACCAAACGTACGCGGTCGCGAAAGCGTTCGTGGAGCAATGGGTTATCGCAAAGCTTCCCAACATCCTCAAGTACAAGCTCTACCGCGATGCGAAGACCGCGTTCCAGGAAGCGGCCCAGGAGCGGCTCTCCATCACGCCCACCTACCACGTGGTTGCCGAAAGCGGTCCCGACCACCACAAACGCTTCACCGTTGCGGTAAAACTCGAAGACGCTGAAGTTGCGCAGGGAAACGGCACCTCAAAGCAGGAGGCCGAAACCGCGGCCGCGCGCGCCGCGCTCGAGGCGAAAGGCTGGTAGACCAGAAAGGCGGTAAAACAAAAGCATGCATTTAGAAAAACTTGAACTCCAAGGATTTAAGTCGTTCGCGCACAAAACCGTCATAGCGTTCCCCGACCGCAGTACCCCGCCGAGCGGCGGAGGTCGCAGGAAAAGCGGGACCGCGGGCATCACGGCGATCGTTGGTCCGAACGGGAGCGGCAAGTCAAACGTTGCGGACGCGGTGCGGTGGGTGCTGGGGGAACAGAGCGTAAGGCTCTTGCGCGGCAAGCGCGCCGAGGACGTAATTTTCTCCGGTTCCGCCTCCTTGGCGCGCCTTGGGTTCGCGGCGGTAACCCTCTACCTGAACAACGAAAACTGGCAGCACGACGAGCGCCGCAGGGGCGGCGTGGACGGCGTGGAGTACAAAAAAATCGCCATCAAACGGCGCGTGTACCGCAGCGGCGAGAGCGAGTACCGCATCAACGGAGCGCGCGTGCGCCTCTCCGACATCCAGCTCTTGCTCGCGCAGCTCGCCTTCGGCGGTCGCTCCTACAGCGTCATCGGCCAGGGTATGACGGACGCAATCCTCGCGGCTTCTCCGTTCGAGCGAAAAAATTTTTTTGACGAGGCGACCGGGGTCAGGCAGTTCCAAATCAAGCGCGATGCGGCGAGGGCGAAAATTAAAACCACCGAAGAAAACCTCAGGCAGGTCGCGAGCATCATCCGGGAAATCTCGCCCCGCCTCAAAATGCTCCGGGAGCAGATAGAAAAACGAGAAAAACGCGACATCCTCACCAGAGAACTCCAAAAACTCCAGATCCAGTACTTCGGGCCAATCTGGCGCGATGTAACGGAAAAGGAACGATCGCTGCAGGACAAAAAAAGGAGCATCGGAAAAGCGCGCCTCTCCCTTACCAAAAAACTCTCCGAACTCCAGAACAAACTGCACCGGCTGGAAAGGGAACAAAAAGAGGCTCAGATCGGCGGGTACGACAGGGTGCAAGCCGGGTACCACGCGGCGCTCGCGAAAAAGAACGAACTCGCGGGGTCACTCGCCGGATTGACGCGGGAACTCGCGGTGCTTGAAGAGGCCGAGAGAACGCACCCGACCGCCGTGCGCGCCGAAAAGCTGATCCGCACGACGCGCAATCTGATCGCACTGCTTTCGGAACTCGAGAAAGCCGAGACCTTGGAAGCATTCAAAAACCTTAAACCGAGGGTAAAAAAGATCCGCGCCGAACTCGAAGCAATCCTGAACGAAAAGCAGCCGGCTGCGGGCCGGGCGAGCGAAAAAATCACCGACCTGGGAAAAAAGATAGCAACCCTCAAACAGGAGCTGCAGCAGGCGGAGTACGACGTGGCGGAAAAACAAAACCTCGTGGACAAACTCCGGCGCGCCGAATCAAAAGCAACCACGAACGTGTTTGAAACCCAGCGGGAGTACCAAGAGCTCCAACTCAAGCTGAACCAAACGGTCGCGGAAGGAAACCAGATCGACGTTGCGCTCGCGAAAACCGAAACCCACAAACAAGACGTGGCGCTGGAGCTGGAACGCGAGGTGCCGAGCGCGCTCCACGAGGCAATCAAAAACTACCACCCGAGCCCGCGCGCCGAGGAGCGGGTCAGCTGGGAACGGATCGCCGCAATCAAGCAGGATGTAGAGATGATCGGCGGTACCGAACCGCACGTGGAAGAAGAGTACCGAGAGGCAAAAAAACGGCACGACTTTCTTGAGGAGCAGCTCGCTGACTTGCGGAGCGCTCTGGAAAAAACCAAACGAGCGCTCGCCGAGCTCGACGGCACCATCGAAAAACAGTTCAACCGTGCGTTTGAAAAAATTGAACAAGGGTTCGTTGAGTACTTCAAAACGCTGTTCGACGGCGGTACCGCGAGCCTGGTGCGCTACAAGCAGAGCGAGCTGGAGACGCTGAACGAGGACGTGGTTGCCGGGCTTTCGAAAAAAGAACAGGAGACCCTCGCGAAAGCCACCAAAACCGGAATCGAAATCAAAGCCTCTCCTCCCGGCAAAAAGGTCACCTCAATCAGCATGCTCTCCGGCGGCGAGCGAGCGCTCACCTCCATCGCCTTAATCTGCGCCATCATCCGGGCAAATCCCGCGCCGTTTGTGGTGCTCGACGAGGTTGACGCGGCCTTGGATGAAGCGAACAGCGAGCGCTTCGCGCAGATTCTCGAAAAGCTCTCCCACCAAACCCAGTTCATCACCATCACCCACAACCGAACCACCATGGAACAAGCGAGCGTCCTCTACGGGGTGACGATGGGCGAGAACGGGGTGTCTAAGCTACTCTCCGTGGACCTCGAAAAAGCGGTGGCGAGCATCGCTTGACATCCCTGCTGTTTTCCGATAGTATCCTGACTATGCTAGCAATCCGGCTACAACGCATCGGCAAAAAGAACCGGCCGTCCTACCGGCTCGTGGTGTCCGAATCGAGCCGCGACCTCTACGGAAAGCACAACGAAATTTTGGGCAGCTACGACCCGGTCGCGACGCCGAAAACGGTAAACCTCAAAACGGAACGCATCAAGCACTGGATTTCGGTCGGCGCCAAACCGTCGGCCACCGTGCACAACCTCCTGGTAAACCAAGGCGTCCTGGCGGCCAAAAAAGTTACCGCCTGGAAGCCCAAGAAAAAAGCCGAAGAAGCAAAAGAAGCCGCTCCTGCGCCGAAAGCAGAAGCGCCAAAAGAACACACACCCGCTGGAGCACCAAAAATTGACGGGGTATAACGATATGGTATACTCCAAAAAGCTGTTGCTGCCGACAAGCGCGGGGGTTTCGTCAGCCCGTCAATCACGCGCCACGGCCGGCACACGCAGTCGTTTAACAAATAGCTAATCAGTATGGCAGAACTAGACCAAGAGTTTCTCGAATTCGTGGTAAAGTCGCTGGTCGACCACCCGGATGACATTCGGGTGGAGCGGACCGTTGACGAAATGGGGGTGCTCTTGACCCTCAAGACGCACCCGGAAGACATGGGGCAGATCATCGGCCGGAGCGGCAACACCGCGCGCGCGATCCGAACCCTGCTCCGAGTGGTCGGCGCCAAAAACAACGCCCGCGTGAACCTCAAAATCCACGAACCAGAAGGCTCTACCCGCCCGCCGCGCAAGCCGCGCGGAGAGATGTCCGCCGCGCCGCGGGAGGAGGAAGCTGACACCAGCGCCGTGGATGACCTCAAACTATAATCAACACATTGATTAAATCCGAAGACCGTGCTAGTATTACGCACGGTTTTTGGTTGGGGATTTGACGTATGAGATTTGACATCATCACCATTTTTCCGAACATCTTTAACTCCTATTTGGGCGAGTCAATTTTGGGACGGGCGCAGAAAAAAGGGTTGATTAAAATTAAGGTGCACGACCTGCGCGACTACGCTGCTGGTTGGCACCGAAGGGTTGATGACACGCCCTACGGCGGCGGGGCTGGCATGGTGCTTATGGCTGAACCGATTCTAAGAGCGGTTGACAGAATCGCCGGCCGAAGAAGCGTCCGGAAAAGAAAGATTATTATCTTTTCCGCCAAAGGAAAACAGTTCAACCAAAAGATGGCGTACGATTGGTCAAAAAAATTGGACCAACTGATTCTGATTTGCGGGCGTTACGAAGGCATAGACGAACGGGTGGCAAGAGCCCTGGCCGCGGACGAAGTATCTGTGGGGCCGTATGTTCTAACCGACGGCGAAATTCCGGCCATGACCGTGATTTCAGCAACGTCGCGCCTGATACCCGGGGTGATCAATTTAGAATCTTTAACCGAAGAGTCGCATTGGAACCTGCTCCTGAAAGAGGAAAAAAGCACCCCCTCTAGCGAAAGCCTGGAATACCCCCACTACACCCGCCCCGAAACCCTTGCGTACGGAGGTAAAAAATACCGGGTGCCAAAAATCCTGCTCTCCGGCAACCACGCGGAAATAACTAAATGGCGCAAAAACCACCGAATCCCGCAATAAATGCGGGACAGGATCGGCCCACAAAGCATCCACAGGCACGCGCTTGACACGCTCGTGCCGATGCGCTATACTACCCGTGTTAGCAGTAACCAATTCAATAAGGAGACACGCGATAGGGTATATCAAAAACTATCAACAAAACGAGAATGTATCTTGTCGCGTGGCTCCTGTAGGGAGCCATTTTTCATCTCTTTGACAACTAAGCCACTTACTTGAGCAATGATATAGTTGCAAAACGTCTCATTCGGATCTCCCCGAAAAATCCGCAAGGATTTTTCGGGTGATCTACTTTAAGAGTTTGATCCTGGCTCAGGATGAACGCTGGCGGCGTGTCTTAGGCATGC
>CAZSGI010000024.1:0-11533 GCA_964606465.1 uncultured Gammaproteobacteria bacterium | reverse complement strand
TACAGGTAGTTCAACGGGTTCACCGGAATGCCGCTCTGGCGGATTTCGAGGTGCACGTGCGGCCCGGTGGTGAGGTTCCCCGCTCCCGGGGTTCCCGGGATCCCGCCCGAACAGCCAATGGTTTGGCCCTGCACCACGTACTCATCCTCCTGCACCGTGATGCAGCTCACGTGGCCGTAGACGCTTGACAGGCTGTCCGCGTGGATGATGGAGATGTAGCTGTACCCCAGTCCCCCGTCGTGGGTCCGGGAAACGTAGCCCGAGCCGATCGCTTTCACCGGGGTCCCCTGCGGAGCCCGGACGTCAATGGCCGGGTGCTCAAAGTACCTTCGGAACGGGTAGTCCGGGTCGTGGAAGTACGCCGTAATCGTGCGGCCCGGCACGGGCCAGATGAATCCCTGCCCCGAGAGCTCGGATAGAGTTTTGTCTCCGGACGCTTCCAGTTTGGCGCGCAGCTGCCGCTCCAAGGTTATGATGTCGTTGTTAATCTGCGCCTGCTCGCCGCGCACCTTTCGCAAGAGCTCCTGAAACTTGGCCTCGTCCGCCTCGGTTGCGGAGAGGAGAACGTTCTTCGCGGTCACTTTCCCCTCCAGGGACACCTGCGTGGTCTGCAACTGCTCCTGCAGCGCCTCCAGTTCGGCGCGCGCGTTGGCGAGGTCTCTTTTTTCAGCGAGCAGCTTTTCGTAGACTGATTTCAGCTTCTGGAGGATGACGGACAAATCCCCCTCCACGGTTTCGAGGTACTGGGTCTGGTCGAAAAATTCGGAAAACGCGTCATTGGCGAGCAGTATCTCAATCGGCGATTTCTGGCCGCGCTGGTAGAGCAGCCGGATGAACTCGGCTATTCTCTCTTTCTGATCCGCGATTTCTTCGTCCTTCGCCTTGATGCGCTCTTCGGTTTCGGCGATGCGCACCTTCACCTCGGCCGTCTCCCGCTCTTTGAGCTCGAGCTTGAGCTTGGTTTGGTCGATTTCGCCCCCCAGCGAATCGAGCTGGTTCCGGATGGTGAGGGCTTCGTTGCGCTTTGCCTGGATTTGCTTGTCGTAGGCCTCTACCTTTTTCTGTAGTTCGGAGATTGCCTCGCGCTGCGTCTTGAGTTCCTGCGCCAGATCCTGGATTTGGGGATTCTTTCCCGTCGCCCCTCCATCCCGGGACTCTTGCGCGCCAAGTCCGAGCGGAGAAAGCAGGAGAACCCCCACCGCGAGCGTGCTCAATACTTTGTTTTTGCGGTTGATGCGCATATGTCACGGCAGATAGTATAGCACATTTTTGAAACAAAATACAGCCCGCCGCGCTCGCACGCGCTTCTCCCCCCGTTGCGCCGCGGTTGAAAGACAATCGTCAGTCCCCCATCTTCAGAATGGCCGCGCGCACGCGTTCGAGCGTCTGTTTCCTGCCCAAAATATCCATCACCCCGAACACGTCCGGCGAACGCTCCAACCCGGTTACGGCAACGCGCAGCGGCCAGAGGAGCTCTCCCTTCGGGATGCGGTTTGATTCGCAGTACGCGAAAAAGGTTTGACGCAGCAATCCCTCATCCCAATCCCCTTCGTGGACGTTGAGCGCGAGGTTTGACGCGGTTTTGAGCATCATGAGGGTGGTGCGTTTATCCGATTCCTTGGGAACCAAAATCTCGGCCGCGTACTCCAGTTTGTCTTTCCACAAAAACTCGGTTGCGGGGCCGAAATCGGAGAGCGTGTCCATGCGGTCCTTGACGAGCGCGATCGCTTTCTTTGCAACCGCGCGGCCACCCGTTGGGATGGAGGCGGAGACGAGAGAGGCGAGTTCCTCATCCGGGAGCTTCCGCAGGTACTCTCCATTCAGCCAGTTGAGCTTGGCGACGTCGAAAATCGGGTTTCCCTTGTTGATCTTTGCGAGGTCGAACTGCTCGATGAGCTCCTCGCGCGAGAGGATTTCCTGGTCCGTCTTCGGGTTCCAGCCCAGGAGCGCGAGGTAGTTTACGAGCGCGTCGGGCAGGTAATCTTTTCGGTACTCCAGCACCGAGCGGGCCCCGTGGCGCTTGGAGAGCTTGGTCCGGTCCGTGCCGAGGATGACGGGCAGGTGCACCCACACCGGCTCCGCCCAGCCGAACGCGCGGTACAGGAGCACGTGCTTCGGGGTTGAGGGGAGCCACTCGTCCGCGCGAATCACGTGCGTGATTCTCATGAGGTGGTCGTCCACCACGCTCGCGAGGTGGTACGTGGGAAAACCGTCGGATTTGAGCAGCACCTGGGAATCAACGGTTTCGTTCTTGATGCTGACCTCCCCCTTGACCGCGTCCTGGAAAACCGTCTCTCCGCCTGCGGGTATGAGCAGGCGAACCACGTGCGGCGTCCCATGAGAGAGGAACCGCTCAACCTCGTCCGGCTCGAGGCGGCTGCAGCGGCCGTCGTAGCGCGGCGGTTCTTTCCGCGAGCGCTGCAGCTCACGGAGCACGGAGAGGCGCTCCTCGGAACAGAAGCAGTAGAACGCGCGGCGAGCGAGAACGAGTTTTTTCGCGTGCTCTTGGTATACCTCCAGGCGCTTTGACTGCGTGTACGGACCATGGGCCCCAATCTCGGATCCGTCTGCAGCCACCACTCCTTCATCAATGTCCATGCCGAGCCAGGAGAGCGCTTCCAAAATTTCCGCGATGCTCGTCTCCTTTTCGCGCGACTGGTCCGTGTCCTCAATCCGCACGAGGAACGCACCGCCCGAGTGGCGTGCAAAGAGCCACGCGTAGAGCGCGGTGCGGATGTTGCCCACGTGCGGCGCGCCCGTTGGAGAAGGCGCGAATCGGGTCCTGATCATACCGTTCTTCTCATACCAATTGATACCCTTCAACCACCATCTTCGCCATGCGCTTTCGTTTTTCGTGCACTCTGCTCGCGACTTTTTGAGCCGGCACCCATTCCCAGGCAACGGCTTCGCGCGCCTCGAGCATGATCCCTCTCGCGTCGCCGGAGTACCGCAAGTAAAAAATGGTTTGCGTCTGGCCCTTGTACCCGTTCCAAGAGCGGTGCCACTGGCTCGGGAACGCGTAGGTGTTCTTCTGCGGGTGCTTCCCGACGATGGTTACCCGGTTGGCGATGCCGGTTTCCTCGCGAACCTCCCGGAGCACGGCTGCTTCCGGGGTTTCCCCGCTCTCAACGCCGCCCTGCGGAAACTGCCAGTGCTCCTCGCGCGTGTCGGCCCGTTTGATGAGCAGGAACTCGTTGTTTTGGTTTACGATTGCGGCTGCGACGTTCTGGCGGTACACAAACATCATTCTGAACCGCCATTTGCTCACCGACCAGAGGAACACTGCGGTCGCGTTCCAGATTCTTTTGATGCGCGAAGGCTCAACCATCAAACGCCACAGCCACTCAAGGCCCAAACCACGGATGACGTGCAAGGCGCGTTTCCGTTCACCCGCAAGAAAATCCAGGGTTCCCCCGACGGTCATCGCCAATTTGACGTTCGGGAGCTTGTCAAGATTCTGGAATATCCACTTCTCCTGCTTCGGGCACCCGAACCCCACGAACAGAATCTTGGCGCGGGACGCGTTGATGCGGGCGAGGAGCTTTTCGTCGCTCGTCTGCCATCTTCCGTGCCTGAATTCTACCACACCTCCGGGCGCGTAGCCAACAATCTTGAGTTGTTTGTAGCGGTACCGCAGGTGCCAGGCCGCCTGTTCTGAAATTTTTTCATGTAAGCCTCCGAGCAGGAACACGGGCCACTGCTCGCTCTCTGCAAGCGCAATGATTGAGAGCATGAAATCCGCGCCCGTCACGCGGTGGTGCAGTTTTTGACCGAGTATGCGCGCCGCGATTTTGAGGCCGAACCCGTCCGGCAACGAAAGGTCCGCGTGGTTCAAAATGCGGCGCAGCCCAGGATCGCAGCTCGCTTTGAGCACAATTTCCGGATTCGGGGTCACGATATAGTGCTGGTTTGCGTCCTCAAGGAAATTTTTTACCTGCGCCAGGGCCTCGGAATGGCTTACATCCGACACCTCAATACCCAAGATATTTACTGATTTCATAGGGTATAGTCTACCATTTTTCCACAGCCCAAGCTAGTTGACTCACGGTAGGTGTTTTTGATACAATATGTACAGTCGCACCAGCGCGACCGCGATGTTGCGCGCAGTGACCGCAGTACGAAAGGAGCCGATATACTCTGAATCAATTGAGTATCCCACATTGGGATGTCGGTGACCGACGTAGTGCTGCGGAATGACGGGCTGGCCGTTTCGCCAGCATGCTTCGGCATAGGCACGTTGTGTGGCTCTTCGTCGCACGTGGACTCAACCGCTGTCTTGTCCTCAAGGAGGACCAGATGAAGACGATTCATCCGGTGATCGCAACCTCCCGCGGCCACCCCCATCCTTCGCTGAAGTCCGGCACCATGAAGGCCGCGAAGAAGACGTTCGCGCTCCAGACCTCACAGAAGGCCAAGGCTGAGGGCTGACGCGCCGCACCACGCAGGCTGCTTGAGGCCTAACGGCCAATAACAGCGGCATTGGGCCACCCAGAGACATCCCGGGTGGCCCTCTTTTTTTGTCTGAAAGACCACCCCCTCGCCCCCTCCTGATTACAGGAGGGGGAACTTTATGATACAATGTCCGTATGAAACAAATACTTTCACTCGCACTGCTTGCTTCCCTGATTCTGTCCCCGCATGCCCCCACGCTTGCCGCGTCTTTCAACCCCAACTACATCATCTCGGACGTTGAGCTTGAGGATGTGGACTCCCTTTCCCAGGATGCCATCCAGCGTTTTTTGGAAAGCAAAGGCAGTTTCCTCGCGAAATTCACTGACGTGGTCAATGGCATCCGGAAGCCGGCAAGCCAAATCATCTACGAGGAAGCGCGGCTCTACCAAATCAGCCCAAAGGTGATTCTGGCCATGCTCCAGAAAGAGCAGAGCCTCATCACCGCAGCATCTCCGAGCCAGGACCAGCTCAACTGGGCAACCGGATTCGGCATCTGCGACTCGTGCTCAAAAAACGATCCCAGCGTGCAGTCATTCAGGGGTTTTTATAACCAGGTTTCTTTGTTCGCGGAAAAGGTGCGCTCAAATTACTTGCGTGATTTGAAGTCATTGGGCAGAACGCTCACGGGCTGGGGTCCGGAGAGGAGCAAGACCACGCTGGACGGCTTTGAGGTGACGCCCGCGAACAACGCCACCGCAGTGCTCTACACGTACAACCCGTACCAAGGCGGCGAATCCGGGATTGGCGCGAACTTCAACTTCTGGCGCATCTGGCAGCGGTACTTCGTGCGAAACTACCCGGACGGCACGCTCTTGCAGGAGCAGGGCCAACCCGGCGTGTGGCTCCTCTCTCACGGATTGCGCAGGCCGTTCTTGACCAGAACCGCGCTGTATTCGCGCTACAATCCTGACCGCATCATCCAGGTTTCAAAGAACGAGCTGGAAAAGTACGAGATCGGGCCAGCCATTCAGTTCGCGAACTACTCGCTCTTGCGCGCTCCGTGGGGAACCGTGTACCTCTTGGTTGACGATACGGTCCGCGGCATCGCAAGCCGCGAGGTGTTCAGGACCATCGGATTCAACCCCGAAGAAGTGATTGAGGTGAGCAAAGATGACCTCGCGCTCTACAGGGCCGGGGCGAACATCACGCTCGCCTCGGCGTACCCGACCGGCGCGGTGCTGCAGGATAACAAAACCGGGGCCGTGTTCTGGGTGCAGGACGGCCAAAAGCAGGGCATCATTGACCGCACGATTCTCGCAAACAACTTCAAGAACGTCAAGCCGTCGCCGGTGCACCAGGATGAGCTCGCCAAGTACCCGTACACCGGCCGCGTAACGCTTGAGGACGGCACCCTGGTCACCGCTCCCGGCGCGAGCTCGGTGTACGTCATTTCGGACGGGTTGCGCCGGCCAGTCGTTTCGGGCGAAGCGTTTGAAAAACTGGGGTACCGTTGGGATGACATCATTTTGGTGCCGCAAAAAGTGGTTGACCTGCACCCGCTCGGAGACCCGCTCGATTTGACCGTAACGTACGGGGAAGGAGAGATTTTAGGAGAAAACCAATAAGGTGACGTCTATCACTATGCTTTCTTACATCGCGCACATCCCCCACTCCCCCCTGCTCTTGCCGCAAATCAGCCGCAACAAGTTTCGGCAGTTCAAAAAAATGCACCGCGCGGTCGCCGAAATCGCCTTGGACGTGTACTCCCGCGGGTGCGAAACCGTGGTGCTGCTCTCTCCCTACGCGAGCGGGAGCGAGGCGTGCGTGTTCAACGTGTCTCCGCAGTTTACGGTTTCGTTCGGACCGTACGGAGAATTTTTGACGCAGGCGAAATTTCTCGGGGATCTGGAGCTCGCGTACCGCATCCGGCACGCGCTCGGGGCCGAGTACCCGCTCGCGGCCACTACCCGCGAGAACCTGGACGGAGCAACGGGCGCGGCCTGCCTCCAGCTCGGGGCCGAGGAGGGGCGCTACCGTCTGCTCTTGCTCCACCACGCGCAGGGCCCGACGCACCAGTTGCTCAACTTTGGAAGACGGATGCGGGACGTCCTGGAGGATTCGTCCGCAAAAATCGCGGTTGTCTCTCTGGGAGATTTTGCGCGCGCTACGGGCCCCAACCGCGAGCAGGGCAGGTCCCTTGACCAGACGATGCTTGCGCACCTCAAGGCGCGCGACAGCGCCGCTCTCCTGGCGCGCCTGAGCGAGGAAATTGACGCGTTTACGCTCGCGGGCATCCCTCCGCTCGCGATTGCCCTCGGCATGCTGGAAGGGCAGGAGTACCAGGCGGACGTACTCAACTACGAGCAGAAGTACGGCGTGGGAATGCTCGCGGCGCGGTTCGTATGATTGCGAAGATAACTCCCCTCTCGCGCCTGCCGTCTCGCGCGGATGTGTTTGATTATTTCGTTCCGGACGATTTGCGGGCAGCCATCAAGCCGGGATCTCTCGTGAATATTCCGTTCCGCGCCTCCAAAGTCGCGGGAGTTGTTTTGGAACTGACTCACGCGCAAGAATCCGAGAAATTCAGGGCGCGGCCCATTGATTCTGTTTTGGAAGATGAGCCTATTCTGACGCACTTCCAGTTGCGGCTGATTAAAAAATTTAGCGAGTACTATTTCGTGACTCCCGGGAGCGTTGCCCGATTGATGGTTCCGGACAGGCCGGAACGTATGACGAACGTCAAGCCGATGACATACACACACATTTCTTTTACCGTGTCCCCTGCCCAGCTCCCAAAATTAAAATCAGCCACAGCGCGCATTGCGTCAGCACGCCTCCTCATTATCCGGGACGTATCCTCATTCGTGTGGCTGCTCTTGCATCTGGTTGCGCGCAGAAAGCAGTCCCCGCTCCTGGTACTGGTTCCGACCATTGAAATGATAGAGGCAATCGCGGGGAGTGTACACAAAGTGTGTTCAGATGGATTGACGGTTATCCATAGCGGACTATCCAAAGGACAGCATTGGAACGAGTACCAGAAAATCTTGCGCGGAAAAGCGCGCATGATTCTCTCCACTCGGCAGGGCGTATTTTTGCCGATCCGGGAAAACTCGCAGATCATATTTTTTGACGGAACGAGCGAGGACTTCAAACAGTATGATCAGCATCCGCGGTATGATGCGAGGATTGTCGGTTCGTGGCTTGCGAACATAACCAAATCAAAACTCTTGTTTGCGTCATCCTCTGAAATTCTTTCTGAAAAACGAGTCGCTCATACAGCACTCCCGGCAAGCCATGGACACAAGCTTGGCGTATCGCTTGTTGACATGAAGAACGAGATGAACCGAAAAGACTTCTCCATCATCGCGGGACAAACGCTTGAAGCAATCCAGGGCGCGCTGAAACAGAACAAGAAAGCAGTGGTCATTGCCTTGCGCCAAGAATCAGATAAGGGCGTGTCCGTAAAGGGCGTTTTGCAGATATTGACGAGAGAGCTTAAAAATTGTAACGTACGTGCATCACTGGAGCACTTTGATGTTCTGGTTGCTACCCCGCAGGCTCTGGAAGGCTTAAAATTGAGTTCTGAAAAGAGAAACCTCGGATTGCTGGTATTTGCCTCTATTGAGCCCTTGCTCGCTATCCCGGACTACCGTTCCGCCGAACGAACGTATTACCGGCTCTCGCACTGGCGCCTTCTCGCGCAGGAACTGGGCTTTGAGCGCATCATCCTGCAGTCCTACTCACCTGACTCGCTTGCAGTGCGCGCGTTCGCGTACGGAGAGTTTGAAGCGTTCAAAACGGCGGAACTTTCAAGCCGCAAGGAGCTCAACTATCCGCCGTTTGCCAAACTGATTAAGCTTTCCTACCGCGGCAAAGACCAGAACGAGGTGCTCTCCGCGAAGCGCCGCCTCATGAACGCAAGCGGCCCATTCATGGATGCCAATAAGAGGCAATCACTGCTCATAAAATTGTCTGGTGATGCAAGACCTGCCGAACTTCGGAACCTCGGCCAAGATTGGATTATTGACCGAGATCCGGAAAACGTAATATGAAGCTTCCTTTGGTATACTATCCCGACCCCCGGCTCAACGAACCGTCAAAAAAGCTTGTCCCCGACTCTGATCGGGGAGTCGGTCATGTTTCTGCTGTACAAAAATTGTGTTCAGATTTGATTGACACCATGGAAGCTGAAAAGGGCATTGGCATTTCAGCGATTCAAATCGGTGAACCGGTAAGGGTCGGCATTATCCATAAGGATGCGGGTATTCCCCCCTTTGCTAAGGGGGGGTCAGGGGGGGTCAGGGATGAACATCTGGTTGTCATTAACCCGAAAATTTTTTCCGCTTCGCGCGAGATGGAAGACGGCGAAGAAGGGTGCCTCTCAATCCCGGGCGTGTACGGACGAGTTTTGCGCCATAAAAAAATAAAAGTGCGGTTTCTGGATCTGGAGGGTCAAGAACAGAAAATAAAAGCTACGGGGTTGTTCAGCCGCGTGCTCCAGCACGAGATTGACCACATGGACGGCGTACTCTTTACTGAGCGCGCGTCAAAAATCACCAAAGGCGCCAAAGATTTGGATGCTATGAAGCTGTAAACATGAAAACAAGCATTACGTTTTTTGGCACGCCGGAGTTTGCGGTCCCTGCCTTGAAGGCGCTTGTGAAAGCGCCGTTTTGTGACGTTGCGTTGGTCGTAACGAGAGCCGATAAACCGGTTGGACGCCACCATTCAAAACCAGTCCCCTCGCCGGTCAAGCGCATTGCGCAGGAAGCCGAAATTCCGGTGGTCACGGAACCACCCCCTAACCCCCTCCTGCATACAGGAGGGGGAAGTCTCGGCGTTCTCGCTGCGTACGGAGAAATCATTCACAAAGAAATCATGGATGCGTTTCCACTCGGCATTATAAATATCCACCCATCATTGTTGCCCAAATACCGCGGCGCATCCCCGGTGCAGGCTGCTATTCTGAATCAGGACGCGGAGACCGGGGTTACCATTATGAAGCTGGATGATGAAATGGACCACGGCCCTATTGTGGCGCAAACCAAGGTGTCACTGCGAGCGGAGCGAAGCAGTCCCGTCAATCGCGGGATTGCTTCGTCGGCGAGTACCCCTCCTCGCAATGACAGTATGACCGCCGGAGAACTGCACGCTACGCTCGCTGAAATCGGCGCGCAACTCCTCATCAAAACTCTGCCTGGCTACATTGCAGGCCGCATCAAGCCAAAGCCGCAGGATGATTCAAAAGCCTCGTACACGCAAAAGCTGACAAAAAAAGACGGCCGCATTGACTGGTCTAAGTCTGCAGACGAAATTAACGCCCGAGTCCGCGCCATGAACCCCTGGCCAGGGGCCTGGACAAAATGGAACGGTAAAAAACTCATCATCTGGTCAATGCGCAAAGACGGGACACCGGCCGAAGTCCAGCTTGAAGGCAAAAAACGCATGAGTTTTGAAGAGTTCATGTGCGGGCATCCGAATTTTAGCCTGGCTGATTGCACGTAAATTCAAGGAAGCTTGCTTTCAAGTTCATCAAGACGCGATTTGATACGTTCCTGCTCCTCTTTTAACGCCTTATCCTCCTTTTTCAGCGCATCAATCTGGCCCTGCAAATCAATAATCTTGGCGTCAAACACCGGCACCACCGTCTTGTCGTCATAGTGGTAGTGGGTACCCAAGATCACGCGGACAGTTTCCTCTACCCCGTCCCAGTCTCTGTAGGCACGGCCGACAACGATTCCTGACTTGGTGGCTTTCATGCCGACACCGGGAACGGATGAAGT
Source organism: uncultured Gammaproteobacteria bacterium (assembly GCA_964606465.1). Taxonomy (GTDB): domain Bacteria; phylum Patescibacteriota; class Patescibacteriia; order UBA2169; family UBA2169; genus CG10-46-32. The sequence continues at coordinate 1,358 of CAZSGI010000024.1, read as the reverse complement.
GGTGATGTAGTCGCCCGAGACAATGGGGCCGCCTTCATTATTGACCCTGACTTCGAGGGTGCCTGTCATACCGACAAGAAGCAATTCAGAGGTGTCCCCGCAGAGACCACATCCCATCGTATTCGCCTCTTCTGGATTAGAGATAATGCCGATAGCGGAAGAATCATACGCCCCCCCATCGGCAATACCCACCTCTTTGTTCCCCTTTGTCGCCACAATGGTCCCGATGGGAAGCCCTTCATGGCCGGAAGCCGCCTTGATGTACTCTGCCAAGTCCCATGCACTCGCATTGGTAGTACCGTCGTAATGGAGGTCGCCTTCAAAGTCGAGAATCATTCTCGTCTCGACTGTACCTCCGCTGACAACCGTTCGCCACACAAATTCATTTCCATTCGTCGTACTCGTCCACGAGGTACCCCCAACCGGGTTGTATCCGGAACGAAACTCGACTATGCCTAGTCCTGCTGTAGACTTTGTCGTGTTTTGGGCAGTTCCTGAATAGCCAACAAGATTCAGCACTTGATAGGAGTCGCCGTCCGTTGCCGCATGAATCAACAATCCTCCTCCTGCTCCAGAGATTTTGGTCATGCGGCCGTAGGTGTCTGTTTCATCTATACCCACCGCTGCTCCATCGTGCGCCACGTCGGAAGATTTGAGTGCAAAGATTTCATCATCATTTGCGCCCTGGTTTATTGTTAGACCTTGAGTCATACCTATGTTTGCTGTGTCGCCGATGAAGACGTTGCCGCTTGCGTCTATCACAAACGGCGTGGTGTCATTGGCCGCATCTTCCACATAAAAAGTATTGCCAGCGCCGGTATTTGTAACCATGAAACCCGATGACCCAGAAACCGACAAAAGACTAGATGGACTCGTCGTCCCGATGCCGACGTTGCCGCCGTCCGCGATAAAGATGCCGTTTCCGGCATCATCCCCAATCAAAATATTGTGGTTCGTGGTCGGCAGAATCTGGAACGTGTTGCCGGTGGTGGCAATCTTGAACTGCAGGGCCGTTGACGAGCCCACGTTAAACGTCAAGACCCCTTGAGGCGAATTGATGTACGGAACATCCAAACGCTCTATCACCGTGAACACGGTCTTGGGCTTGGTGAGCTTGCGGTCCAGGGATTCTGCGGCTGTCTCGCTCCAGATACCCCCACCGTTGGTGGAGTTGTTGCCAATAGCCAGCGTGTTGTCGCCAAAGGAGATGGCAGTGGTTGATGCCCCGCCATAGGGCTGGAGCAAGTCATCGCTCTTGGCCGTATCCGTGTGCCAGACATCAACCAATGTATCGCTGTCAAGCGCAATCTTGGAGACCGAGCCATTGGTGCCGGTGTCGCTCGTGGTGCCGATGTAGA
>CAZSGI010000023.1:0-11835 GCA_964606465.1 uncultured Gammaproteobacteria bacterium | reverse complement strand
ACGGCAACATTGAGGAAATGAAAGACCTCTCAAGCGGGCGCGTTGATACCGAGCACTCAAAGAGCCAGGTTCCGTGCTGGATATGGCCCGCCGACTCCCTCCTCCTCGGCGGGCAGGCGGCCGGCAGGCCGACGTTGCCAGAGGTGCGGCAGGAAGGGATTCTTGGGGACGTGGCCCCCACCATCCTGGAGCTCTTCGGGATCCAGAAGCCCGAAGAGATGACCGGAACGAGTTTGTTTACGAAGTAAGCGCATGTAATGTCCGGAAAAGCCAACAATCTACCGCTCGCGCTCGTCATCTTGGACGGGTGGGGCATTGCGCCCCCGTCGCGCGGAAACGCCATCACCGAGGCGCGCCTGCCCTTCTACGGCGAGCTCCTCAAGCGCTACCGGACCGCGTCGCTCGCGGCCGCCGGGGAGGCCGTGGGTTTGCCGTGGGGCGAGCCGGGAAACTCCGAGGTCGGGCACCTGAACCTGGGGGCCGGCAGAATCGTGTACCAGGACGTCTTGCGCATCAACCAGGCGATCGAGAGCGGAAGTTTTTTTGAGCACGAGGTGCTCGCGGGGGCGGTCGCGCACTGCAAGAAGCACAACTCGAGTTTTCACATCATCGGTATGTTGAGCGACGGGGGAGTGCATGGGCACCAGGACCACCTCTACGCGGTGCTGGAGCTCGCTGCACGGGCAGCCTTAAAGCGCGTCTTTTTACACCTGATTTTGGACGGGAGGGACGTCCCGTACGACAGCGCGGGGAGCTACCTCAAGCAGCTCCAGAAGGTCATCAAGCGCCTCGGCACCGGCCGTATCGCCACGCTCTCCGGTAGGTTCTACGCCATGGATCGCGACAACCACTGGGAGCGAATCGAGCTCTCGTACCGGGCCATGGTCAGGAGCGAGTGTGCGGAAACGTTCTCGGACGCGCTCGCCGCCATCAACGCGAGCTACGGGAGAAAGGTGTACGACGAGGAGTTCGTCCCCGCCTGCATCGCATCTGGAGAGGAGGGAGGGGGCGCGCGCATCCAGCCTGGCGATTCGGTTATCTTCACCAACTACCGGCCCGACCGCGCGCGCGAGCTCGCCCGCGCGTTCGTGCTCCCCGCGTTCAACAAGTTCAGCCGCACGCTCCTCTCAAACCTCTACTTCGTCACGCTGTCCGAGTACGACCCGGACCTGCCGGTGCGCGTCGCGTTCAAAAAGGAGCTCGTGGAGCACCCGCTCGCGCGCGCCTTGAGCGAGGCGGGCTTGACGCAGCTCCACATCGCGGAGACGGAAAAGTACGCGCACGTAACCTACTTTTTCAACGGCGGGCGTGATGTTACGTTCACGGGGCAGGAGAACGTCATCATCCCTTCCGCGGGCGTCGCTTCGTACGCCGTTACGCCCAAGATGGCGACCCCCGAGATCGCGAGGAGCGTACAGAGCTCGCTCGCGGGCGGGAAGCACGACGTCATCGTCGCGAACTTCGCGAACGCGGACATGGTGGGGCACACCGGCAACCTGCAGGCGACCATCCGTGGGCTGCGCGCCATTGACGCCGCGCTCGAGGCGATTGGGAAGGAGGTCGAACGGCGCGGCGGGGTCATGGTGGTGACCGCTGACCACGGCAACGCGGAAGAGATGGTTAACTGGGAGAACGGCCACATCATGAAAGAGCACAGCACCAACCCGGTCCCGTGCATTTTTGTCGGGGCACCGTTCAAGCTGAAAGCGCCGCGCCAGCGGGAGGTGCTGCTGCACGAGGCGCGCACCAGCGGAGTCTTAAGCGACGTTTCGCCGACCGTGCTTGAGGTGCTGGGCATTGAGAAGCCGCCGGCTATGACCTCGCGTTCGCTCGTATGACCATCGCCGCGCTGGATGCCCAACTGAGCAGCGCGCTCTTCGGCGCGGGGCAGGACATGCCTCGGACGCTGGTGACGTTTCTGGCGTCCTACCTCATTTGGTTTTTGGGGGCGCTCGCGGTCATCTTCCTTTGGCGCCGCCGGGCGGTTGCGCGCGATTTCGTGACGCTCGCCGCCGGAGGAGCGCTCGCGTACGCCGTGGATGCGGTGATCGGGTTGCTCGTGTTCCGGCAGCGCCCGTTCCTGCTGCTCGGCCTCGATCCCCTCGTCAACACCGCGCACCTCGCGGGGTCGTTCCCTTCGGACCACGCGGCGATCGCGTTCTCGCTCGCCGCGGGGTACTCGTTTTTGGACAAAAAAAACGCGTGGCTTTTCTGGGCGCTCGCGTTGGTGGTTTCGTTGGGGCGCGTGGTGGCCGGCGTTCATTTTGCGGGCGACGTTGCCGCCGGAGCGCTGATCGGAACGCTCGCGGCTCTCGTGTCCCACCACCGCCGGTGGTTGCGGTAGAGGCGGTGGCGCGCTACCGTTTGACGCGCACCCCCCTGAACTCGCGCCGGATTTCAGCCTCGAAGGCGATGAGCAGGAGCACGGCGAGGATGCCCGAAATCACCAGGTTCGTGTTGAGGGTTTCGGGGAACGACGGGAGCGCGAGTGCCCGGTTCGCGAAGTTTTGGAACAGGTAGGCGAGCGTGGGGTAGGAGATGGGGGTGCTCGTGAGTACGCCGTTTTGCTCTTCGGTCAGCGCGAAGGTGGTTTCAGGGGAGCAGCACGCGGAGCGCGCCTTGAGCAGCGTTTGGTACGAGCCGCCCCGTGCAATTTTTGAAAACGGCGCTCCGGCGATGCTCGTCTCGGCGATGTCCGACGCCGCGAGCGTGGCGTCGTGCGCCGGCTTGAGGATGATGTCGAAGTACCGGCTGCCCGCCAGGCTCGGGAGCATCACCAGGTCCGCCGCGAGGGTTTTGAGCGAATCGCGTCGGATGCCCAAATCGTTGCTCACATTTTCGAGCGTTTGTCCGAGCACGGTCGGGGAATCAGAGAGGAGCGAGCCGAAGAGCTGCACCACCACCACGGTTTCGCGCCCGTCCCAATCTCCGCGCAATGACACGATGCCGATGTCCGTGTAGTTTTCGTTCAGGATGTTCGCGCGGTGCGTGGCGCTCGCCATCCACGCGTCCATGAGCGGTTCGTTCTCGTAAAAATCTATGGCCAGGTTCTCTCCCGCGTAGAGGTAGTGGTACCCCGCCTCTTCTATCCACTCGTAGAACGGTTTCCCCCCCGGCGTGGTGTGGGCGAAGTACGCGCCGTCGAGGAGATCGCGCGCTTTCGCCTGGGCCGCTTTGGTCAGCGCGTGGTTGGGGGTGAGCTCCCCTGCGCGGCGCTCGAGGCGCGCCTCGTTGGTCATCTGGATGAGGTCAGAAGCGTTGATGCTCGCCGCGAGGGCCGCGCTCGGCGCAAACAGAAGAGAACCAGCCGCCAAGAGCGCGCCGGTTCGGTGCGCTGCTCGCCTCCAGAGCGGAAACAGAAGCAGCGCGTTAAGGATGAGGGGGAGTAACATACAAAAACCCGCGTTTTTTTGGTAAACACGGGTCTGGCTAAGGAAACGAACACAGTCAGTATAGCACACCTTGAATGCAAAGTCAAGAGGTGCTACAATCTGTAGCATGAAAATCGTCATACTCGCGGGCGGCGCGGGTACGCGCCTGTGGCCGCTCTCACGCGAATGCTTCCCAAAGCAGCTCCAGCCCCTCTTCGGCAAAGAAACGCTCTTGCAGCGGACGTACCGGCGTCTTCGCCGTGCGGCTTTCGGAGCGGGCGACGTGCTCGTCGTAACCGGCGCAAACCACGCGCGGGCGGTACGGGCGCAGCTGCCGGAGCTTCCAAGACACTCCCTCCTCCTTGAGCCTCTTCGTCGAGACAGCGCGGGTGCCATCGGTTTCGCGGCCGCGCGCGTGTACCGCGACCATCCGGATGAAGTTCTCGTTTCCGTGCACGCGGATGCGTGGATCGGCGACGAACGATCGTTCGCTTCTCTCCTCCGTGCGGCTCGTCCGACGCTCGAGCGCTTCCCGGACCACACCCTGCTCTACGGCATCACCCCCACGTACCCGGAGAGCGGCTACGGGTACATCCAGGTGAACAAAAAAGTTGTACACCGCGCGGCACGGTCCGTGTATGCCGTGAAACGGTTCGTCGAGAAGCCGTCGGTTCGGCGCGCTCGTTCCTTTCTCTCCGATCCGCGCTACCTCTGGAACCCGGGGTGGTTCGCGTGGCGCGTCCGCACGTTGCTCGGGTTGTACAAAGAGCACCTGCCGAAACATTACGCGCCGCTTATGCGCATTGCCGCGTCGTCCCGAACCGATCTCGCCGCGGTGGTGCGCAGAGAATTTCCGCGTCTCCCCTCCATTTCGATTGACCACGGGATTCTGGAACGGACCGACCGGCGGCTCGTCATTCCCGCGGACATCCCCTGGTTGGATATCGGCCACTGGCGTGCCGTCTCCGAGCTGTCGCCGAAGGATGCGGGCGGGAACGCCTCACCCGGTGCGTCCGTTTTACTGGATAGCCGCGATAACTTTTTTTTGAGCTCTTCCGGCAAGCTCGTCGCCGCGCTCGGGGTGGAGAACCTGGTGATGGTTGAAACCGATGACGTCATCCTCCTCGTGGACAAGTCGCGGGCCCAAGAGGTCAAGGCGCTGGTTGCCGAGTTGCGGAAGCGCTTCTCCACGAGGTACCTCTAGCCACCTACACCTATGCGCACCGCCACCTATACCGTTATCATCATCCTCGCGGTTTCGGTTTCCGCGGTAACGTTTTTGGGCTACCAATTTTTCGCCAGCGTTCCGCTCGACGAACGTTCGCGTGAATTTTCGATCGCGCCGGGCGAGTCCTTGCGCGAGATCAGCGCGTCACTCCGCACCCGCGGCCTGGTGCGGAGTGACTTTTGGTTCCGTGAGCTCGCGCGGCTTACGGGCAAGCAGGGAAAATTTTTGGCCGGAACCTTTGAGCTGCCGGACGCTGTTTCCGCTTTTGAGCTGATAGAGCTGCTTTCGTCGGATGCCGCGCGCCGCGTACGCACGATTACCATCCTCGAGGGGTGGGGGATCAAGGACGTTGCGGCGTACCTGGAAAAAGCGGGCTTGTTTGAGCCCCAAGAGTTCATCGCGCTCGCGGGAGTGCCGGGCGTTTTCGGTTCGCCTGACAATAATTTCTACAACGAACTCGCCGTCAGGTACCGCCCCCTCGTCTACCGGACCGCGAGCGCTCCCCTCGAGGGGTACCTGTTCCCGGACACGTACGAGGTGTTTGCCGATGCCACGCCCCGGGACGTCATGGAGAAGATGGTTGCGAACTTTGACGCCAAGGTCACGCAGGAGCTGCGTGACGAAATCGCGCGCCTTGGGAAGAGCTTCTACAGCGTGCTGATTATTGCCTCCATCATTGAGGCCGAGGTTCCGCACGAGGAGGACCGGCCCACCGTCGCCGGCATCTTCTGGTCCCGCCTGGAAGCGGGGGTGGCGCTGCAGTCAGACGCAACCCTCAACTACCTCATCGGCGGCAGCTCGCCAACCCTGACGCTCGAGCAGCTCGAGATTGACTCTGCGTACAACACCTACAAGTATCGCGGCTTGCCGCCTACCCCCATCGGAAACCCGGGAATCTCCGCGATCCGCGCGGCCGTCTACCCCGCTCGCACGGACTACTTTTACTTCCTCTCAACCCCGGATGGGGAGACCGTTTTCAGCCGCACCCTGGAGGAGCACAACGCCGCAAAAGCGCGGCACTTGAAGTAGGAACCCAGAAGGAGGGCTTGACGGCGCGGTTTGGGTGTAGTACACTGTCGGTACCAATCATATTCCGCAGACAGCAGGCCCCGCCGAATCGGCGGGTTAATAAGCACCTGCCGAGGAACAAGCAGCAGGTAGCGCCCATTGCGGCTGATCGGCTGTTCTACCCCGTCTGCGGAATCCCCGCAGATTTTTTCGTTTCCATTCCCTGCACACCATCCACGCCATATGCCGAAAACACGACAACAAAAAGAGCAGGCCGCATCCGAGGCCAAGCAGTACGTTTCAGACGCCAAATCAATGGTTTTTGTGGGCTACCACGGGCTTTCGGTTCCCGAACTCTCTCTGTTGAGGAAAAAATTGCGCCAAGAAAACGTGGCGTTCCGGGTCATCAAGAAGACACTCTTCGCGCGCGTGCTCGCCGAGGCCAAGCTTGACGTTGACGTCAAAAATCTCGGAACCGGGCTCGCGGTCGCGTTCGCGCTTTCTGACGAGGTTTCGTCCGCCAGGGTGCTCGCCGAATTCCAGAAGAAACACAAAGCGCTCAAGCTGTACGGAGGCGTTTTGGAGCGTACCGTCATTGACGAGGCTCGGGTGGCGGCGCTCTCCAAGCTCCCCACAAGGTCCGAGCTGTACGCAAAACTGGTCGGTTCCCTCAATGCGCCCCTTTCCGGATTCGCAAACGTCCTCGCTGGAACGATTCGGGGGTTGGTGCAGGTGCTCTACGGCATCAAAAACGCGAGAGCGTAGGTACCTTTGTCTTCACCAGTAACATACGATAAGGAGACCATATATGAAAAAAGAAGAAGCAACAAACGGCGCTGCGCAGGCAGCGGAGGATGCGAAAGCCGTTGAGGTTCCGGCGAAGTTTAGAGACCTCGTGGGGAAGATCGAGCAGCTGTCCGTGCTTGACCTCTCGGAGCTCGTCAAGATCCTGGAGGAGAAGTTCGGGGTATCGGCCGCCGCGCCCGTGGTGCTCGGGGGCGCTCCCACCGCCCCTGCCGGGGATGCGGCGAGCGCGGAAGAGAAGTCGGCGTTCGACGTTGAGCTCAAAAGCGTTGGCGCGAACAAGATCGCGGTCATCAAGGCGGTTCGCGAGGTGACTGAGCTGGGGCTCAAGGAAGCCAAGGATTTGGTGGACGGCGCTCCGAAAATCGTGAAAGAGGGGCTCAAGAAGGAGGATGCCGAAGCCATGAAGAAGAAGCTTGAGGCAGCGGGCGCGCAGGTTACCCTGAAGTAAGGTTTCGGTTTGCAAAACGCGAGCCTCCCCGAAAAGGGGCTCGCGTTTTTCGTTACGGCGCGATTGGTATCTGGTAGATCTTGTCCGCGGCGAGCACGTAGAGGTTCTCTCCGCGTCCGTCAACCACGAGGTCCGTTGCTTTTTCGAGCATGGGTGAGGTGAGCTGGGTTTCGAGGGCGCCGTCTTTGTTGATGCGAACGATCCGGGTGCGCTCGGGGTCGAGGACGTAAAATACGTCGAGATCCTCGCGGGTGTAGAGCCGGACCGAGGTTCCGGGCAGGTCCTGCGCGGGCCAGGGGATGGTTTTGTTGATGGTACCGCGCAGAAAGACGTGGATGGTCCCCTGCGAATCGATGAGGTACACGAACCCATCAACGCTGATGTCCCGCATGGTCGCGAGCTCGTACTCGCCAGTGAGCCAGTTTTGGGGCGCGGTGAATCCGGTGCCGGCGCGGCGGTACCTGACGATCTGGTTCTGCTCCGGGTTGAAGGTGTACAGGTTCCGGGCGTATGCTGCGAACGGTTTGGCGCGTTCGGGATCAAAGGGGAACGATTGCTTTGCGACGGTTTCGCGGCTCGCGTCCACGAGGAGCACGGCATCCCGGGCCAGGAGCGCGATTTCAGCGTCCGAGAGCGGGAGCGCGGTGCTGAACGATTCCATCCCTTGGTCAGAGAGCGCGAGGGAGAGCAGCAGCTGGTTCCGAACGTCGAGGCTCGCCACCCGTTCCTGGATGCCGTCGTAGAAGTACAGCGAATCCCCGAGCTGGACGAGGCCGGCTTCGTTCGGGCCGATGGGTGCGGGGATGACGGTCGCCACCACCTGGATGGCGGTGATGGGCTGCTTTTTCTCCGCTCTGTTCTGGAGCGATTCGATGGAGAGAGCCGCCGCGGCCAGGCGCTCTTCTTCGTCGGGGAATTCGTGCGCGAGGGCCGCGAGGGAGGCTTGGGCTTCAGCCAAGACGGTTTGGGATTTTATTTTATTCCCGTAGATGAGGGACGCTTCGGCCTCGCCGATTTTTTGTTCGATTTCGGAGATGCCCGCTTGGAAGTCGGTGCTCGCCTGTTCTCGGTTCTGCTTGCTGGCGCGGAGCAGCACGCTCGCGACGAACACCACCGCGAGCACCGCTACGGCCGCTCCGGCGAGCTGGCGTTTTCTTGACGGCGCGTGCATGGCGCGGTACGCCGCGTTTCCGGCGGCGTCTTTTACCCGGCGGAGGAAGTACGTTCTGCTCTCCGCGTTCCGTACCGTGGCGAGCGTTGCCCGCGCGAACGAGGCGAGTGCGGGTCCGGTCCGCTTTATGAGTAGCTGGAGCCCCTCGAGTAGTTTGGCGAGCAACGAGAGCAGCACGGTGAGCGCCGCTTGGGAGGCGACGAGCAGCGTGCCGAGGAGGGCACGGGTAGCTCGGCCGCTTGAGTCAAAGCGCTCGTACGGCTCCTCGGGCGCTCCGGAGGGGTACGCATCCGCTTCCTCCTCCTCTCCGTACCGGCCGTACGCCGGTTCGAACGGCGCGTACTGCCGGGTGAGCGGCGCTCTCAATGGGCGGTCCGGAATCACGGTCTCGGGCAGCGGGCGGGGTAGCGGGGAGACCACGGCCAGGCCGAACTGCTTGTTCGAGGGCGCCTGTGCCAGGAGCTCGGTGAGCGCCTCCGCCGCTTCTTGGGCGTCGAACTCCTGCGCGCATTTTCTGATGCGCTCTACCGAGAGGTAGTCGAGTACGGATTCGTTCGCGAGCACCATGGCCGTTTCCGGCCCGAGTTTTCCGCTCACGATGTTGGTGAAGAGCTTCAGCGGGTTGGGCGGCGCGGCGTGTCCGTCCGGAGACCGGAGCACGTCGACGATTTTTTCGCGGTGTACCAGAAACGCGTGCACCATGCCGACCGAAGCGAGGTAAGCTTCGGGTCCCGCGAGCGCGAGCACGATGACGTGCATCCGGTTCAGCCAGTTTTTCGGTTTTACGAGCAGTGTGTCTTTGACCCGTATGTTCGCCTTGGCGAGCGCATTTTCAAACGCGTACTCCGTTTCTTTGGTGGGGGCGTTGAAGAACTCCTGTTCAATTTCTCGCGCGATATCCTCCACAATCCCCTCGTTGTCTTTGTCGGACACCTCTATCTCCACGAGCAGCAGGAGCTTCTTATCAACGGCTCGTTCGTGCGAGAGCTCAAAGACGTGCAAAGACCCCGGGGATCCGGACTGCCTGATCACTTGGGTCGCCACCATGTTTTCCGGTAGGCTTTTCATAAGCGATTGAGCGTATATCTACTGAGGTAGGCTTGGGTTGACGCTCGGGTGATACGGGTAGTATACTACACCTGCCAGTATTGAACAAATTTTGTGTATGCTTGAGCACATTTTCGGGTCAAAGGTTCGGGTGAAGCTTTTAAAGCTCTTTTTGGGGCAAAACGATGAGCGGGACTACTACATCCGTGAGACTGCCCGCACCTTGGGCGAGCACTTGAATTCGGTCCGCCGGGAGCTTGAGAACCTGGAGAATGTCGGGCTCGTGGTTTCGCAGGAAAAGGACAAGCGCAAGTACTACAGCGTGAACCGGGATTTTCTGTTGGTTCCGGAGCTTAAGACGCTGCTCCTGAAATCCAACGAGCTGGGCGAGCAGAAGCTCGTGGGTCAGCTTGAGAAGGTGGGGAGCATGGACCTGCTCGTACTCTCCGGTTCGTTCGTGGGCCAGGCCGAATCGCCGGTTGATATCTTTATCGTGGGTCGCGTGCACAAAACCAAGCTCGAAAAACTGGTTAAGGCGTACCTGAAAGAAACCGGCAGAGACTTAAAGTATACGGTGATGAACAAGAAGGAGTTCCAGCAGCGCGTTGAGCTGGGGGACCGGTTCATTTTTACCATCCTGAACGGCCGCAAGGTTACGGTCATCAATAAGCTGGGGGTCTAAATGGGGAGGGTGGTGCTGCAGAAAGCCATAGCGGACGCGGGGATTGCCTCGCGCCGAGCCGCGGAAAAGCTCATTTCCGACGGAAGGGTGCGCGTCAACGGCGCGGTGGTAACCAAACTCGGGACGCGCGTTGACGTTCGCCGCGACCGCATTACCATAAACGGCAAGCCGCTCGCGCACGAAGGCCGAGAGGTCTATGTTGTGCTGCACAAGCCCAAAGGCGTGCTCTCAACCGCGGCTGATGACCGCGGCCGCAAGACGGTTTTGGACATCGTCAAAACACCAGAGCGCGTGGTTCCGGTCGGCAGGCTTGATATTGATACCACCGGCCTCCTCATTCTCACCAACGACGGGGAGCTCGTGTACGAGTTCACGCACCCCAAGTTTGAGCACGAAAAGGAGTACGAAGCCATAGTGGAGATTCCGGGTAACTGGGGAGCCGGGCTTCTCAAGAAAGGGCTGGAGCGTCTTGCGCGGGGGGTCTTCATCACCACTGGAAAAACAAGCCCGGCAAAAGCGCGGCTCATCAGAAAAATCGGCGCGCACCAATACCTCGTTTCCGTCACCATCCACGAGGGCCGCAAGCACCAGGTTCGCCAGATGATCAATGTAATCGGCGCATCCGTGGTATCCCTCAAACGCGTACGCATGGGGCCGATTGAGCTCGGTGCTCTCCGCGAAGGTGCGTACCGCGCCCTGACGGCAGAAGAAATCGCGTCATTAAAACAATAATCCGCCGATGAGGCGGATCATTGTTTGGCAGCTCGCTCTGTTGTGTTAATGGTTAGTATTTCCGGATAATGCCCACCACCCTGCCGCGGATGATCACGTTCTCAACCAAGAGCGGCTGGTACTTGGCATTCGCGGGCTGGAGGCGCACGTAGTTTTTTTCTTTGTAGAACTTCTTCAAGGTGGCGGTTCCGTCATCCAGCACCGCAACCACCGTGTCCCCGTTTTTGGCGTACTCGGTCTTTTCCACAATCACCAAATCCCCGTCCGCAATCAGGGATTCAACCATGGAATCGCCGCGGACTTTCAGAATATAGCACTGCCTGCCGCGCGTAATCTCCGCGGGCACCGCGATCTCCGCTTCGCGGTTCTCCACTGCCTCAATGGGCGCTCCTGCGGTAATCAATCCAACCAAGGGCAGGCTGTGCATGCTGCTTTCCAGGAAGGTCGGTTCCACGTTGCCGTTTCTGCGGTCAATGATTTCAAGTTCCCGGGACTGGATGTTGCCCGTGCGTTTGATGAACCCGTGCTTCTCCAGGAACGCCATGTGCTCGTGCACCGTAGCCAAGGATGAGACCTTGAATTTTTTTGCGACCTCGGAGAGTGTGGGCGCGTACCCTCGGTCCTTGACGTACGATTTCAAAAAATCAAGCAGTTGCTGTTTCTTGTTTGGGAGGATGATGGTCATATGATGTATCGTTAGTATGCGCGTTCCCACTCGCGGAACTGCCGAATCATCTGCTGAAAGATGGGTTCGGTTGCATACTTGTGGAACCGCGCGTCGCCTTTCAAACGGTTCCAGTTGGAGAGGGGGAGTCTGCGCATTGGGCACGCGCGGCCTTGGTTGACTGCCGTGATGTTTGCGGCCATAATAGTTTTGACGCGCGTAACGTCCTTGGCGAGCATGCGGAGCAAGAGTGCTCGCTCGCTCGGGCGCTTTTCCTTTTCCCAGGGCATGGTGACCCTGCGCATGAACGCGCCGACCAGGAGCGCCGGGGTGATTGCCAAAGTAAGTTGTAGGAGGGAAGTAGCCATAGGTGTTTGTTGATTGATGATGGTTTAATGATAACCGAAGAAAAACCGAAAGTCAACTACCTAACTGTGGATAACTATAGTTAAGGGGAAACCCATAATAAAAGAAGGGTTTCCCCTTAAGAGAACCCCTTCCAAAGTGCATCGCCGCGCGGAATGAATCCGACGCGGCGATGCGGATTAAAATTTTATGAAAAAAATTTTTCCAATTGTCGTCATTTTAGGTGTTGCGGGTATTTGGTATGTGAACCAATCTTCTGATTTGCCGGAGGCTGTTCCATACTCTGATGTCATTGCGAGCGACGATGAGCG
>CAZSGI010000022.1:0-11876 GCA_964606465.1 uncultured Gammaproteobacteria bacterium | reverse complement strand
GGCTTGTGATAAAACTTCAACCGCGCTATACTTTCGCCTGTATGTCATTCGCAATAGGCATTGTGGGCCTGCCCAACGTGGGCAAATCAACCCTGTTCCGCGCACTCACCAAAAAGCAGGTGCCTGCTGAAAACTTCCCGTTCTGCACCATAGACCCCAACGTGGGCGTGGTTGCGGTGCCTGATGAGCGGCTGGAAACATTAGCCGCCATTTCAAAATCCGAAAAAATCATTCCCACGACCATTGAGTTCGTGGACATTGCGGGCCTGGTGAAAGGCAGCCACAAGGGCGAAGGGCTGGGAAACAAGTTCCTCTCGCACATCCGTGAGGTTGATGCAATCGCGCACGTGATACGTGATTTCAAAGACGGCAATGTCACGCACGTGGAAAACCGCGTTGATCCGGAGAGTGACGAAGCAATCATCAGCCTTGAGCTTGCCATGGCAGACCTTGCCACAATTGAGCGACGGCTCAAAGACGCGGTAAGTAACGCAAAGCGCGGAGACAAGGAAGCGATTCGCGCGCTTTCGGCGCTTGAGAAAATAAAAGCGCAACTGGACAAGGGCGCGCCGGCCCGTGGCGCTGATCTGAATGATAACGAGCAGGAATCCATCCGCGAGTTGCAACTCATTACCGCAAAACCCATGCTGCGCGTATTGAACGTGGATGAGAGCGAGGCAACGCGGCCAGCGGTCCACGAGAACGAAGTGGTGATATCCGCGAAGATTGAATCCGAGCTTGCCGAACTCCCGGCTGAAGACGCCAAGTCCATGATGGCTGACTTGGGGCTGAACGCTTCCGGGCTTGATAGGCTCATTGCCGCATCCTACCGGCTGTTGAATCTCATCACTTTCTTTACGAGCGGCCCCAAGGAAACCCGGGCATGGACCGTTACGAACGGCTCAACCGCGCCCCAGGCAGCCGGCAAGATTCACACTGACTTTGAGAAAGGATTCATCCGCGCGGAAGTCATCTCCTGCCAGGACTTTATTGGCTGCAACGGGGAAACAGGGGCCAAAGAAAAAGGCAAGATGCACCTGGAGGGCAAGGAATATATCGTGAAAGACGGGGATGTCTGCTACTTTAGGTTCGCCACCTAGTTGGCTCATTTTTTTTCCAGAATCACAACCTCCCGGAACACGTGCTGCCCCTCTCTGCCATAGATGAGTGTTCCCCGCTTTGAAAGCGGGTACGTTTTTTGGAATTCAGATGGATACGGTTCAATGACTTTCCAGCCAAGACGCTCCAGTTCGCCAAACACGGAAATCATAATGCCGTGCTTTGCAAAGTACGGCCATGCGATGACCGCGCGGCCTTCTCCTTTGAGCGTGTACCGCATCAAATCCAGAGCTTCCGGGTAAAACTCGCTCAAGCTGCGTTCAATGCTCAAAACTTTTGCCTCGGATTCATCCCCCTGCAAAGGTGGGCCAAGATCAACCTCCGTGACAATTGCATCAACCGATGATTTAGTGACAGACTCATCCAGTTTTCGCACGTCCATTGCTTCAATCCTTGCTTCCGGCAGTTCCTCTCCATGCTCGCGGACGAGCCATTCAATGTTTTTTTTGGTATCGCGAATTGCATCCTCGTCAATGTCAGTTCCGATTGCGCGGTACCCCAAGAGCATTGCTTCCTGCAGAACCGTGCCAGACCCGCAGAACGGGTCAAGGATCAACGCACCTTCTGGCGCTACGGAAAGATTAACCATCGCGCGCCCAAGCTTTGGCGGCAGCATGCCGCGTTTCGCGTCACGGCCCGGCCTGCCGTAGTCCCGCTCGCTGTACTCGCGAAACGGCTGCACCGCGAGCGTCCTGCCGATCAAGAACCCTGAATCAACCGAAAACAAACACAACTCAACGCCTGTATCAATCAATTTGTTCTTGACGACATCAACTGATGAAAGGTTCCCTGACCTTGACTCAACCAGCCGCACTGATGTACCCTGCGCTTTCAACAATTTCTTGACCTCAAGCCCCAGGGCTTTACGGCGCTCTTGGCGTAAGCCGTCTCCTGAAATGCGGTACACGCTCAACCCGAAATGGAACTTCTGCCCTTCTTGGATATACTCTTGCAGTAATGACGCCAGAGCAGCAGCATCAAGCCTATTCATCTCATCAACAATCACCCCTGACTTGGGAATGCCTCCCAGCACAAGCGGCGCTGACTGGCCGAATGCTTCATCATCAATAACCACTACCTGGGCTCCATGCGCAGAAATCAGGCTGGCATTGCTGCCAGATGCCTGAAAAATCTCGGCAAATGAGATGCTGGAGTTGCTCCCCAGAATCAAAAATGATTGAGCCATACCACCATACTTGCACATTTTAAAAGGTTGTGGTAGGGTTTGGATTATGCAACCATACGAACTATGCGTCCTCTTCGCGGGAAGCGCCACGCACGCGCAGATTGAGGAGCACGCCAAACAAGTTGCTGATTTGCTCGCCGGAGCCGGAGCCGACGGAAAGGTTACCCATGTAATCGGCCGCAAGAAGCTCTCCTACACCACCGCCGGGCAGACGCACGGCGAGTATGTGGTGTGGCTCTTTGAGGCAGAGACTGCCGCAATCAAGGCGCTCAACGAAAAGCTGCGGCTCGCCTCGTTCGTGGTCCGGCACGCCATTCTGAAGCTTGAAAACGAATCAATAGACGAACGCGCCAAACACCTGCAGGAAACCAAAGCCGGAAAATCCGTCGCGCAACAGGAGGCGGCCGAACTACGGGAAGCGCGAACGCGCGGAACTCGGATGCGGCCGGTTGAAACTCACGCGAGAACCGAACACAGGAAAGAAGAAAAGAAGGCGAGCCTGGAGGAGCTCGACCGGAAGCTTGATGAAATTTTGGAGAGTGATAAACTGTAAAGGGCAGTAGCCCTGTGTTAGCTCCTCGACTCGGAAGTGAAAAAGAATACTTTTTCACTTCACTCGCTCTACGTCGCTAATAAGAGTAACCACTAACCTATAAACGTATGGACCTCAACAAAGTCATGTTAATCGGCAACATCACCCAGGATCCGGAAGTGCGCACCACACCGAGCGGGGTTTCGGTCACGAGCTTCGGGCTCGCCACCAACTTCGTGTGGACCGACCAGCAAGGACAGAAGCAGGAAAAGGCCGAGTTCCACAACATCGTGGCCTGGCGCCGCTTGGCCGAAATCATGGGCCAGTACCTGCACAAGGGCTCCAAAGTCTACATTGAGGGCAGGCTGCAGACGAGCTCCTGGGAGGATCAGTCCGGCAACAAGCGCTACCGCACCGAGGTGATTGCCGAAAACATGATCATGCTCGACCGGAAAGGCCAAGGTTCTGGCTCCTCGGACAGCCGAGCTCCCTACACGCCGCAGGAACCGCCGCAGAGCAGAGAGCAGAGCACCGAAGAAGAAATAAGCGTTGAGGACATACCATTTTAATACGGTTGAGGGAAACCCCTTAAGGAGGGGGTTCCCCTCAATAACTCCCCTTCCATTGTGTCCCGCCGCGCGGGGTGAACCCGACGCAGCGAGACAGATTATACATGCCCGTACCGCAGCAAACCAAAGAAAAAGGGTGCTTCATCTGCAAGAACACCATCAAGAACGTGGACTACAAAGACGTTGATTTGCTCAAGCGCTTTACTACCGCGTACGGAAAGATTATGCCGCGGAGGCGTTCCGGCGCGTGCGCCAAGCACCAGCGCGTGGTGGCGAACGCCGTCAAGAACGCGCGCATCATGGGGTTCATGCCGTTTGTGGTTGACTAATATTTTCTACTCAAAAACACCCGCCGAAAAGGCGGGTGTTTTTGTTTGTGCAAATTATACCAGTTGAACCTTTGGCTTCTGCTTTTCGTTCCAGTCTTTCGCCGGAATGGACGCTTCCCACGCAAGCTCAACCAAAGCGCGGTACGTGTCCGCAAGCTGGGGCGATTCAATGATAACCGCAAACACCGGGTCAAATGAGGTAATCATAATCTTGTCGTCCGCAATGGCATTGTCCGCAAGAAACTGTTTGCCTTTTGGAGCAATGCGGACTTCACGCTTTCCAATACTCTGTTTCGCGTACGCAATGTCTTCCGGATCATTGTCCACGATTTCAAACACCTTGTGCCCGGCCCTTGATTTTTTGGGCCACCAGTACCTCTCCCACTGTTCAAACATGTTGGGCCATGTCTCATTAATCTTTTTGACGGACGTACCATAAAAGTAAAGCTTCCTGGCCGGAAAAATTTCGTTGTAGTAAAGATTTTCAATCACGTCCCTGTCATCATAGTACCGAATGGTTGGCTTGGTGCCCCTACTGAATGATGATTTGAGCACCGGCAGTAATTCATGGAAGTCGGACAGCGCGTGCTTCACGGTCTGCTCCAAGGCTTCCGGGGACTCGGGCGCGTACCAGGTGCGGGACTGCTCCGGAATCTCGGAAACCAGGCCTTTCTGCTTGAGGGAATCCAGAATGAGATACGTGGTAGGCCGCTTGATTTTGGCCTGTTTTGCTATTTGGACAACCGTGGATTTGCCCAGTTCCAAGAGCGCCAAGTAGATTTGCGCCTCTTTTTCGCTCAATCCCAGGTTTTGCAGCACTTTTTGCTCAATCATATACCCTAAGTATAGCGCACTTGAGCTATTTTGTCAATATTTATGACAACATATATACTATTTTTTGCTTATATTACAGCAAAATTATATTTCGCTAGTCAGTATTATTGACATATCTATACAAACCTGATATATTGGCGTATCAAAACAAAAGCACCAAAACCGCTCATCGCAGTATCACCTCAACCCGAGGAGGGTTACGATGCGAACCGTCATGGATGTGATTCAAGAGAACCCGGGCGCTTCCGTGGTCCTGGTCCAGCGGCACGAGGACTACCTCATGGAGCCGCTCCTGGCGCGGTGTCCGGACCAGATTGAGGCGTACAGCCGCAACTACGCCCAGCTGGAGCACCCGAGCATGTTCCTGCTCACGTTCGAGGGCATCAAGCGCACCCACGAGCAGGGCCGCAAGCTCGCGCAGGCGGGCATCCAGGTGGAGAAGGTCATCGGTTCCGAGCAGGGACGAGGTCCGGACACCGGGCTGCGCATCTGCGAGGGCTACGCCATGGAGTGCGGCACGTGGATCCCGTTCACGACCAACTCGGCCATGAACATGACCAAGTACGAGTACCAGCCCATGTACGACGGCCTCAAAACCATCGGAGACCCGGTCGTGATGCAGTGGATGAACGGCCAGCACCAGGACATGACGCGCGCGGATACGCCCGAGAGCTTCAAGGCCCGGGTCATGGGATTCGTGAACGAGCAGCTTGCAAAGCCCGGGGTGTGCATCATCACCACGCACTTCGAAATCGTCACCTTGGTCCACGCCATCAAAGTGGAACACCGGGACCTCGGCACGGTCCGCGAGGACTGGTCTCCTAAAAAGGGCGGGGGTGTCATCACCGTCCACAAGCCGGACGAGAGCGAGGAGGCGTTCGTCTACAGCCCCGACTTCTCCATCGTGGAGTAAGTACCTCGTACGTTATACACCCGGGGCGAGTGCCAAGCATTCGCATTCGCTCCATTTTTCCAAACCTAGTAAACTGTTAGTAGGCTTGGAAAAATTTATGACTACCAACAACCACAACCACCATCTCCATTACCGGACAGAGCTCTCGCTTCTTGCAATGGACTTTCTACAGAATAAAACCCGTTTCATGGATATTGACTACGTTTTCTTGTACTCGCCCGGGAACAGGTGCTTTTCCGCATACCTCACTCCGGAGGGACTCGCGCAAATGCGCCAGCTCGGCTTGGACGCGCTCCACAACAACCCAAACTGGGAGGATGTTTTTGCTGAAGCGAAAAAGCGGTTCCCTGAAGTTGACGATCTCAAAAACCAGGAGGCGCCGCACATTCTCAATGACGAATTCCGTACGTTTTGGGAAACCGCGCTCAACCACATGTATACTATCTCTGACAGCTACATCTTCTGCGACCAGCCGACCGTGGCGGGACTTGAGGAGCAGTCGCACGAGCCGCACGTCTACGCCCAGCTGGAACAAATCGGGCGCCACAAGCTAGAGGCCCACAAGCGCTTGAGTATACTTGAGGGAATTCTCCAACACATCGTCAAACAGTGCAGCCAAACACACCTGATTCCCACTTCTGACATTGAGATGATGACCTTGGAGGAGTTTGGCCGACTATTGAAAGAAAAAAAACCAATTGCTGTTCCGGAGGCAGTCTATCACCGCAAAAAAGGGTATGTCTGGCGCAAAGAACAGGGACAGTGGGTCATAGAAACAGGAGAAGCATACCAGCAGTGGGCCGCGCGATTGCTTCCTTCGCAGGATATGCAGAGCGTTTCCGGCATGGCGACCTATGTTGTTCCGCAACCAGTCATTGGAACCGCAAAGCTCCACCTCTCATTCAGCGGCACCACGGACATACGGAAAGGTGATGTCCTGGTGACTGGCATGACCAACCCCCAGCTCATTCCCATGCTCAAGACCGCAGCCGCGATCGTCACGGACGAGGGAGGATTGATGTGCCACGCGGCCATCATCTCACGGGAGCTCAAAATCCCCTGCATCGTGGGAACCAAAGACGCGACCCAAATCTTCAAGAACGGTGACACCATTCAGGTTGATACGCAAACTGGAACCGCAACAAAAATCTAAAAAGAGCCCACCGATGAGGGGGCTCTTTGGATATTACATCTCTTTCTCCTTCACAAACGCATCCCACACCTGCTTGCGCGCTTTATCGTAGAGTTTGGGGTGCTCGCGCAGGTATGCTTTGGCATTCTCGCGCCCAACGCCCAGCTTCTCTTCTTCGTAGGAGTATGAGTTTCCGGACTTCGCGATCACCCCGCGCGCCACTGCCACGTCCAAGAGGTCTCCCTCCCGCGAGATGCCCTGGTTGTACATGATGTCAAACTCCGTGGTCTGGAAGGGTGCGGCCACCTTGTTCTTGACGACCTTTGCTTTCACGCGGTTGCCGATGATTCTGTCGCCCTGCTTGATCTGCGCGGCCCGGCGAACCTCAATGCGGACTGACGCGTAGAACTTCAGCGCATTGCCCCCGGGCGTTACCTCGGGGTTGCCGAACATGATGCCGATCTTGTGCCGGATCTGGTTGATGAAAATCACGCACGTGTGGCTCTTGGAAACGATTGCCGTGAGCTTCCGCAACGCCTGGGACATAAGCCTCGCCTGCAAGCCCAGGTGGTGGTCCCCCATCTCGCCTTCAATCTCCGCGCGCGGGGTTAAGGCGGCAACGCTGTCAATCACTACCACGTCAATCGCATTTGAACGCACCAACGTTTCCACGATATCCAGAGCCTGCTCCCCGGAGTCTGGCTGGGAGATGAGCAAATCATCCACTTTCACGCCGATCTTGCGCGCGTAGTCTGGGTCTAGGGCGTGCTCCGCGTCCACGAACGCGGCAGTGCCCCCGAGCTTCTGCACCTCGGCCACGACGTGCTGCGCCAACGTGGTTTTGCCGCTCGCTTCCGGCCCAAAAATCTCTATGACCCGTCCGCGGGGCACGCCACCCACGCCCAAAGCCATGTCCAAGGAGAGGCACCCGGTTGAGACGGCGTCCACGTCCATGTGCGTTGCCTCGCCGAAGCGCATGATAATGCCCTCCCCGAACCGGTCTTTTATCTGTTTTACCGCCTCCTCAATCACCAAACTCTTGCCCTCTTGTTCTTCTTTGGTTGCCATAGGATTCGTGTTAAGGAAGTAATTATACCATCAATTGCCCGTACGAAAAACCAGGTTTTGCGGGAGGGGCCGCTGCACGAGCACGGCCCGGTAGACGCTCGTCTCCTTGCCGGTCCGGCTCCGCGCGGTGATGCGCAGCACGTGGTAGCCCGCAGGCAGGCTCACGACCTCCGCGAACGACCCGTCCGCTCCAACGGGCAGCGCCTCTCCGTTCAAGAGCACGGTGCGACCGCCGCGGACGCTGCCCTGAATCACGACCTGCGTATCCTGGGTTTTGGAGTACTCCGCCGGCGCGTCAATCGCGAGCTTCGGAGGACCCAGTAGGTTCTTACCAAAGAGCACCGCGTACCACGCGAAAACCGCGAACCCGGCGGCAACGAGCCCGCGGGACAACCACCGAGCGCCCGACTGATCGACGCCCGGGTTCGTAAACAAGCGCCACGCCGGTGCGCTCGGCTGCGCGGTTTTGAGCTCTGCGCGGTAGCGCTCCGCAGCCTTGCGCGGATCCATGCGCAACGCGGAAGCGTAGCGCTTGATGAACTCCAGGCCGTAAATTTCACCCGGAAGCTCGGAGTATCCGCCCGACTCAATGGCCTCCAAGTACTGCCGCTTGATGCCCAAAAAGCGGGAGAGCGAATCAACAGAAAGTCCGGCGCCCTCGCGCGCTTTGTGGAGCTGCTCGCCGACGGTCTGGCTCGAGATAATGGGTTTGGAAACGAAAGAGGTCATGCTGTTCGGGGGGGAAACCATAAATGAATTCGACGCGCAAGACGATTTTTTTGTACTAATACCTGTCTATCGGCTCTTCTTCGTCTGTCGCGTCGCCCGCACCCACTTCTTCCTCAAAGTATCCGGTATCCGGCGCTTCGAAACTCACCAGAATCTCGCGCGGTTTTGCCCCATCCGCGGGCCCGATGACGCCCTCGGCTTCGAGTAAATCCAAGAGCCGGGCGGCCCGGGCGTATCCGATGCGCAACCGGCGCTGCAGGAGCGACGCGGACGCCTTGCCCGCGCGGACCACCTGCTCGCGGGCGTCGTTGTACAGATCGTCCTCCCAGCCGTTGCCAACGTCACCGCCGAGCGTGGTAACCCCGCGCTGCTCAACCACGATTTCATCGTGGTACTCGGCTTCTCCCTGCTCTTCCTTGAGGAAGTTCACCACGCGCTCGATTTCAGCGTCTTCAAGGAACGCGCCCTGCAAACGGCGCGGCTTGTTGGCGTCCGAGGCCGTGAACAGCATGTCGCCCCTGCCCAAGAGTTTCTCCGCGCCCGCGGTGTCCAGAATGGTGCGCGAGTCAATCTGCGAAGGCACCGCAAACGCCATGCGCGAGGGGATGTTCGCCTTGATGAGGCCAGTGATAACGTTCACCGACGGGCGCTGCGTGGCGAGCACGAGGTGGATGCCCACGGCGCGCGCCATCTGCGCGAGCCGCACGATGGCAGCCTCAACCTCGTGCGCGGCAACGGCCATCAAATCCGCGAGCTCATCGATGATGAACACGATGTGGGGGATCGTCTCGTCTTTGTTGGCCGCGTTGTAGACTTCGATGTTGCGCTTGCGCCGGCTTTCGAGCAGCACGTACCTCCGCTCCATCTCACCCACCACCCACTTGAGCGCGTTCACCGTCTTCCTGACGTCCGCGATGACCGGGGTCAAGAGGTATGGGATGTCGTTGTACATCGAGAGCTCAACCTTCTTCGGATCAACCAGCACGAGCTTGAGGTCATCCGGAGAGTTCTGGTACACCAAACCGATGATGAGGCTGTTGATGGCAACGCTCTTGCCGGAGCCGGTCGAACCCGCAATCAAGAGGTGCGGCATGCGGGCGAGATCCGCGGTCCACGCCTTTCCGGAAACGTCCTTGCCCAGCGCCACGATGAGGTTCGAGGTGCGATTTTTGAACGCCGGAGAGAGGAGGATGTCTTTGAGCTTCACCTTGGCCGCGGCCTGGTTCGGGACCTCAATGCCCACCAGCGACTTGCCCGGAATCGGCGCTTCGATGCGCAGCGGGTGCGCCGCGAGCGCGAGCGAGAGCTCGTTCGCGAGGCCCGTGATGCGCGAGAGCTTGACTCCGACCGGCGGTCGGAGCGTGTACTGGGTCACGGTCGGCCCCACGTTTATCTCATCCATCTCAACGCCGATGCCGAAAGTGGCAAAAGTCTTCTCGATCTTATCGCGCGTTGCGTCGATGTCAACGGCGCTCGGCTTTTCCGAAGTGCTCTCAAGTAAATCAATGGGGATGATCACGCGCTTGCGCGTCTTCTTGGTAACCACTGGCGCTTCGGAGGCAGACTCTTCCACGTCTCCGAAGAGCTCCGGCTGCACGGCGTCATCCGAGACCGCAACGGCTCGGGGTGCTTCCGGCTCCTCTCCGTGAGCGCCTCCGCCGTCCGTGGTGGGAGCCTCTGAATCCCCGTACTCGCGGCGGTACTTCCATACGCGCAGCTTTTCGAACAGGCGGCCGAGCATCCCGGGGTGCTCGGCTCTCGCAAGGCCAGCCGCCTCGTCTCCAACCACTCCCGCTTCCCCCTCGATTTCTTCATCCTCTTCCACTCCACCGAACAGTACGCTGGAGAGCGAGAGCACCAACCCGACTGACGCCATCACGCCCAAGAACACCCACGCCCCCCAGTAGCCAGCCAAAGCGAGAAGCGGGTACTGCAGGGCGAACCCCACGTACCCCCCGCCCGCTCCGGCACTCGCGGCCGTAAGCGTGTCGCTAAAACCGCCGGCGTGATGCAGAATCCCGAGCAACGACGCAAACAGCAGCACCACCCCTCCAACCTGCCACCGGTTGAGCCAGTACTTGATCTCCTTCAAGAGGAGGAGCGCGATGGCGGCCAGAAAGACGGGAAACGCGTACGCGCCCCAGCCGAACAGACGCAGGAGCACGGCTTTCCCTTGGACACCGAACGGCCCGGCGAGGTCAAAAAACGCGAGCACCGAGAGCGCGCTGCCGGCGAGAAGTACGATGGCCAGGATCGCCGTTTTTATAGCCGGCGGAACGGCTCCTCCGCCCTCCTCGGCATCGTACGGTTTCTCACGCCGGCGCTTGCGCTGGTACTCCCGCTGGTAAGCGCGCTGTTTTGCTTTGCTTGCGAATGGCATGTACCTAAGTATAGCAAAATTAGCCTATATAGGCTACGTGCCGAACCTGCACTGCAGGTGTTCGGGGGCGTACATTTCTCCGCTCCGAAGGGTCGCTACGCTCCATCATTCTCGCTACGAAATGTATGCCCCCTGCACACCTTTTGGTACGCCAACGCTAGAGGTTGCTCGGCAACACGTCAAACTGGGTCGCGCTAAACGGCGCGTAGATCACCTGCGTGAGGTTGCCGTCGTTGTCGTCCAGAATGCCGTCAATGTCGTCTCCGGTTGAGTGCGTGTCCGCGGTTGGGCCGCTCGAGGCTCCCCACCAGTTGTTGCTGATGGTGATGACGTCATTGGCGTCGCCGTACTGGAACCCGGCGGTCGGGTCCCCGCCGAACACGGTGTTGTTCGCGTAAAAGTTGTTGCTGCCAAACGAGAGGTTGGGAACGTCCGCGGTCGCGTCAATGGAAACGCCCCTACGGTGACCCGTGAACGTGGTGCCGCTCACCGCGGCGTTCGCGAGCGACGAGATGCCCAGTCCGTCCAAACTGTTCCGGAACGTAGAATCAGTCAGCACGAGCGAGGTCGCATCATTCCCGAGTGAAATACCGAAAGAGTTTGAGTACTCAATGATTGAACTCGCAATGTTCGCGCTCGCTCCATTGGTCACGGCAATCATGTTCGTGCTTGAACCCCCGTACCTGATGATGGCGTGATCAAAGTCAAGGCTCGAAGTGCCGGCTCCGGCGATGATCCGGTCCCAGTCACCAGCCGCAGGATTGCCGTCGCTTGAGGCTGTCGGGCCTCCGTAGGTATCGTCATCCCGCGAGGTGATGACGGTACCGTTGATCGCATCAGAAGCAGAGCCCAGCACCAGGGTGCCGGCTACGGTAATGGTACACGCGAGCGCGCTGCCGTTGCAGCCGGTTCCCGCGCCGCTGGTGTTCATCTTGATCACGGTGCCGGGTTCAACAATCAAGGTGACGCCTGCGGCAATCGTAAAGTTAGTGCTGATAAAGTAGGGCCCTGTTGAGGACGCGAGCGTGGTGGGGCTGGATACGGTATCGCCCGCAAACGTAAGCGTCGTGTAGCTCGCGCCTCCT
>CAZSGI010000021.1:0-11898 GCA_964606465.1 uncultured Gammaproteobacteria bacterium | reverse complement strand
GGGTGCGGGCCTTTCTTTTTGCGCAAAAAAAGGCAGCGGCTGGTGCGCTGCCGTGCAACGAACATCGCGGTGCAACACCTCCGCTTGAGCTACCGCGTGCTACCCATTTGTATCACCACGTCCGAGAGAACGTCCACCACGTCCGTCATGTACACGTGGCGCATCACCGCATCCTTGGGCGAAAACGTTCCTCGGAAGGAAGCCTTCGCCAGGGCCGTAACCATGCCATCCCTCTCCCGCAGGTGGAGACGGACCACCTGCGGCCCATCGTACGGAACGTGCGGGTGGGAACGGTGAGTCATGACGTAGTAGTAGATGAGGTCATCCACGTGCATACGCCGGAGACAACCCTCCAACGCCTGGTAGAGCAGCTGGTCAGTTGGCGGACGCAACGTGGTATGTATCACCGTAAAAACCACGATGCGCCCAACTATGTACAAAAGCATCATCCCATGCTGGGCCGGTATGCTGTCAGTTCCTACATCACACTGGTACTGCAGCTGGATTGCGCGCATGGTCCCCCCTCCGGTGGTGAGAAAACGAAGGTTCTAACTTAGAGTATGCTCGCGGCACATGGTTTTGTCAAAACATTGACAACATCATCCAATATCGGTATGATAACCTCTTGCCAAAAACAGAAACGCACCTTCAAGAAAACGAGGACAGCATGGCGCAGAAGCCGACAGTTTCGGTGAAGTACAGTTCCGACTCCTGCGACATACCGCCGGAAATGGAAGGCACGCTCATGGCGTGCGTGCGGGACGACCTGAACCAGCGTAGCGTGCGCAAGTACTGGGAATACATCGGCGGGGTCACAGTATGCATCGCCGGACCGAACCAGGCGTACATCTACGTGGAATTCCACGGGCTCAACTGGCGCGAGCTTTCGCCGTACCACGGGAAGCCCGCTCGCCTTGGCGGGCGCTACTGGACCTTCAGTGAAGTCCGGTTCAGCGCGCGGTACTGGCTGCCGCGCATCCGCAAGGCGCTCGCGGACGGGGCCGACTACCGCGGCTTGGCGGCAGAGGTTGAGCGCCGGATGCGCGACTGCTGGCACCAGGAACGCTTCAACTTCTGGGCCGTGGTTGACGGCGCGAACGCCGTACTGCGGAAAATGTCAATTCTCGGGGGCTACCGCCTCCAGCTGACCGCGTTCAAAATCCCAAAGGAGGGTGACCCCATGCCGCACCGTATGGATATCAGGCCGCTCCTATCACTCGATCGCGACGCGTGGATAGACCACCCGCTGGGCGACCTGTACACGCTCGTGGGCAAAAACGACGAGGGAAAACCCGACGAGAAACTTCACGATCGGCTCGTCGCAGAGGCCGCGCAACAAGATCCCTCCTACGCGAGCGGCATGCGCCGGCTCATAGACACCGCGAAACGGATCGGCGTGCTCAAGGAAAACGAAAGCCAGCACCGCGAAGAGATCGGCCAGCTCCAGGAACAGGCCGACACGATCCGGCGCCAGCTTCGCCAGCACCTCGCGAGCCGCGACCTGGCGGCGCAGCACGCCTCCGAAGGATGAGGCGTGGCCGCGCGCAAAGAGCGGGAGTCCCCAAGGGATTCCCGCTCAATTTTTTGTGAGGTACTGGCCCCTACTTAGAGAGCCGCAAGCCGTTCAGCCCCACGTACCAGCCTACGATGATGGCGATCCAGCTTGCGAACATGGGAACGTCCCAGCTGTTCACGCTGAACTCCCAGCCAAGGACAGCGCGCGCAAAGTGCAGGGTTCCGGCCAGGAAAATGATGATGCCCGCGACCAGATTGAAATTCTTTTGTTTCATTTCGCGCATACGTTTGTTTTTGAGTTGTTAACACCCATAGTATAACATATTCGCAAACCGAGCAAAAGCCTGGTTGACAAAACCCGCAGTACCGCGTACAACATAAGTAACTCGTTCCTACCAGCCACGCATACACTCGCACTCGGGGGAGAAATGTCATGGCGCACGCAGAGCACGTGATTCCGATTCCCGGAGTAACGCTTCCCCTGGATGGTGAGGCGTTCCTGATGTTCCCAGGCACCCGGAACTGGAACCTGGTGATAGGTGAGGCTCGGCCGGGCGAACTCATCGCCCTGGTGAGCAAGGCGGATCCGGACCTCGCGCAGCACGGCCACGCGATTCATGAGCTGCAGAAAGCGCTCTACCGCGCTCCCATCGGCGCCGAGTTTGACCAGTTCCGCCACATACTGGAGGGTCGGATCGCGCACCTCCAGCAAGAAGGGCTCGCACGGCTTAAGGAGCGCAGCGCGCTGGAGGAGACAACAGTATGAGCGCGCGCACATGACGCGCCGAGGTCAACAACAACGGGGAGCCCCAAAGGGACTCCCCGCTCTTTTTTGCGCAAAAAAAGGGGGCAGCGCCTGTGCGGCACTGCCCCGTTGCACTCCTCCGCGCGAGGTTCAGCTTGCTACCGCGACATAGATGCCGTGGCGGTTTAGTAAGCCATCGCTAATCTGGCACGCAGCTCCTCAAGCGCCTGGAGGGCAGCCGCGAACTCGGCCCGGAGTTGGAGCGCCTCCGCGGTCAAGTCTGCGTTCTTCCGATTGGCAATCCCGAGCCGCTCATTCGTGAGCCCGATGATGTTCTCCTGGACCACGTCCTTCAGCCTCCCGTCGCACACGAAGGCCATATCCAGGCCCTCCTTGCTGATGGCGTAGCCGGAAACCTCGGAGCGCGCCACCACCGTGGCCATGCGCGGCCCGGCAAGGACCGCGCCCACCTCGCCCACCGTGTCCCCGCTGGTGAGAAGCGCGAGCTCAACCTTGTCCCGGCAAACTGCCACGGTGCCGGAGCCGATGACGAGCATGCTCGTGCTCGCATCTCCCTGACGGTAGATAACCTCCCCCTCCTCAAATCGCGCGGGACGCGCATGTTCCGCCACCTGGCGCAGCATGCCGTTCGTCAGGTTGTGGAACATCGGAGCCTGGGCCAGCGCATCCATGGCCGCTCTCACGGCCTCGTGCCTTGCTGTAGCGTCGTTCACCTCTCTCCTCCTTGGGTTATGCGTAGGAGCGTTCTCCTACTGGTTCAATCCAAAGAACGGATTTACGTTGCCCCAGTACTGCGGAGCTTTTCCGTCCCACTTCTCTATCCAGCGCAGCTGTATCACACCGGGATTGACCCGCAGGGCCTGGGCCTCTATCTGGATGGCCTGGGCCTTTGCCTCGGCCTGGGTAATTTGCTGCTCTTTTTCAATGATAATACGCTCCAAATCCCGCTCTGCCTTGAGCTTCAGCTGCTCGGCCGTAACCTTCTGCTCAATGGCGTCGTTGAAGGCTTTTGAAAAATCAAAATCAATGATATTGAACTCGTCTACTATGATGGAGCGCTCAAGCAGGCGCTCGGACAGGTTTGATTTGACCTCTTCCTTGACCTCCTCGCGCTTGGTGATAAGCTCTTCGGCCGTAAACTTTGCAGTGGTCGCCTTGACCGCTTCCTGGATGGCTGGTGCAATGATGCGCGTGTTGTAGTCTTTGCCCACGTCTTGCCAGATGCGGTTCACACTATCAGGCGACAAATGGAAGTTGAGCGCGATTTTTGAGGTGACTACCTGTAAATCTTTTGATGCCGCGCTTGCGGGCACTTCGTCTTTCTGGATTTTGACGTCCACTTTGACCACGTGCTGGATGAACGGAATCTTAACATACAATCCTTCGCCAAACACCCTATCTTGCACTGCGCCGAACTGCAATAAGACACCGCGCTCCCCTGCGCCCACGGTTCCAAAACTTGAGAAAAGCAGGATGATGATGATCACGGCGTACCCGGCGCGCTTGCCAAATTTCCTCCCTTGGAAGCTCCTGAAGGTTTCGTATGCTTGGGTCATATGATTGATGTAATGCGTGGCTCGGGGACAGGGATTTGAACCCCGATTACCAGGGCCAGAACCTGGCGTCCTACCATTAGACGATCCCCGATTGCTCGTTCAATATCTCCGCGCCTTCAAAAACCTCCAGCGCCGCTTTCAGGAGCTCATCGCGCTCTGGTGCGCGGGAGGCTCCGGCGCGCGTACCCGGCCGCGTTGCTTCGGCAAACGTGGGCTCTATGCGGTACGGGGTACCATACACCTCTTTGATGATTGTTTCAACCGTCTCGCGGTTTTTGAGCTCCAGCGCCTTCTCCTGCTGCAAGCGGTACTTGAACGCGAGCTCCAGCGTCCCTCCGGACACGCCCACGGGTTCGGCCACGCCGAGCACGAAGTTCAGGGCGTGGTTCTTGTTGCGCGCTTTGGTGAGAACCTCGCCCCAGCCGTCCAGGATCTCCTCAAGCGAGTGCGCGGGCGCTGCTTTTGACGAGACGGCGGACGCGGCGAGTTTTGGCGCAACGCGAGGCAGGCTATCGGTTGGTTTTGTTTTCGCCGGTTCTTTTCCCGGATCCTCGTCCCCGACTTTGATCAGGGAACGATCCGGGACAAGATTTGGCTGCGCGAGCCGGGCTGGCGTTGACGCGACAACCGGGCCTTCGTCCTCTTCGCCGCACAAGAGCACCACCGCAAGCTCTATCGCGAGCGACGGCTCATCAGGCACGAGCGCGAGGTCGGAGCTCGCGCGGATGAGCTCGCGGGTGATTTGGAGCAGCCGCGCGGGCGAGCTCGCGCGGGCGAGCGACGCCATTTCCGCGGCTTCGTCCGGCGAAAAGAGGAGCCCGAGCCGCCGCTCGCTGCCCGTCACCGCAAAGAGCATCAGCTGCCGGCCGTACTCCAGCACGTTCTCCAGAAAGAACGCGAGGCTCCCTCCGCGCTCCTCGAGCCGAGAAAGCTGCTCCAGGGCCCGAGGCGCGTCCCGCCTGACGAGCGCGCGGAGGAATCCCGCGGTTTCGGCAAACGCGACTTTCGGCAGGAAAAGGAGCGCGTCCTCCTGCGTGATGCCCGGCTTGCCCATGGAGAGAAGCTGCCCCAAGAGGCTCTCCGCGTCCCGCAGGGAACCCGCGCTCCGGCGCGCGATTTCTTTCACCACCTCCGCATCCACCGAAACGCCTTCGGCGCGCGCGAGGGCACGCAGGCGCTCCTGGATGCGCTCGAGCGGGAGGCGGCCGAAGCTGTAGTGCTGGCACCGCGAAAAAATGGTGTCTGGAACCTTTTCGAGCTCGGTGGTGGCGAGGATGAAGATCGCGTGCAAGGGCGGCTCCTCCAGGGTTTTGAGGAGCGCGTTCGCCGCCTCGCGGGTCAACATGTGCGCCTCGTCGATGATGTAGACTTTGTACCGCGAGCTCGCGGGGACGTACCGCACGTGCTCGCGCAGCTGCCGCACCTCCTCGATCCTGCGGTTGGAAGCCGCATCAATCTCCACCACGTCAGGGCTCACCCCGTTGTTCGTGGCGGTGCAGGGAGCGCACGCGTTGCACGGCTCGCCGCTCGCCGGGTCGCGGTTTGAGCAATTCGCGGCTTTGGCCAAGAGGCGCGCCATCGTGGTCTTGCCGGTCCCGCGGATGCCTGAAAACAGATACGCGTGCGTGAGTGTATCGGCCACGAGCTGCCGCGTAAGGATGCGTATGATGTCGTCCCTGCCGACGACTTCCTTGAACGTCTTGGGGCGGTAGGTCCGGTAGAGGGTCATAGGGTCAGTGTACACAAAAAAGACGCCCCTGCAAAGGGCGTCTCATGATCCGATTCTAAAGTAAATCAGCGGTTGCCTTTTCAAGCGGATCCTCGGCAGGTACGCGGTCCTGCCCGGTTGATTCGTGCGCCGGAGTCTCAAGAGACTTGATGACGTTCTCAACCGCGGCCCAGCGCGACTGCTTGTCCGAGGGAACCAGAATCACCACCCCATCCCCGACCTCGCCCTTGAAGTAGGTGATGGACGCCGAGAGCACTTTGTAAGAGTTGCCGCCGGAGAGTACCGCGTACTCGCCGGTGTCGTCGTCCTGCATCAGCGTGCCGCGCATGCGCTTGCGCTCAACCGGGCCGATCTGCTTGTACAAGAACGAGCCGTCGCTGCCGATGGTGAGCTTCAGGATGTCTCCCTCCACGAGTTTTGATTTGGACGCGTAGTTCGGGGGTACGGAGTAGGTCTTGCCGTCGTTGCCCGCCATCTGCACGCCGTCAAATACTCCCTCAACGATTTCGCCCTCATCTTCGGCAGAAGTTCTGCGCGGACGCACGGAAGTGAGGGATGAGATATCCACATTCTCTCCGCTCTGCACCTTTTCAAGCATCTTGGTTGCGGTCTCAATCTGCTTCTGGGCGCGCTGAATCATCTGTTGTAACAGCGCAATTTGGTTTGTTTGTGCCATTTCTTTTGATTTTTGTTACAGAGGAAGTATACTGCCGTGAAATGACGTCGCTCGGCCGAAATGAGCGCAAGCGCTCATTTCTCCCTCGCTAGTCATTATAGCACAAAACGCAAAAATGCAACAGAGCTACGAAAGCGATTTCTTGATTTCCGCTTCCATCTGCTCATCATCGGTCTGCGCTTTGCCGAGCTTCAGGCGCCCCACAATATCCGCCTCAACGTCAGCCCGCGCAACGCCGTACGCGTTCCGGGACGCTTCTTTGATTGCCGCAGCGCGCTCCGGATTGCCCGGCTCCGGCGGGTAGGTCGTCATCTGGAACGGCTTGGCAGACGCATTGTCAATCAACAGCTTAACGTAGGCCTGGTACCGGTCAATGTTGATGCAGTCGTACTCGTTGAACACCGGGGCGAACTCTTTCGCAACCGTCTCCGCATCTTCCACGCCGATCTTGAATGAGATCACGGTTCCCACGTTCCCGAACACCGCGTCCTTGATCTGCGCGTTGCCTTTGGCGTCCACAAGCTGGCCGATGTACTGGTGCGAGATGATGAGGTTCAGGCGGTACTTGCGCGCCTCGGACAAAATCGTTGCGATTGAATCAGTCACGAAGTTCTGGAACTCGTCTATGTACAAATAGAAGTCGTGGCGCTCTGCTTCCGGCAGTTCAGCGCGGGTCATGGCAGCCATCTGCAGTTTTGAAACGATGATCAAGCCCAAAAGCGCGCTGTTCACCTCCCCGGTCTTGCCTTTGGCCAGGTTGATGAGCAAAATCTTTTTGTTGTCCATCACGTCCCGAAAATCAAACGCGCTCCGGGCTTGGCCGATGATGTTGCGGAGCATTTCATTTTCCACGAACCTGCCCACCTTTGAGACGAGGTACCCGAGCATCTCGGACTTGTGGAAGTCACTGGTCTTTGCCATTTCCTGCTCCCAGAAGGACCGCACGTTCGGGTCCAGGAGCTTGGATACCTTGTATTTCTGGAATTCCGGGTCCGTAAACATGCGCGGAATGTCCACGATCGTGCCCGGGTGTTCCTTGTCCGCCATCAAGGTGAGCATCACGTTGCGCATGTTGTGCTCAAACATGGGGCCGATGACTTCCGGCGGGAACAGCTTCTCAAAGATGCGTATCATGTCCTGCACCGCGAAATCCTTCTGCGAATCATCCTTGTACTCAAGCATGTTGAGTCCCATGGGCCGCTCCACGTCGCTCGGGTCAAAGTAGACCACGTCTTGGCTGCGGCTCTCGGGCACGTACGAGAGAACCGTGTCCACCAAATCGCCGTGCGGGTCAACCACGCACACCCCGTGCCCGGCTTCAATGTCCTGCTTGGCCATGTTCGCGATGAGTACGCTCTTCCCGACGCCGCTCTTTCCGATGATGTAGACGTGCCGCCTCCGGTCGTCCGGCTTGATGCGCACCACGGTGTCTTCCCCGCGGTACGTGTTGTGCCCGAGGATGAGTCCTTCGGATGGCATGTTGACCGGAGCCCCGGCTTGTTTTGCGGAGAGCCAGAGGATGTTGGGCGTCTCGGCGTGCGGCAAAGGAAAGTGGAACAAGGACGCCATCTCCTCGGTG
Organism: uncultured Gammaproteobacteria bacterium; assembly: GCA_964606465.1. Lineage (GTDB taxonomy): Bacteria > Patescibacteriota > Patescibacteriia > UBA2169 > UBA2169 > CG10-46-32. The sequence goes on along the minus strand of CAZSGI010000021.1, from coordinate 4,077 downwards.
TTCAGAACGAGCTGTCCGCGCTCGCGGAAGTTTCGGTAGATGAAATCGTTCAGAAAGTTGCCGAGGTTCCGCGGCGGTTTCCGCACAAAGCCGTTGCCGTACTCGTACCCCGCGTACTGCGAGAACGAATCCGCGATTGCGGAGAGCGCCGAATTGGCCAGCGACTCGTTCTGCGCCGCGACCACGATGCGGATGTTCGCCTCAAAGCCGCTCTTTGCGCTCTTCTCCTGGATGCGCGAGAGCGCCTCTTCCTCAAACTTGGAAATGGTCTCTCGCTGGCGGCTCAAGCGCTCAAGCTCTTCCGGGCTCTTTTTGCGGGCACGGATGATGGTCTGAAACGCGCTCGTTGCCGGGTTGCCGCCGACCACTTTGACGGCATCAGAGAGCTTTTTCCCTTGCCGCACCTCGCGCGAGAGCGCCGACGCGGCCGCGTGCCAGCGCGGGTGCGCGCTGCGAAGGACGAACTGGATGGCAGCGCCTCCGTGCGCGTCGTCGCGAAATTTGGAGAGCGAGTTGGTGAGCGCGTTCAGGGGGTCAAACTCCATGTCTTGGTAGGTCTGGATGGGGAAGTAGTACGATTTTTTGAACCCGAGCGTTACACCCGCAACCGCGCACTGCGGGCTGAAGATGTTGTAGTCTTCGCGCTCCTCAAGGTACGCGTCCGGGTGCTGGGATTGGATCTGCTGCTCCACGAACTGCCGCAACTCGTGGGGCACGGTAACGTAAAATGAAATAACCCCCTCGTCCGCAACAATCTCAAACGCGAAGTGGTCGCGCCTGCCGAACCAGAACGCGTTCCAGCCCCGTTCTGCGCGCATGCCGGCGAGGTTTGCCATGAGGGATTCAATGGGCGCGATAAGCTGCCGCACCTCCTTCTGCTGCTCCCTCCCCTCCACCTCCAGAGACTCCTTGGGCACGAGCACGCGCAACGTAACCATGTCAAACGGGTTGAACCGGTTGCGGAACTTGCGCGTAAACACGCGTACCACGAACGCGAACGGGGAGAGCGCGAGTATGACGAGGCCGAGCCAAAAGTAGAGGTTAAGCGGCATAGTTAAACGGCATAGGTGTCAGGGCGCGACGCGCGCGCGATTGCCATGATCCGGTCGGTCTTTCGCTTGGATTCCTGCTCCAGGAAAAACTTGTTGACCCCGGGAATCTTTGCGAGCCACGAGCGCAGGATTGAGAGAACTTTTTTGCTGATTTCTTTGCCGGTCTCGATGAGGCTCTCAATCTTCGCGGCGGCAACCTCGCCCTCGTACTTGACCGCGGTTTGCACCTCAACCGGGAGCGCGGCGTAGATATCCTCAAGGTTCTCGGACATAATCCGCTCAATCTCAATCAAGCGCTCGGACTTTGTAGTTGGCGCGGGAAGGCGCTCTTCAAGCGGGCGTATGTGCTGGCTTACGGACGGGAGCCGCGCGGCCTGGGGCTGCTCCTTTGACGGTTCAGCGTGCAGCTCCTGCTCTTGCTGCGGTTCTGATTCTTTGGCTCCGTGCTGCTCTGGTGATTGAACTTCCTGCGATGGAGAAGCCTGCCCAACTCTTTCAGGCGTGATTTTTACTGTTTCTTTTGGTTTTAACAGGTCAACCATATTGGATAATTATACCACTTTTGAGCAAACTTGACCAAAGGTAGAGTTTGAGTTATACTGTTTTTATCATAATTTGTATTTGCAGTTTCGCACTTGGGCTCGCCGTAGGCGAGTTAAGGGCGAAACTGAAAGGAATAGGCGGATGAAAGCTGGAGTGGGCTGCGACAGCAGCACACGAAAGCTGAAATCCGACTATGACGCATGGCGCATAAAAAAGCAGGTGGTTCATCCACTAATTTACGGGACTCAAGAGGACAGCGCCTCGGGGTCAAGCTCTACGGCGGAGAGTTTGCGCGGCCCGGAGCCATTATCGTGCGCCAGCGCGGCACGCGCTACTTTGCGGGCGCGAACACCAAACGCTCCAAGGATGACACCATTTTCGCGATCCGCGAGGGTTTTGTCGCATTCAAGAAAAAGATGAAGACTGGCTACGACGGGAATCTCAAGCGGCGCGTGGAAGTGAACGTGGTCGCCAAGTAACATTTTTGACAAAAACCCCCCGCCGTGATCGCAATAAACGTACCAACAAAAACCGCACTGGATAAAGCGGTTTTTTGTTAATCCTTGACAGACACACTAAATAATGCTATACTTTTTATACATTAAAAACCGCACATTTCATCCCAATTTGTTTTAGGTATCATTTTCCTTCAGCCTCCTATGCATCCAATACCGGGTGCGTGGGATCCCTGAAGGAAAATGGGTGGTTCCTTTGAGGGGTCTGACTGTTCCGCCCGCTGACTGAATGGAGGTGCGCAGTGACTCACGCAACAGTGTCCCGAGCAATGCGGTATTTCGGGCGCATCGCGAGCGTCCCGGGCGCTGACGGTTTCGCGTTCATCGGAATCGGAAGCGTCACCCGGATGGATGGCTCCCCGCACGGCCTCGCGACCGAGCAGGACATCTTCCTCCACAAAGACGACAGCGCCGCCGGGCTCGAGGTCGGGATGGAAGTCTCGTTCGAGGTCATCCCGGACCGCAAGCGCGGGGAGGGCGCGTACCGCGCCGTCGCCGCAGTCAAGCACGACCCGGTTGAGGTGCTCCCCTCAAGCGGACCCACGATCCCCGGCTTCGCCTTTGCGGTGCCGCCAGTGCGGGAGAAGGCGGAGCTCGCGCTCTCCAATCGCCTGCTGGTTCACGCGGGCATGAAGCCTGTTCCCGAAGAAACGGTCGCGCAGGTCGTCGCCAACGCACCGATGCCGCGCATCCCGCGCCAGAATGACGTTCCGGATGACAGCGGCGCCAAAGAACAGCTCATCCGGTGGCTGCTCAACATGCTCTTTCCCAGCATGGCGAGCTTCGGCGCCGACTACCGCATCCTGGACTGCGATGATGCCCAGCTTGACCGCGAGGTTGAGGAGACCGCGGAGCATTACCGCCAGATGGGGATTGACCAGCAGATCGAGGTGATGCGCTCCGAAGTCGCGCAGTTCAAGGGTGTGCGCGCCGCGCTGGCATTCATCGTTGAGGAAAACCTCGTGCGGCGCGACTCCATAGTCCCGATCCGCTACCTGCCTGATCTGTTCATGGCAGTGCCGGTCTGGTACTTCTGGGTCAACCAGGGGGAACAGACCTTCGCGGCGCGGGACTGGGACAACGCAGACCCGCATCCGCATGCCGCGGTGAAGCACTTCTGCAGGCTCTTCCCGAGCCAGCGGTGGTGCGACACGTTCCAGCTCTTCAACCGCAGAATCCGGACGCTCAAGCAGTACAGAGGCGAAACGATTCCGCCGCAGGTGGCGCGCCGCATGCGGAAGGCCGTGGAGCGCTTTGACTACGTGGTCATCGCCACGCCGTACCACGACCAGGCAGGCAAGGACTGGGAAGACATCCAGTGGCTCCGCGCCATTGACCCCTATGCCCTCGGCTTCAAGAATGGCGTCCCGTTCTTCTTCGTCCTCGCGAGTTTCACCGACACGGGGACGTTCCCGCTCTTCAACGAGCTCGTGGCAGACACCGTGGAGTTCCTGCGGACGCGCAAGGAGAAGCTGAACGGCTTCAACATGATCGATAGGCCGTTCTGGTGCCACACAGACGAACGGAACCGGCTAGGCACCAACCCTTTCGGGGACTACCTGAAGTGGCACGTTGACCAGCTCCTTGCTTCGTTTGAGGCGGGAAGATTGTTCGACTGGCTGCGCCAAGAGGAGGCAGCAGCCAACTGATCCAACTGTCGGCAACGCCGACTCAAGAGGCTCATCCTCCGGGATGAGCCTCTTTTCTTTTTGGAAATCAGGGGTTACTATTTTTTCTTCCTCAAGCTCGCTTTCACAAACTCCCGAAACAAGGGGTGCGGCGTAAGCGGACGGGACTTGAACTCCGGATGGAACTGGGTTCCTATAAAAAAGGGATGATCCGGAAGCTCAATGATTTCCACAATCCGGTTATCCGGACTCACTCCCGAAATGACCAACCCCGCCGCTTCCAACCGCTTGCGGTACGCGTTGTTGAACTCATAGCGGTGCCTATGGCGCTCGTCAATC
>CAZSGI010000020.1:0-12589 GCA_964606465.1 uncultured Gammaproteobacteria bacterium | reverse complement strand
GCAAGCTCTGTGGGCCTGCCCACCATGGCGCAGAAGCGCGCTACCACGTGGTCTGGCCAGCCAACCTGGCGCGGTCTGCCTGTGGTGGTGCCGTACTCGTTGCCGACCTCGCGGATACGGTCAGCGAGCGGCCTGTGGATTTCCGGAACAAAGTGGCCCATGCCCACGCGGCTCGTGTACGCCTTGACCACGGCAATGTCGCGCGTAACCCATTGCCGCGGATCAATGCCGCAGCCTGACTGGATGGATCCGGTCCAGGTGTGCGAGGCCGTTCCCCCGCGGATGCCGAGGTCCCGGTCCAGCATGCCGCCCTGGGCGCCCTCGCACACGACCAGCGCTCCGTCCGCGAGCAGCTCGTTGAGGTACAGGATTTCATTGCCAAGGAACGGCAGCAGCCGGTCGCGGTACCTACGAACCTCATCCATGGTTTCATCAGGAAAGATCTCTTGTTCGTAGTACTGGTCACGCAGGATGCTCGCGGCCCAGCCGTTTGGTTCTTCAATGCGCCTCCTGACAACAGCAAGGTCGCGCACGTCGCATGCCATCACTTTTTGGTACAGGCATGAGGCTGCGTAGGTGGGCCCAACCCCTCTGGCAGTGGTGCCCCGTTTGGCCGCACCGCTCTCCCGCGCCCGCTCCAACGCCATGTGGTACGGGAACGTGAGCTGTGCGCCTTCGGATATGAGCAGGTTCTCTGGAGTGACGCTGATTCCCTCACGTGCGAGTTTGTCAATCTCCGCGAAGAGGCGCCCGAGGCTCACCGCCATGCCCCGACCCATCACGCTCTTGAGGGGGCGTTCGTGCGCCCGTATGACGCCGCACGGCAGGTAATGGAGGGCGAATTTCTTTTTGCCCACAACAACCGTGTGTCCGGCGTTGTCGCCGCCCTGCCACCGAACAACCGCCCGCACGCGCGGATCGCCGGTAAGGTAATCCACGACCTTTGCCTTGCCGTTGTCTCCGTACGCCGGGTCCCTCACCACCCACACTTCTCCCGACATCTTGTGCCTCCTTACGGTGAGTGCTGCATGAAAAGGTCAGTTTCGGTTTCCGCGCAAACACTCCAAGTGTAGCACCATCGTTAACAGAGTCAACTGGTTCTGGTATACTACCCACATGCCGAACCAAGACGCGCAATTCCTCAATCCGGATTCCCTCATTACGCAGATGAAACTCACCCCAGGCTCGCAGGTGGGAGATTTGGGGTGCGGCTCTGGGTACATGTCATTTGCCGCAAGCCGCGCGGTCGGACAAAAGGGCAGGGTGTATGCGGTTGATGTGCAAAAGGCGGTTTTGGAGCAGGTCAAGAAAGAAGTGCAGGTAGAGGGCATTACCAATATCATCACCGTGTGGTCTGATCTGGAGGTTCCTGGCGCGACGCGGATTGCGGATGCGTCCCTCGACGCCGTGCTGCTGGTGAATACGCTATTTTTGCTTGGAGATAAGCGGACGGTATTTGCGGAGGCGAAGCGCGCGCTCAAGAGCGGCGGCGTCCTGCTCGTGGTTGATTGGCTGCCCGGACAAACCGGCATCGGCCCCTCGCCCCGGTCCCGCGTCAGCCCCGAGGAAGCGGTGCAACTTGCATCTGGTGCGGGGTTTGTGAAACAGGCAGATGTGGGCGCTGGTAAATTTCACTACGGCATGGTTTTCAGGCAGCAGTAACTATGAGCACGTTGTTGCATTTACTCTCCCCGGCATACCTCTTTAACCGGAATCCCGGACCGTTTACCTCTGATCTTGCCCTGGTTTTTGTGGGGGTAAGCATTGCCATAATTGCGGTTGCGGTTGTTGTCCGCCTGGGAGCCAGAAAAGGGGATAGGTTCGCCAAAAAATCAGCTGCAAACTACAGCTCTTTTGCCTGGACCATGGGGTTAATCGGAATTATCCTGTACGGCTTGAGGCAAATTAACACCGTGTACTTGAGTGCCCCTGTTTTTATTCTCATTTGGGCAGTCGTTTTGGTATTTTGGCTAACTTTAGTGCTTAATTATCGCATCCGGGTTGTCCCCAAACGCCGGGAAGCGGTGAGCCGCGAAGCCGGAAAGCGTAACTACCTTGGGTAATGGGTTCTGTTACCCAAAACCTGGGGAGCTGGGGGGAAAACGTGGCAGCCTGGTACCTGTCACGCCGCGGCTTTTATATACTCAAAAAGCACTTCACGAGCAGGTTCGGCGAGATTGATATTATTGCCAAGGACGGAGATCAGATCGTTTTTGTTGAGGTAAAAACCAGGCTCAAAAACCTCCGCGGGTTGCCGGAGCATGCGGTTGATTTTGAAAAGCAGAAAAAGCTCCAAAAGACTATTTTTGCTTACGTTAGCCTAAATGAGATAGAAAATTTCAGAGTTGACGTAGTCTCAATCAGCCCGGGGTCTTCCCCTAAAAAGCTCTACATCCGCCACCACCAAAGCCCAATTTGAAGCGAGCGGATTCAAAAGGTGCGCTGTTTTATCCATAGGCTATACACACCGTTACCCACAAACGCTCATTTTTCGGGGGATTTCAGTGTTTTGCTTTTTGTTTTTTTGGGTTACAATATAGGTAGTTCCTTTCATGGACATAGTCAAGGAGCACCAGGAGGCAAGCAGCCCAAACCTTATCCCTTTTCTATCACCAACAAGCATAGAAGAGGCATGAGCATTTGGCTGCTTGCCTTTTCTGCATAAGACCAATCCCCAAGGAGGATCGGATTGCCATACTATGACCATTGCACCACGCCCGTTCGTAAACTGTTCTTTTCTCCGCAACGGAACGCATGCTCTGATGACGCTCTCGCTCGGGATGTTTGCGAGCGCTGTTTTCCTGTTGGCGCCCGCGCCGGGCGTCCGCGCGGCGGGAGCGCCGGTACTCTTGGCTCCATCGCCTGCCGCGCGGTTTGACTCCCCCATGCCCGCCATTTCCGGGAGCGCGCCCGGCGCAAGTGAGGTGCTGGTGTTCATTGACGGCGCACTCAACGGAACCGCGCGCGTTTCAGGCGGCCGCTTCTCCTACGCGCCGTTTCTACCGCTGGGCTCGGGCGGCCACGCCATCCAGTTGCGCTCCCGCGACGCCGAGAGCGGCGAGCTTTCGGATCCGAGCCTCGTGACGCTTGTTACGATCATCCCAAACCCGGCGCCGACCCTCTTGGTTCCGCGCGCCCACGAAGAGCTTGGATGGGATCGGGTGTGGGCCGGGGGCGTGGCGCGCAACGATTCGCTCATCAGGGTTTTGGTTGATGGCGCCGAGCGAGCGCGCGTCAAGGTCAAAAATCACCGCTCAGGCACCGGCAGTTTTGGCGTTGAGCTGGAGGGGTTGGGGCTCGGCGAGCACGCCATCACAGCCGTTGCCCGCGATTCGCGCGGAAAAGAGAGCTTCGTCGCAAGCCCGGTGGTCGTCACCATCTTTCCGGCCACGCCGGCTCCGATTCTCTTCCGGCCCGTGGTGAACGCAGATTCGGGCATTGACCGCCCGTTTGTTACCGGAATCGCCAAGAACGGGCTCATTGTTTCAATCGTGGTTGACGGTACGGTCGCGCAGCGCATTCCGCTCGGTACTGATGCCTCTGGGGTAATCAATTTTGCATGGCAGCCGCCTGCTCCTTTGCGCTTGGGCAGGCACACCATTGAGGCGTTTGCGTCTGACCGCGGAAAGCTCTCCAACAACTCAACTCCCGTCTTCTGGCAGGTCGGCGAGGCGGCATCCGGTGTTTCGGTGAGCGGGCAAGCTCCTGGCGAGCGAGGCGAGGCGCGCGCCGAAGCTGCGGGCGAGGGGCAGAAGGAAGAACCAACCCCGCCGATTTCGGTTTCTTCACCAGAGCCCCCCAAGCCGCTCTCGGTGAAAGACGATTTGGCTGCGCCGGGTGCTCCCGTTGCGCCTGTTGTTCCGGATGTGCTGCCCGAGGCAGGAGAGACAGACCGCGCGGGTCGCGTGGTTGCGGATGATGAGGGCGTGCTCGGAGAAACCAGGGCGCCGGACGAAGTTGCGGTTGCTCCTCTGGATGGCGGCGCGGGAGAAGGTGGCGAGGTGGTGGAGATCGCGCCGGGCGCCGTGGTCCGGCGGACCGACCAAGCACCCCGGGAGTTCACACTCAATACGTCCCTGATTATCGGCATCGTCATTCTCGTCTTTCTTTTGCTTTCTATTCTGGTGTGGTACATCCAGGAGAAGCGGGCGCAGCTCGGGGAGCGCGTGGTGAACATTTTCCGCGAAGAAGACGAGGGCAGTTCAACGGGCCAAGCTCCCGGAACGTCCCGCCTGCCCGCGGAAGAGCCCGCGGGCGCTGAACGTCCCTCGGGCGGCGCGCCGGGAGGAGGCGAGCAGAAGAAGAAGGAAGATGTACCGCCTCCACCGAGTGAACCGCCGCGCTACGAGCCTCCGTTTCGGTTTGACGATCCGGACGATGTACCCCCTCCCCCTCCGCCAATGTTTTAACCGAAACACCCCGCTCGCGCGAGCGGGGTGTTTCTTGCGTCCCCAAGCGGTATCTTGCCAACACTACCGCGTGCGTGCTATCATGCCAGCAGGCTAGTATACGATAGTAGACTAGCCATTTTTTCTAACCACATGTCCAAAGAAGTACTGCAGGCAATCAAAGCAATCTGCGACGAAAAACACATTCCGGTTGAGGCGGTGCTTTCCACCATTGAGCAGGCGCTCGCCGCGGCGTACCGCAAGGATTTCGGGAACCGCATGCAGAACCTCAAGGTTGATTTCAATCCCGAGACCATGGGCATCCGGGTGTACGACGTAAAAACCGTGGTAGAGGACCAGGAGCTTGACGAAGAGGGGAACGTCGTTAGCGAGGGGAGCGCTGATGAGAAGAAGGAAGCGGAAGAGGGGGTTTTAGGGAAATCTGGTGAAACGGCCCAGGAACCCTCCTCCGAGGTTGCGTCGGGCGAAGAGGAAGAAGAGCGGTTCAACCCAAAGACCCAGATTATGATTTCGCAGGCAAAGGAAATCAAGCCCGACGCTCTGCTCGGTGAAGAACTGGTGCAGGAGCTTGAGGTCCCCGGAGAGTTCGGGCGCATGGCGGCGCAGACCGCCAAGCAGGTGATCATTCAGCGCCTGCGCGAGGCAGAGCGGGAGGTGGTATTCAACGAGTACAAGGACAAGGAAGGGCAGCTCGTGAACGGCACGGTGCAGCGCATGGAGGCGGGCAACGTGCTGGTTGATATCGGCCAGGCTACCGCCATCATGCCGCCCCCTGAGCAGGTCCGCAGCGAACGCTACAGCCCGGGCAGCCAGCTCCGGTTTTTCATCAAGTCCGTGGCCACCTCAAACCGCGGGCCCGAGGTGGTTGTCTCCCGCGCCGCGCGCGAGCTCGTGCGCAAGCTGTTCGAGATGGAGGTTCCCGAAATTGCGGACGGAGCCGTTGAGATTAAGGCCATCGCCCGCGAGCCGGGTTCGCGTTCCAAGGTCGCGGTTGCGACCGAGGAGGAGAACGTGGATCCGGTGGGTTCGTGCGTTGGGCAGCGCGGCACGCGCGTGCAGTTCGTCATCAACGAGATGAGCGGAGAAAAAATCGACATCATTGCGTGGGACGCGGATGACGTTGCGTTCATCAAGAACGCGCTCTCACCGGCAAAGGTGCTGGATGTGGTGCTCCACGAAGAGAGCCGGACCGCCGAGGCGTTCGTGGCGGACGACCAGTTCTCTCTGGCAATCGGCAAGCACGGCCAGAACGTTCGCCTCGCCTCGAGCTTGAGCGGCTGGAAGATTGACATCAAGCAGGCTCCGGGCAGCGCTCCCGAGGCTTTGGCTGAAGGTTCAGAAGAGGCTGAAAAGAAAGAAGATCCAGAGGAACCCAAGGAAGAAGGTGAAAAGGCTCTTGTGGTTACCGGAGGAGAACCCCAAGAAAGAGATGAAAAAAAAGATAGCAGCGGGAACGCTGACCAATTCAAAGAATAAGCCGCGATAACCAATAACTAATTTTATGTCTACGTACCTTCTCTTTTCACTCGGCTCATCTGCACTCGCCATTGTTGCGGGAGCGATTCTGGCAGGGTGGGTGCTCGGGCGCAAGGCCGGAGATGATAAGATGCGCCGAATCGCGGAAGCAATACAAAAAGGATCGCAGGCGTACCTCAACCGCCAGTACCGCACCATCGCGGTGGTTGCGCTCTTGGTGTTTTTCGTGATCGGGTTCGGGCTTTCCTGGCGCATGGCAGCCGGATTTTTGGTCGGCGCCCTCTTTTCCGCGGTTGCGGGGTACGTGGGCATGAACGTGGCGGTCCGCGCGAACGTGCGCGTGGCGCACGCCGCGAGCCGCGGGTTGTCGAAGGCGATGGCCGTCGCGGTACGCGGCGGCGCGGTTACCGGGCTCTTGGTGGTTGGCTTGGGTCTCCTGGGGGTCGCCGGGTTCTACGCGGTTACGCGCGACGTGAACGCGCTCATCGGCTTGGGGTTCGGGGGCAGCTTGATTTCGATTTTCGCCCGACTGGGCGGGGGCATCTACACCAAAGCCGCTGACGTGGGCGCCGATTTGGTGGGCAAGGTCGAGAAGAACATTCCCGAGGACGACCCCCGCAACCCGGCCGTAATTGCGGACAACGTCGGCGACAACGTCGGCGACACCGCGGGCATGGCGGCAGACCTTTTTGAGACGTACGCGGTCACGTCAGTCGCGGCTATGCTCCTGGGGACGCTCGTGTTTCCGGATTTTGAGAATGCGATTCTATACCCGCTCGTCTTGGGCGGCATCTCTATCGTGGCGTCCATCCTCGGGCTCGGTTTCGTGCGGCTCGGGCGCACGGGAAACATCATGGCCGCGCTCTACAAGGGCCTCGTGGTCTCGGGCTTACTCGCGGCGCTCGGTTTTTACTACGCGACCATGCGGCTCTTGGACGGAAACGGACACTACCTCCCGATTAACCTGTTCTACGCGTCCCTCGTGGGTTTAGGCGTAACCACGCTCCTCGTCATCATCACCGAGTACTACACGTCGGATCGGTACCAGCCGGTTAAAACCATTGCCGAAGCTTCCACCAAAGGGCACGGCCCGAATGTCATCGCCGGGCTCGGGCTCTCCATGCGCGCAACCGCGCTGCCGGTTGCGGTGATTGCTTTGGGGATCTGGGGTTCGTACGCGCTCGGCGAGCTCTACGGCATCGCGGTTGCCGCGGTTTCCATGCTCTCCTTGGCCGGCATGATTGTCGCGGTGGACGCGTTCGGCCCCATTACGGACAACGCGGGCGGCATTGCGGAAATGGCGAGCCTGCCGAAAGAGGTGCGCGAGGTGACGGACAAGCTGGATGCCGTGGGCAACACCACCAAGGCCGTCACCAAGGGCTACGCTATCGGCAGCGCGGGGTTGGCCGCGCTCGTGCTCTTCGCTTCGTACTCCCAGGAGTTCCTGCTGCACGGCCGCGAGCTCCTGTTCCGGCTTTCGGACCCGCTCGTGATTATCGGGCTCTTCGTGGGCGGCGCGCTGCCGTACTACTTCGCCGCGCTCGTGATGGAAGCGGTTTCAAAGACCGCGGGCAAGGTGGTGGAAGAGGTGCGCAGGCAGTTCAGGGAGATTGCCGGGCTTATGGAGGGGCGTGCGCAGCCGGAGTACGGCACGTGCGTTGACATCGTCACCCGCGACGCGCTGCGGCAGATGTTTGTTCCGGCGCTCATTCCCGTGCTCTCGCCCATCATCGTGGGGTGGCTCTTGGGCCCCCTCGCCCTGGGCGGCGCGCTCGTGGGGTCAATCGTAACCGGTTTGTTCGTGGCCATTTCCATGACCACGGGCGGCGCGGCCTGGGACAACGCCAAGAAGCTGATTGAGCGCGGGGAGCACGGCGGCAAGGGGAGCGAGTCGCACGCGGCGAGCGTAACCGGAGATACGGTCGGCGATCCGTACAAAGACACCGCCGGTCCGGCCATCAACCCCATGATCAAGGTGATGAACATCGTTGCGCTCTTGATGGTAAGCTTTTTAGTCTAAGCGTCGTATGCCGCGCACATTGTACCCCACGCTGCGGCCCATCTTTCCGCTCACGTACCGCCTACTGCTCGCGCGTGCCGAAGGGCTTGATAACATTCCTGCGCGCGGCCCGTTTATTTTCGCCGGCAACCACGTGAGCATCCCGGACCAGTGGCTTTTGGGGTCGCTCTCGTACCTCAAAAACCGGGTGCCGGTGTGGTTTATCGCGCGCGATGATTACTGGTGGGGTACATGGTGGACCAGACCCATGCGCAACGCGCTCGCCACGCTGCTCATTGATTGGCGAGCTCCGGCGAGGGTGCTCTTGGATGCCGAAGCCGTGCTGCGCCGACGAGAGGCGGTTGCCGTCTACCCCGAAGGGACGCGCAACACGGATTTGCGCGTTTTGGGTTTGGGAAAGACCGGCGCGGCGCGGCTCGCGCTCGCAACCGGCGCGCCGGTTATTCCGGTGGGGTACCAGGGGCCGTCAGTTTCGACGGTGTGGGACGCGATCCGCGAGTTCTTCATCAAGCGCAACCGAGCCACCATCCGCTTCGGCAGGCCCGTGGACCTCGCCGCGTACCGAACGCTGCCCGTCACGCGCGAACTCCTGTACGAGGTCACTGACCGAATCATGGTTGCCATAGGAAAGCTCTGCGGAAAGCAGCCCCGTTTGCACGAGTGTGCGTGATACGGTATGCTAGACGTTCATGCGCATCGCGGAAGAAAGCCAAAACGCCGGAGTAGTGGAGCTCTCAATAGAACTTGAGCGGGGCGATATTGAGCAGGATTTGCGGCGCGCCGCCAAACGCTTGAGCGAGCGCGCGGACATTCCCGGATTCCGCAAAGGCACGGCCCCGTACGACGTGGTGAGCCGCCACGTTGGCGGCGAGGCTACCATTTACGAGGAGGCCTTGCAGTCCGTTGTGGGACGCACCCTTGAAGCGGCTGTCGCTGAACGGGACCTGGATGTTGCGGGGACCCCAGACATCAGCATCACCAGAATGGTGCCGCCTTTCGGCGTTTCCTACAAAGCAACCATTACCCTGCTCCCGAGTGTCACCTTGGGCGATGCTTCAAAAATCAGGCTGGAAAAGAAATCCGTGCGAGCCACGGACGAAGAGGTTCTGAAAGCCATTGGCAACTTGCGCGAAATGCGCGTTTCAGAAGCGGCTGTTGATCGCGCCGCCGCGCAGGGCGACAAAGTGGTGATAGATTTAGAGGTGAAACGCGGTACTGTGCTGATTGAAAACGGCACATCAAAAGACTTTCCTTTGATTCTCGGGGAAGGCAGGTTTATTCCAGGATTTGAGGAGCAAGTTATTGGTTTGAAAGCGGGCGGCACCAAAGAATTTGAGCTGAAGTTTCCTGACCAATACTACGAGAAGTCTCTGGCCGGAAAGACTGCGCAGTTTTCAGTGGTGGTTACACAGGTGTTTGAGCGCACCTTGCCGGAGGTGAATGATGTATTTGCGAAAGATTTGGGGCACAGCCAGACCGCGGAGGGTTTGCGCAAGCAGATCCGCGAGAGCCTGCAGCACGAGAAAGAGCGCGAGGAGGCTGAACGGTTTGAGATGGCTGCCATGGACGAGCTGGTCAAGCGCTCGGAGATTGGAGAACTGCCGGAGACGCTCCTTACGGGCGAGGTGCAAAAGATGCTCGCCGAGCTTGAGCAGAATGTCCTCCGGCAGGGCATGCATTTTGACGACTACTTGACGAGCATCAAGAAGTCAAAAGAAGATTTGTCGCGCGAACTCCGCCCCAAAGCCGAGCACCGCATCAAGGTCAGCCTCGTTGGCCGGGAGTTCGGCAAGCGGGAAAATGTTTCAGTGAGCGATGACGAGGTAACACAGGAATTGGACATCGCCAAAAAAGCGTACCGGGCAAAGCCCGAAATCGCGGCGCAGCTTGAAAGCCCGCGGTACCGGGATTACGTACGGAACATGCTTGTGAGCCGGAAGATTTTTGAAACATTGGCGAAGAAAGTTTCTTAATTATTCCCCCGTATTGGAAGTGCCGGGCAACATACCTTTACAAAAAGGCATGATTTGATATACTTTTTGGCGTACGCGATTATGACGCGCGCGGATATCGTATAAGGGCTATTATGCCTCCTTGCCAAGGAGGCGATACGGGTTCGAGTCCCGTTATCCGCTCCATCCTACACCAAGGCTTCGGGAGGCTGGTCATTAAAATAACCCGACATGCGCCGGGGTGCTGTAACTGGTAGCCAGGACGGACTTAAAATCCGTTGGGCGCAAGCCCGTGTGGGTTCAAATCCCACTCCCGGCACCACAAACGCCCGCTGAAATCAGCAGGCGTTTTTGGTTTGCGTTTTTTGCCTTTTTCAGATAAGGTTGGGTGAGGATTTAAGAAATAAAATTCACACAGTACGTTGACATTTTAGCCAAGAAAGGCAGGTGTGGCATGGAAGGGCGATGGATGCGGTATTTTCATGAGGCGGTAGTCTGGGTGGGCACGGCTGTCTACAAGACCTTCGTGCGCCCGTTTCTGTTCGCGATTTCCTGGAACGACGCGGAGCGGGCGCACAAGCTTGGCATCCTAGCCTTGCGCTTCATCGGCTGGTTCGGCCCGCTGCGCTGGTTTGTGTCGCTTGTCGGCGCCGTCCGTGACGAGCGGCTCTCGCAGATTTTTTTCCAGAAGGTCTACCACAATCCCGTAGGCCTTGCCGCGGGATTCGACAAGTACGCGGAGGCGATTGCCGGCCTTGCGGCATGCGGGTTCGGCTCCATTGAAATCGGCGGCATAACTCCGGAAGCGGAGCCGGGCAACCCACGACCGCGCATGTTCCGGCTCTGGCGCGATCGCGGGATTATCAACCGGATGAAATTCAACAACCCAGGCGCTGCTGCAACCAGGAAGCGTCTTATGCAAAAGACGCGCGTACCTGTTGGGCTCAATGCTTCGAAGGCGCCGGTCACGCCGCTCAACAAGGCTGCGAATGACTGCTGCGTTGTTGTCTATGAGCTCTATGGGTGCGTTGACTACATTGTCATCAATCTAAGCTCGCCGAACAGTCCTGGACTGCGAAACCTCCAGAGAGAGGAGCATCTGGACCCGCTCTTGTTTAGGATTCGTGGTTTGGTGGACGGTCGGGCCGATGCTGTTGGCGGGGAACCGAAGATGCTGCTCCTCAAGATAGATCCGGATCGTTCTTGGGACGAACTGGATGTTATCATTGAGGTATGCGTCAGGGTTTGTATCGGCATCGTGATAGGCAACACCACCACGAATCGCAAAGGACTCAAGACGAAGATCAATCAAGCAGGCGGGCTCTCCTGGCCCGGACTCAAGCCGCGCGTTCTGGAGGTGGTTCGCTACATCCGCGCCCGTGTGCCGGATGACTTCGTCATCATCGGCGTGGGTGGCATTTTTACGGCCCAGGACGCGTACGACATGCTCAAGGCTGGAGCGAACCTCGTCCAGCTTCTCACGTCGTTCGTGTACGAGGGCCCGTTCGTGGCTGCCCGCATCAACATCGGCCTGCTCCGGCTCATGGAGCGTGATGGTATCAGACACGTTTCAGAGCTGCATAGAGCAGTATAGAGAGGATAGCATGGGAACCAGAGACGCTGTTACTTTCCGCAAGCCAGACGACTGGCACGCACATTTCCGGCAGGAGCGGTTTTTGGCGCTCATGGTTGAGATCATGAGGCGGCAGTTTGCGCGCGCGATCGCCATGTGCAACATCAAGCCCCCTGCCTCAGACGCGGATACAGGCCATGCGTACAAGTCTCAAATCCTGGCAGAGTCTGGTCCGGGCTTTGAGCCCATCCTGGCGCTCAAGCTTCTAGATCGGCTCACCCAGCGGGACATGGAAGAATCGTTTGACGCCGGGTTTGGCGTCTTCAAAGGATACCCGCGCGGTGGTACATCCCACGCCGAGGACGGGCTGCTGTACTACGAAATGCAGCGGTACTACCCGCAGTTTGAAGTCATCCAGGACCGGGGCGGCGTGCTGGAGCTGCACGGGGAGGTCTCCGGCGAGCACGACTACATCATGGACCGCGAGTTCCTGTTCCTCCGGATTCTGGAGCAGGTGGTGCGCGACTTCCCGCGGCTCAAGGTCGTGCTGGAGCACATCACCACGGCTGCTGCGGTGCACATGGTGCGCAGGCTTCCGGATACGGTGGCCGCGACCATCACCCTGCAGCACTTGGAACTCACCACCAACGACGTGTTGGCCGGCAAACTGCGGCCACATAACTTCTGCATGCCCGTGGCGAAGCGGTTTGAGGATCGCGCGGCTCTCCGTGCTGCTGCCATAAGCGGCAACCCTAAATTCTTCTTCGGTTCAGACACGGCTGTCTGGGGCGTGGACGACAAGGAGTGCGCGGAAGGGTGCGCTGGCGTGTTTAGCGGGCCTGTCCTCGTACCGCGGCTATTTCAAGTGTTTGACGAGATGCGCGCGCGCCATCGGTTTGGGCCGTTCGTTTCGGAGTTCGGCGCCCGGTTCTACGGGCGGCCTCTGAACGAAGGAACACTCACGCTGGTACCCGAACCATGGATCGTTCCGGCACGGTACGGCGATGCGCGTCCGTATCTGGCTGGCGAAACCCTTCCCTGGAGGATTAAGGAATGAACCGAGTGGAGCGAGCGTTCGTCAGCGTTTCGGACAAGACTGGCCTCGTGGAGTTCGCACGCCGGCTCGTGGCGCTGGACATCCGGATCATCTCAACCGGCG
>CAZSGI010000019.1:8711-13041 GCA_964606465.1 uncultured Gammaproteobacteria bacterium | reverse complement strand
AAGATGGCCTTGCCGCCGTGCCACACGTTTTTCCAGTTCTACGTGGCAAACGGCAAGCTCTCGTGCCTCCTGTACCAGCGCAGCTGCGACATGTTTTTGGGCGTGCCGTTCAACATCGCCTCGTACTCGCTCCTCACCATGATGGTGGCGCAGGTGTGCGATTTGGTTCCGGCCGAGTTCGTGCACATCCTCGGGGACGCGCACATCTACCGCAACCACTTTGAGCAGGTCAACGAGCAGCTCTCTCGCGCGCCGCGGCCGCTGCCCGAGATGCGCATCAACCCCGCGGTCAAAAATATCTTTGAATTCACGTTTGGCGATTTTGAGCTGGTCGGCTATGACCCGCACCCTGCCATAAAAGCTCCGATTGCGGTATAATGGCGGCATGAGCAAACCAGTCATCAGCGCCATTGCGGCAATCGGAAAAAACAGGGAATTGGGAAAAGACGGAAAGATTCCATGGAAGATTCCGGGTGAGCAGCAGTACTTCAAGGCGGTTACCATGGGCCACCCGATCATCATGGGCCGCAAGACGCACGAGTCAATCGGACGGGCGTTGCCGGGCCGCGTCAACATGGTCATCACCCGCTCTCCGGGCTACCGCGCGGACGGCTGTGTTGTGGTTTCGTCAGTTGAAGACGCCATCCTAGAAGCTAAAAAGCATGACCAGGAAGAGATTTTCGTGATTGGCGGAGGGGAAATCTATCAGGCAGCAATGCCATACCTGGATAAGCTGTACCTGACGCACGTGGAAGGAACGTTTGACGCTGACACGTTTTTTCCAGATTACTCGGAATTCAAGGAAGTTTCGCGCACCGAGCCCGCAGAGAGCGATGGGCATGTATTTATAATTGCCGAGTACGTGCGCAATTGACGATTTTTGAGTTTAGTGATATACGTTGTGTCATGCGGGAGGGAAGTTCTTTTTCGTACACTTCAATACGGAGGCAAAACCATGCCTGCTGCGATACTGGCTTCGCCCGACGCAGGACCTGCAGCGCATCGCTCGGTCGTGCGCGTCCCCGAGGTTTGTAAGGAGCCCGGCTTGCGGCTCTTCGTGCCGTCCGTGCCGTTCGCGCTGGTCCTCTTGACTGCGGTTCTTGTCGCATCCTGCATAGAGTCCGCGCTTGGCGCGGCCGCCATCATGGTTGCGGGATGCTTCTTCGGCATCGTTGCCGGAGCCTTCACGAGCGACGTGCTGGGCATACCCGAGGGTCTGCCCGGCGTCAATTGAGAGGATGGTTCTCTGATGGGTGCGCTCTTTTTCTCACTCGCGCTTGCGGTATCCGCGTGCTGGATTCCCGGAGGGTTCGTCTTCTGGGAGGCGGGCGTGCATCCCTTGGGAGCGTTCCCGCTCTCGTTCGCGGTTGCGTTCGTTCTGGATGGAGTGTTCGTGTGCCTCTCGGTCCTTGCCATGGAGCTTACCCATGCTCCGGCGCGGCGCGCGGTCCACTGATGAGGCTGGGGTTGCCGCGGGGGTTGCCATGAGTGTGGCACCCCCCTTTTTTTGTTGGATTTTTTGTGGTAATCTAGGATATATATGAAGCTTGAAACCGTCATTGGTTTAGAGATACATGTTCAGCTGAAAACCAAGAGCAAGATGTTCTGCTCGTGCTCAAACGCCGGAGAAAATGCGGAGCCAAACACCGCCATCTGCCCCATCTGCCTGGGGCACCCGGGCACCTTGCCCCTTCCCAACAAGCAGGCCATTGCGTGGGCCGTTTTGACCGCGCTCGCCTTGCACTGCGAAATTCCCCGCCATTCAAAATTTGACCGCAAGCACTACTTTTACCCGGACCTGCCAAAAGCGTACCAAATCTCGCAGTACGACGAGCCCATCGGCGTGAAAGGGTCAATGACCGTGGTCATGGGTGGCGAGAGGCGTACGGTCCGTATCCACCGGTTGCATTTGGAAGAGGACGCGGCCAAACTTTTGCACAATAACAAGGGCGAATCATTCGTGGATTTTAACCGTGCCGGCACGCCGCTTTTGGAAATCGTAACCGAGGCCGACATCCGGAGCCCGGAGGAGGCGGGCGAGTTTTTGCGCGAGCTCCGGCTCATCATGCGCTACCTCGGGGTGTCTGACGCTGACATGGAAAAAGGGCACCTGCGGTGTGATGCCAATGTCTCGTTGCGGCCAGAGGGGTCGGATGAATTTTTCCCGAAAACTGAAGTCAAAAATCTCAACTCATTCAAGGCAGTTGAACGCGCGCTTGCGTACGAGGTCAAACGCCAGAGAGCGGTGTGGGAAGAAACCGGCCGGGCGCCCGAGGAGCAGGGCACGCGGGGCTGGGACGAGGACAGCGCCAAAACCGTTTCCCAGCGCGACAAAGAGGAGTCATCGGACTACCGGTACTTTCCGGATCCGGACATCCCGGAGCTTAATTTTGACGCGGCTTGGGTGGCCCGCACCAGGAGAGAGATTCCCGAACTGCCCGGCGAGGTCCGTGAGCGGTTTGTCAACGAATACGGATTCAATCCGGTTGACGCGAAGACGTTCGCTGCCGATCTCACGCTCGCGCGGTACGCGGAAGAGGTGATTTCCGAGCTCAAGGTGTGGCTTACGTCGCGAGATCCGGAAGCGAGCGCGGACGAGATATGGGAGCGCGACAAAAAGAAGCTCTCAAAACTCCTCGCGAGCTGGCTGCTCTCAAAGCTGCTCGGCGTTTTGCGCGCGGCGGGCGCGTCAATTTCGGAAGAGAGCATCACCCCCGAGAACATGGCAGAGCTCATCACCATGGTGTACGAGGCGCGGGTAAACGCGTCCAACGCTCAACGCATCCTTGAGGAAATGCTCGCACGCGGCGGCGACCCTTCGGATATCCTGCGAGAGAAAGACCTCGGCGCCATGGAGGACGACGGGTCACTGGTCCAAATCGTCGCTGGTGTCGTCAACAGCAACCCTAAACAGGTTCGCGAGTATACCAGCGGCAAAGCGGCGGTGTTCCAGTATTTTGTGGGTCAGGTGATGGCAAAAACGCGGGGCAAGGCTGACCCTGTTGCGGTTTCAAAACTGCTCAAAAAGGCGCTCGCAAAGTGATTATCCACAAGTTCGGTTTGCGCCCGGCGAGGAGGTGGGGGTATACTGGAAGGGATGCATCAGAACGCCACAACCGAGCATCGGGCGAAGCCGGACTCCTGCTCCGGCGCGTCAACCATTTTTCCATTCCGAAAACGGCTCCCCTGAAAGCGGAGCCGTTTTTGTGTCCTTTTCACTCAAGCAGACGTAAGGAGGCGTCGCGAACGAAGCAGTGAGTGGTTCAAGAGTTCCAGCCGTCCGATACGGCTCATCCGTCACGCGAATCTGGGGGAGGATTCGTAGCTATGGCAGGAGGAACAGACCTACGCATCGCCATGCGGGAACCGCTTCCGCAAGGGAAGAACCCGGGGCCAACCGTGCTCCTTTCCAGCCAGGCGCACCGCGAAGGGCAGCTCCGCTGTCCCCGATGCCTGCGGTTTTTCCTGGGCAACAGGTGGGTGGAGCGCAATGCAATGTATCTTCCTGGGCCCATACGGCACAGGACCTGCGACAGGTGCGCGGAAACCCGCGACGTGTGATGAAGCCGGCTTGCTGATGCCGTCCACGCCTTTGGCCTGGCTCGTGAAGTTCTGCGAGTCAGGCCGCCTTTTTTTTCAAAAATTCACGCGCCGCGCAGTGGGCTTCTCCTGCGTTGCGCACCCAGACCATCCGCTCGTCGCGGCCAAACCACGTCATCTGCCTCCTCGCGAACGCGTGGATCGCGCCTTTCAAGCGTTCAGTCATTTCGTCTTTTGCCCAAGTGCCTTGCAGATACTCGGTAATCCACTGATATTCAAGCCCGAGGTTTATGAGCCATTCGTCACGCACGCCATTTTGCTGCAGACGTTCAACTTCCTCAATCATGCCCTGTTGGATGCGCGCATCAACGCGTTGGTTGATTTTTTTGTAGAGCTCGGCGCGCGGAACGTCAATTCCAAGGATGAGGGTTGCGTATTGCGGCGGCTTTTTGCCGGAGCGGAGCGGTGAGCCTGCCTCCAGCTTTTCTATGGCGCGGATGAGGCGGCGCGGGTTTTGGTAATCATCTTGATTCAGCGCGTCCGGAGGAACCATTGCCTGCAGCTCCGGGAGCGTTTTTGTCGCAAGTTTTTTCCGCAGCTCTCTGTCTTGCGGCGTGTTTGTCAGTTGGTAGTTATCAATCACCGCGTACGCGTACAGCGCGGTGCCGCCCACGATGACGGGGAGCTTGCCGCGTTTGATGATATCGTCAATCGCGTCAAAGGCGAGTTTCTGAAAATCAGCAACAGAAAAATCGTCACCAGGCCGAACGACGTCAATCAGATGGTGGGG
>CAZSGI010000019.1:0-8611 GCA_964606465.1 uncultured Gammaproteobacteria bacterium | reverse complement strand
CCGCCGGACGGGGGGGGAGAGAAGCTCCCCGAACCTCCGGACGTGCCGCCGGAGGACGTGGGCGATTGGGTCCCGCCTGAAGGCTCTCGAAAGCTTCCCGAACTCGGACTCTGGAAGCTTGAGGGTTGCTGCTGCTGTTGTTGTTGCTGCTGCCCCTGCTGCTGGGTGTTCTGCTGTTGTTGTTGCCCCTGTTGCTGCTGCGCTTGCGGCTGGAAACTAGAAGGTTGCTGTTGTTGCTGTTGTTGTCCTTGTGGTTGTTGCTGCTGTTGCCCCTGCTGCTGGGTGTTCTGCTGGAAGCTCGAAGGTTGCTTTTGTTGCTGCTGGGTGGATTGTTGTTGTTGCTGCTGCTGGGAGCTCCGCGCATCACCCCGTTCAGTAGGCGCAAACTGGCTCGGGTCAAACCGCTGTTCTTGCCCAGTTTGCGAGGGTTGGCCTCGGTTGGAGAAATCGGGCGTTCCACCTTGTTGCTGCTGTTGTCCTTGTGGTTGCTGCTGTTGTTGCTGTTGCTCTCGGATTTTCTGCTGGACCGACTCGGGTAGCTGACCCTGATTCTCGATGTGCTGCCGCAAGTTTTGCTCGCGGGTTTGGAATTGCTCCTGGAGCTTTTGCTGGATGTCGGTCGGCACGTTCTGGAACTCGCGGAACTGCTCCGAACCTTGCGGCGGTCCCTGTTCGAAAGCTTTTTGCTGATCTTTGCTGACCCCCTGTTCTTGCAGGAATTTTTTCAGATCATCACCCCCCAAACCCTGCTGCACGGCTTGCTCGCGCAGCTGGGATTGGAATTCGCGCTGGACCTGCTGCTGTTGCACCTGGCGGAACTGTTCGACCACCCCTTGCTCCACACCCAACTGGGGCCGCAGCAGGAAGCGCTCTTTGATGTTCGAAAGCTCCTCTTGCGAAAAGTCGGGCAAGCCCTGTTCGGCGCGTAGCTGGCGTTCCTGCTCAATGCGTCCCTGGAAACCTTGCTCAATCTGCTGCTTTATCCCTTCTATTTCCTGGCCCTTGTTTTGCAGCTGGCTTCCGAAGTCCGCGTACCGCGCTTCAATCTGCTGCCGGACGGCGTCATTCTGCTCAATCTGCTGTTTGAACCGCTCAAACCGCGCCGGGTCGTCAAACTTTTGGAGCCGCTGCCGCGTAAAGTCGATCTGCTCATTCACGGCCTGGCTGATGATCCCCTGCAGCTCCGCGGGAGCTTCTCCGCCGAACTGCTGGAGCTGGGTGATGGCGTTGGGGTCAAAACTTTGGATGCGTTTGATGAACGTACCTCGTTCTTGCTGGAAGCGCTCTTGGAAGCCGGCTTGCGCCTCCTGCTGCAGGCCCGCCACGAACGCTTTCTGGTCCGGCGGGAGCTCGGATTCCAGCTTTTGAATCATCGCAAACGTCGCCGGGTCCGGGTTTTCGCGCATTTTGGACGCGAGCTCGCGGAATTTTTCCGCCCGAACCTGCGCGTCCGGATCGCTGGTGAACTTTTCTTTGAACCGCTCTATTGCCTGGGTTTCCTTACGCTTGATTTCCTGCTTGATTTCCGGGGGCACGTTCTCTTGAATCTGAGACATGACGCGCAAATTCTCCGGGCTGCCGCTCGCGAACGAGTCTAGGAACGCCTCGCGGTTCGTGGGGTCCGTGAATTTTCGGAACCGCTCTTCAAACTTGTTGATGGCTTTTTCCTTTGCGGCTTCAATGTTCGCGAAGAACTCGTCCGGGAGGTCGGCCTGGGACTTGATGTCGTCCAGGGCCCGCATCTGCTGGACCGGGTCTCCGGAAATGTTTTCCACGTACCTCCGGAACGATTCGCCGCGCACGTCTTCGGGCAGCTCCTTGATGTGCGTTTCAAACCTGGATCGCGCTTCCGTTTTTACCTGCTCAATGGCAGCTTTCATTTCGTCCGGAATGAACTCGGACATCTGCTCCATCATTTCAATGTTTTTGAAGTCTCGGAATTCGCTGCCGCGCTGCTTTGCAAACGCCGCGTTGAAACGCTCCGCG
This sequence comes from uncultured Gammaproteobacteria bacterium, assembly GCA_964606465.1. Classification (GTDB taxonomy): domain Bacteria; phylum Patescibacteriota; class Patescibacteriia; order UBA2169; family UBA2169; genus CG10-46-32. The sequence goes on along the minus strand of CAZSGI010000019.1, from coordinate 6,625 downwards.
ATCTGCTCCTGGTTTTGGGCAACCTGGGTCATGACCTGCGCCTGGTGCGCAATGGACCGCTGCTTGGCTTCCTGTACTTTGGCAAAGGCCTGCTCCGGAAGCTTCTCTTCCAACGTATCGAGCACTTTTTGCTGCTTGATCTGGAAGTCGGCTATCTTCTCCAAAAACTCGCCGGCCTGGTCAGCTTTCTTTTCCTTGATGTCAGCCGCGTGGTCTTTCACCTTTTCAATGTTGCGCTCAAAGTCATCCAGCGCTTTCTGGGCGCGCTCCTGCGCACCCTCGTCATTCGGGTTCTCTTCCACCAGCTTTTTGGCGCGCAGCAGCTCCTCGTGCGCTTCCTCAATGCGGAGCTCGGCTTTTTTGATGGGGTCGCGCGTGATGGTGCGCTGGACCGTGCGCGTAATCTTTTTGAAGATGTGGAAAGCGCCCGGAGCCTTGGCTTCCAGATCCTGCTCGGTGACGGCTTCGTCCTGGAGCGCTTCCGGAGAGAGCCCGACTTCTTCTATGACCGCTTCTACGGCTTCTTCGGCCGCGGCTTCCTGCACGGCCGCGTCCACGGTTTCTTCGGTTGCAGCCGGCTCTTGGGTTGTCGCTGGTTCGTTCTGTGCATAAGTCGGCGCCGCGAACGCCAACGCAAAGACCAGCCCAATCGCAAAAATAAGGTGGTATCGCATATGGTAATGCATTTTATTTATGGTTTTTTATTGATGGTTCGTTTCCGACGCCTGTCATTATAGCACATTTTGAGTTGCGTGCATACTTGCAACTTTTTTTGACGCGCCGTGTTCGGCGCGTTTTAGTTTGGAGAGCAGCTCGTCCGGCGTCATATCAATCGTGTCCTTTTCGCCGCGGGAGCGGACGGCGATGTTGTCGGTGCCGGCCATTTCTTTGTCCCCGATCACCAGGGTAAAGGGGATTTTTTGGCGCTCGGCGTTGCGGACTTTCTTGCCGACTGATTCGTCCGAATCATCAACCCATACCCGCGCACCTTTGGCTGAAAGGTCACCCGCGAGTTTTTGCGCGTGTGCGAGGTGCTTTTCGTTGGAAACGGTTGCGAGTACCGCTTGCACTGGTGCGAGCCACGCCGGAAACGCGCCGGCGTAGTGCTCAATCAGAACAGAAAGGAAGCGTTCGATGGAGCCCATGATTGCCGCGTGAATCATCACGATTCGCTCCGGCTCGCCCTGCTCGTTCACGCACGAGAGGTCGAACCGGTCGGGCATGTTCAAATCCAACTGTATGGTCGCCACCTGCCAGGTGCGCCCGATGGAGTCCTTTGCCATGAAGTCAATTTTCGGGCCGTAGAACGCGGCTTCACCCGGCACTTCCGGCACGCGCACCTTGCGCTTTTTCACAACCGAGCGCAAGGCATCCTCGGCCTGCTGCCAGCGTTTCTCGTCGCCGAGGTACGTGTCCATGTTGTTCGGGTCTGACAGGGAGAGCGCGGGGGAAAGCTCAAATCCGAACGCGGAGTAGAACTCATCAACGATATCCCAAATTTTCAAGAACTCTTCCTCTGTTTGGGTCGTGCGGCAGAACACGTGCGCGTCGTCCTGCGTGAACGCGCGCGTGCGCGCGAGCCCGTTCAGCTCGCCGGTCTGCTCGTCGCGGTAGCAGAAGGTGGTGTTCGCGTACCGTTGCGGCAGCTCGCGGTAGCTCCACTTCTTGCGGGCGTAGATCTGCGTGTGGTGCGGGCAGTTCATGGGCTTGATCGCAAACACATGGCCCTCGCGCGTTTTGACGCGGAACAAATCGTCTTTGAACTTATCCCAGTGCCCGCTTCGTTGGTAGAGGTCTTTTTTGGCGAGGTGCGGGATTTCCACCTTTTGGTAGCCGCGCTTTTTGCGCAGCTCCCACACGAAGTCATCCAGTTCCTCGCGCACCGCCGTGCCTTTCGGGGTCCACAGCGGCAGCCCGGGGCCCACGAGGTCCGAAAACAAAAAGAGGTCGAGCGCTGGTCCGAGCACCTTGTGGTCGCGGCTCGGCCTTTCGTCGGGCCGTTCTTGCGGCGCGGCAGGCGTGGTCTTTTGGCTATTTTTTGATTTCGATGTCAACATGGTCCTTGAGGTTCGGAACGCTGCGCACCCAGAACGGCCAGAACTTGATCTGCACGTCGCGGATGCCCGTGATTTTGGTGAAGTGCACGCGCACCTCTTCTTGGTTCATGCCGATGATATCCTCCGTTTTCAGCGCCTCTTCCGGAATTTTCGGCGAGACGAGCGCCGTGATGCGCGCGGTGAGCGAGGTGCCGGATGCATTGAGCGTCGCCTTGAACGAGGAATCGTCGAACGCAACGAGCGTGTCCTCGGGCGGGATTTGTTTGACGAGCTCCTGCTTGACGATTTCCCTGGCGCGCGGTTCGTCGTACGTGAAGGCGCTCACCTTGGCCGCGGCTGCAATGGAGAACGACTCCACGTTTTTGTCTCCCGCCTCTGCGGAAGACTCGAGGGAGACGATTTGCACGTCGAGCGCGTCTTTGCCCGGCAAGGAGGCGTTCGACTGCGAGAGCAGCTCCCACCCCTTTTCGCGCAGGGCGGCTTCCATTTCGGCTCTCGCCTGCGCGAACGCGCCCGCCGAGAGCGTGCGGACGCGCACCGTTCCGCCGGTGAAGGGTGTCGTCACCTCCGCGTAGATTTTATCTTTCAGGTAGGGGAGGGCAACCACTTGGAACCGCCCGGAGCCTACGCCCACTTCTCCCGCGGTCCCGCGCTCGGAGGCGTATGAGGCGGTTTGCACCTTCCCTCTGGGAGCCACCTGGACCTGCCTCTTCGTCTTGATTTCGACGCCCGCTTCATTCTGAAACCTCGTGTTCGCCACAAAAATTTGGTTCCGGTCCGCGGTTGCATTCGTGATGGTGATGACGCCCTCGGCGTTCGCGCTCTCACTCTCGGTCGGGTCTACGGGAAAGGTCTGGGTGTGGGAGACCTCGGTTGCGGTGGTTGACCCCGCAATCGCGAGGGGCGTCCCCGACGCGCCGGGGTCTCCGGCGATGGCGATTGAAACTTCGTGCGAAAAGTCGCTCTTTGCCGGCACGATCGCGACCGTCGCCCGGGAGAGCGAAAAGTAGAGGATGATGATGATGAGGTTCACCGTGAGAATCAAAAAGTTCACCGCGAGCTTGCGGTAGGATGAAAGCATCATAGTTTGGGCGAGCTTCTTTTTGGAAGTCTCCACCTTTTTCTTGGTCTGTTTGACGATGTCCATTGCCATACTACCCGATGGTTACCCGATCTTCTCCGATGAGCGCCTTGAGCTTTTCCGTGAGGCCACCTGCGGCGTCAACCTGTACCGGGAGCTTGAGCTTGGCGCTCCCGTTGATGTGGAGGATGACGGGCGTCGGCCCACCCTCACGGTACAATATTTTTTTGATTTGATCAAGCTCGTCCCGGCCGGTCGGGTCAGCGAGGCGTATGTGCAGCTCGGCCCCGCGCGGCTGCCGCCTCTCCCATGCGGACGCGGTTTCCGCGGTGAGCGGCTCGATCCGGTCGCAGAGTATCTGCGGTTTTCCCTGACGGTTTTCCACCTTCCCTGTAACCACGAGGAGCCCCTCGCCCCCGAGGAGCGCGCGGTGCGCGTGGTAGGTTTTTGGAAAGATGATGAGCTCAATGCTCCCGGTCAGATCGTCAACGGTTGCGAACGCCATGGTGTCTCCCCGCTTCGTGGTGACCTCTTTTACCGAGCGCACGGACCCGAAGAGCGTGATTTCCTCCCTTTGTTCGGGGGTGATGTTTGCGATCGGGTTCGGGCTTTTGGCGAGTGTGGTTTCGTACTTTGCGAGCGGGTGGCTTGAGAGGTAGAGCCCCAGGAGCTCCTTCTCCCACGCGAGCGCTTGCTCCGGGTCGTCTTCGGATGCGGCGAGGGCGAGGCCCTGTTTCCCGCTCTCCACGGCGCCGAAGAGGCTCTCCTGGTTCCGCTCGGCGGCCTCGTGGGCGCTCCGCGCGTAGTCGAGCAGCTTTTCGATGTTCGCGAAGAGCGTCGCGCGGCTCGCAAGGCTCGAGAGCGCGCCGGCTTTGATGAAGCTCTCCAGGGATTTCCGGTTGAGGTTGCGATCCACGACGCGCTCCAGGAAATCCGCAACGTCCGCGAACGCGCCGTTTTCCTTCCGCTCCGCGATGATGACGTCCACGATGTGGTTCCCGATGTTTTTGATGGCCGACAGGCCGAACCTGATGGTGGCATCGTCAATCACCGTGAAGTCCGCGAAGCTCTCGTTTATGTCCGGCGGGAGCACGGTGATGCCCAGGGCTTTGCACTCGGAGACCGCCTGCGCCACCTTTTCGATGTCGTCCGACTCCGCGGTCATCAGGGCCGCCATGAACTCGGCCGGAAAGTGCGCCTTCAGGTACGCGGTTTGGTAGGCGACCACGCCGTAGGACGCCGCGTGCGCCTTGTTGAACCCGTACGCCGCGAACGGCTCAATCAGCTTCCAGAGCTTTTCCGCGTTTTCAAGCGTGAGCGCGCCGTGCAGAACGCAGCCCTTGATGAACTTGTCCTTCTGCGCGGCCATCTCCTCCGGGATCTTTTTACCCATGGCCTTGCGCAGCTTGTCGGCCTCTCCCCAGTTGTAGCCCGCGATTTCAATGGCAATGTACAAGACGTCGTCCTGGTACGTGATGATGCCGTAGGAGTCTTTCAAGATGGTTTCAAGCCGCCCGTCAAGGTGCGTGATGAGCGTTGGGTTGTGCTTGCGCTCGATGAACGCGGGGATGGACTCCATGGGCCCGGGCCTGAACAGGGCCACCATGGCCATGATGTCCGTGATTTTGGAGGGCTTCAGCTCCACGAGGTAGCGGGTCATGCCGCTGCCGCCGAGCTGGAACATGCCCATGGTGCGGCCCCGCGCGAGCAGGGCGAACGTCTGCGGGTCGTCAAACGGGATTTTTTCCAGCTCGATGTCAACCTGCTTGGTCTTTTTCACCAGCTTGACGGCGTTGCCCAGGATGGAGAGGTTGCGGATGCCCAAAAAGTCCATCTTCACCAAGCCCGACTTTTCCGCGGCGTGCATCTCGTACTGCGTGATGACGTTCTCGCCGCCGGTTTCCCGCTGCAGCGGCGTGAAGTCCGAAAGCGTAGTGGGGGAGATCACGACCCCGGCCGCGTGCACGGACGGGTGGCGCGCGCACCCCTCAATCCGCTTGGCGACGTCAATGAGGCGTTTGGCGTCCGGCTCGTTCTGGTAGGCGAGGGCGAACTCCGGCGACTCGCGCAGCGCGCGCGCAATGGTCATGGCAAACCCCTGCCTGCCGAACGGAATCATCTTGGCGACGCGGTCGCAGAACGCGTAGGGGTACCCCAAAGCGCGGCCTACGTCCCGCACCGCGCCCCGCGCCATCATGGTGCCGAACGTGCAGATTTGCGCCACCCGGTCCTCCCCGTACTTTTTGCGCACGTAGTCCAGCACCTCGCCCCGGCGGTTGTCCGCGAAGTCCATGTCAATGTCCGGCGCCGAGGGTCGGTAGGGGTTCAAGAACCGTTCGAACGGGAGGCGGAAGATCATGGGGTCAACGGTGGTGATGCCGATGACGTACGAAACCAATGATCCTGCCGCGCTGCCGCGGACCGTGGCGATGATGCCCCGGGAGCGCGCCCAGTTGGTGAAGTCCGCGAAAATCAGAAAGTACGTCGCGTACCCTTTTTTCTTGATGATGTCGAGCTCGTACTCCACGCGTTCCGCGTACCCTTCGGGTGGGGGGTCTCCGCACTTTTGAACCAAGCCGTCGTGGGCGAGTTTTGCCAGGTACTCGTCCGCGGACAGGCCCTCGGGCGGGTCAAACTTGGGGAAGTGGAAGCGGTCAAGCTCGAGCTCCACATTGCACTTTTCCGCGAGCCTGACGGTTTCATCAATCACCTCGGGGTTTTCGGGAAATGCGGCCGCCATCTCATCCTCGCTCTTCATGGAGAGGTCCACGCCCGACATGTTGAGCCGGTTTTGGTCCTGCACGGTTTTGCCGGTTTGCACGCACACCAGGATGTCCTGTGCTTCGGCGTCGGCCTTTTTGAGGTAGTGCGAGTCGTTGGTCGCAATCGCGGGGATGCGGTACTCCTTGGCGATGGCGAGCAGCGTCTCGTTCACCCTGGCCTGCTCCGGAATTTCGGGGTGGGGCTGGACCTCCAGGTAAAAATTTTGGGCCCCGAACAGAGACTGGTACTCTTTGATGAGCGCCACTGCCCGATCAACGTTGCCCACGAGGATCATCTGCGGAATTTCGCCCTGCAGACAGCTTGAGGTGGCAATCAGCCCTTCCGCGTACTGTTGGAGCAGTTCCTTGTCAAACCGCGGCTTGTAGTAGAAGCCTTCCAAATGCGCCCGGCTTGAGAGCTTGAGCAAATTTTTGTAGCCGGTTAAATTTTTCGCGTAGAGAATTTGGTGGTACGGCTTTTCGCCCTGCCTGCGGTCGCGCCTTGAGTTGGGGGCCAGGTACCCCTCCATGCCGATGATGGGCTTGATGCCGGCCTTGCGCGCTTTCTCGTAGAACTCTATTGCCCCGTACAGCACCCCGTGGTCCGTGAGCGCCAAAGCCGGGGAGCCAAGCTCCTTTGCGCGCGCTACCATGTCGTCAATTTTAGGAAGGCCGTCCAAGAGGGAGTAGTGGCTGTGGCAGTGGAGGTGGACGAAGGGCATAGG
>CAZSGI010000018.1:0-13678 GCA_964606465.1 uncultured Gammaproteobacteria bacterium | reverse complement strand
GTACTGGTTGGTGCCAACCGGAATGGTCGCCATCGGAGTTACATAATTGATTGAACCTGAACCGTTGTTTGAGTACACGTTGTACTGGGAAACGTCCGTTTCCGGGTTTGCCGCGGTCCAGGTGAGTGTCGCCACCAACGTGCCGGAGTTTACGCTTGCAGCCAGGTTGGTCGGCGCCGGAGGCACCACCCCGTCAATGGTCACGCTTGATGCGGCATCGCGGTATGAACCGGCATTGCTGCCGTTGTTCGCGAAGAACACGCGAGGCGTTCCGCTAACGCTGTCCCCCGGTTGCACCACGTAGGTTCCGGAGTAGTTGGAGCCGCTGCCGCCGAGTGAGAACGAGATTGAGCCAATCTCAACGTGCGCCGCCTTGCCGGATGCGCCCACCGCGGTTGCGGTGATGGTATCACCCAGCTTGTAGGCATTCGCATTGAGCGAGAAAGATGAGATTGCGGGCAGGTTCGCAACCGCGATGCTCGTTGACTGCACATTGCCCTTGGTCTGGGGACCTGAACCGTCGGTAAAATGAAAAACCGGACCGCCCCAGGAAAGCTGGGTTGTTCCGGTCGGCAAAAAATCATCAACCTTCACGGTGTACTTGTAGTTTGCGAACTCCAGCGCGGAGAGCGTCCCGTCTGCGGTTACCGCAAGCCCGGTTGAGCCAAACGGCGTGGTTCCGTCATCAGCCAAAGCCTCCCAGACACCGGAGTTATCAAGAATCTGGAACGCGGAGCCTGCAACGTACGACGTGAGTTGGGGGAGGTCGTCCACGAGCACGGCGCTTGAAACGGCAACGCCCTGGGTGGAATAGTTCCCGACAAAGCTCGTGATCTTGAATTCCTGTCCAGCCTCAACGGAAATTGAACTCTGCCAGGTCGGCAACCCCGCTTTCCACAGCTGACCCAGAACGTAGATGTCATTGTTCGCCCGCGCGACTACGCCGAAAACCGCCAAAAACGTCGCTACCGCGACGGCAAAGGGGACTAGGTGCAGTTTGTTCCCGTGCAGGAACCGCATAATCCATTGAAGAGGCAAGCTATGCTATTTTAACCTACTTTTTGCCTCAAAAGCAACCAAACAAAGCTAAAAATAGATAAGAAGCTATCCTACACTATTTTTGGATAATTTGTCAAGTCTCGGGTAGGGACAAAAAAAGGGGCCAAACTGCTGTGCAGAAAGGCCCCTTTTCTCCCTTGCCCGCTCGCGGGAAGGGAGGGGGGGTTCCAAGGTGTCGGGGAGCGACCCTCGAAACCTCTTGAAAGAGCTCACGGCGCACCCAACGCGACCACGGTCCACGTGCGTGTCTGGGTGCCCGCGCTGTTTGAAACGGTGAGCGTCAGGCTCCCGCTCGCCGCGACGATTGACGCGGTTGCGCCGCTCGCGACATTGCTTACGAGCGACCAGGTTGCGGACGGCGCAGGCGTGCCCGATACGCTCGCGGAGAGCGCGATAAGGCTACCCGCAGTAACGATGACCGTGCCGCCGGCAGCAACGCCGTTTGCGGTTGCAGCAGCAATGCTCGGCCCGACCGGTGTTGGCGTTGGCGGCGGTTCGGGCTCGGGTTGGGGCTGGGGCTGCGGCGGTTCGGGCTCCGAGAGCGCCGCATCCTGCGAGAACTCCACAAAACTCGTTCCCGAGCCCCCGCGGAGCGTCTCCCCGGCGAACACGATCTTCCACGCAACCGTGCGGGTTGCAGTGTTCACGGGAACCGAGAACTGGATGTCCGCCCACCTGCGGCTCGGGTCAACGAACTGGTTGAGGTCCACGGTGAACGCGGAGTGCGCTGCTCCGTCCTTGGTCACGAGCGCCTGCGCGATTTGGGACACCGGCTCGCCGGCGGACACGTCCACGCGGATGTCCATGTCCCGCCCCGAAGCCAGGGCGCTGGTGTAGCGCGTCAGCCGCGACTGCACCGCGGCGTTCGGAAGCGCGGCAACGATGATCCGCTGCATCGCCTCCATGCCGCCGTACGCGTAGGTCCGGACCATGAGAGATGACCCGTCTTCGTACCGCTCCACGCCGCGCACGGCGCTGATGAGTACTGGCTCCACCTGCTCGGTCGCGGCAACCGCGCCGTCGTACAGCGTTGCGAGCGTACCGCTGGCATCTGGAACCGATTCCTCGGCTCCGTACGCAACCGTGGCGTTCGCAGGCGAAACAGAGAAGCTGTGGGTAATCACCGGCGACCTCACCGAGACCGCGGTGGTCCCGGAGAGGCCCGCGTCATCTGTCGCCTCCACGCTCACCTGCCCTCTGTCGCCGCCCGTATCGCCGCTCACCACGAGCGTAAGAGCGTCCAGGGTGGCGTTGACCTTGTCGGAAGCGCCCAGAATACGGGCGCTCTGGAGCGTTCCGGAAACCGTGAACAGGCTTGCCACGGAAATCCGGGAGGCCCCGCCTGGTAGCATGGTGACCGTCGCAAGCCCGGTAATGGGCTGCGGAGCGCGGTGGATGATCACCGCGCCTCCGGTCAAGGCCTCAATGGACCCGCTGACCGTGGTCTGCCCGGGCTGCGGCGTGAGCCGAAACTGAACCGGGGCAAACGCGCCCGCAGCGCTCTGGATGCTGATGTTGAACGAGAGCTCCACGAGAGCCGCGGTCTTTGCCGAAGACCGGACAGCGCCAAGCCGGCTCGCCCGCGCGACCTCCTGCCGAACGTAGTCAGCGAGCGGCAGCCCGCTGTTTTTGAGCCTGCCGTCCAGCAACGTCAGTTTGGCGGCGCCGAGCACGGACTGCGTGTACGCATCCTCAAGCACCGCAATGTACACACCCGACGCGAGCCGTGAGGGCTCGTTGCTGACGTTCTGGCCGATGGAATTGTAGAGCAGGACCGAAGTCCCGCTCATATCCAGACCAAACTGCGGCTGGATGAACTCTGAACTACCGGAGAGCTTGGCATGGAGCCTCGCGATTTCCGCACGGATGCGCGGATCCGAGAGGTCGGCGCCGAACTGCCCGGCGTAGCGTTCCAGTTTGTCCGCGAACGAGCAACGTTCCGAGGAGCCGACCGGCTTGCCGGATCCGCCCAGAAGCGCGTACCCAAACTGGTCCGCGAACCGGAAGAAGTCATTGAAGTCCACGACCCCGTCCCGGTCGAAGTCCGAACGCACGTTGCCGGCTTCGCCGAAGGCATCGGCGAACCGGAAGAAGTCGTCGAAGTCCACGACCCCGTTGCCAGTCAAGTCGCTCGCGGCGAACGGAAACTGGATGTCAACCACGCTCCCGACCACCCGCTCCGCGAAAACCACGAACCCGTCGCGGTCGCGGATCGTGATGTCCGCGACGTGATCCGCGGAAACCGGCAGCGTAGTCAGGAACCGCACCAGACGCTCGTTGTCCGCCCGCGCAGGCTGCGCGAAACACCACACGAGCGTCACCGCGAAAAACAGAGCGACGCTGTATCGCATGAGACACCTCCTTGGTCTGTCAGACCAGTGTGTGTCAGTGAGAAGTTTCTTGTCTAAGTCTTGTCAATGACCGGTTTGTATGCCCATTTTGGGCCGATTTCAGTGTAGCTTATTTTGACCCAAAATAGATGTCATCATACCAAAAATCAACCAAAAAGTCAAGCGGCATGTGCCACCCTATCAATCCCCTATTATAAAATAGGCGATTTTTAGCTAACGTCAGATTAAAATCAGCTATACCACGCCTTGGAGCAAATACCCTACTCCGTACGCGGATACCGCGGCAATGGCGCCAACGCCGAGCATCTCAAGCCCGGAAACAAACCAGTGCTCTTTGGTAAACCGCGAACGAGCCGCGCCCACCCCAAAGAGCGCAACAGCGGTCATGATGACCGCGGTATTGAACGTGGTGCCGAACCAAACCCCGAACACATAGGGCAAAAGCGGCAGGAACCCGGCGGTCACGAACGCGACGAACGTTGCGAGCCCGTTCTTGATAGGGCTTTCCTCCTCTCCGGGAATGATGCCGAGTTCGTTCACCATCATCTCGTCAACCCAGAGATTCTTGTCGGCCGTGATAACCGAAACGATACGCTCCAAATCGCGGCCGCGAAACCCTTTCGCGCGGTAGATGTCCTCCACCTCTTTCCGCTCTTCATCCGGGACGTTCGCCACTTCCCACGCTTCCATGGAGCGCTCCTTGGCCTGCAGCTGGTTCTCGCTCCGCGTGCCCAGAAAGTTTCCGGTTGCCATGGCAATGCCGTCCGCAATCAGGTTCGCGAACCCGAGAATCAACACGATTTTCGGCTCGAGCGCCGCGCCCGCGACTCCGGCGACCACCGCGAACGTGGTGATGATGCCGTCGTTCGCGCCGTAGACGGTGTTGCGCAGGTACGATCCGCGCCCCGCGTGGTGGTAGCGCTCCACGGCATCGCCTGCGCGGTGCGCCTGTTTTACTTCTCCGATGAGTTTCTGTTTTTGCGCGTGGTTCATGCTACGGGTCAGTATACACCAAAAAAGAAAACGGGGCACGCGCACCGAATGTGCGTGCCCCGACTCGCTCGCTGCAAAGTCCCGCATCAAAAAAGAGCCTTCTGGCTCTCTTAAATCTCTGGCTCGGGGGCAGGGATTTGAACCCCGATTCACGGCTTCAAAGGCCGCTGTCCTACCATTAGACGACCCCCGATTAAGAATTCGGTATTGTTGGCTCCGCCCATTATACCCTCATATACCGGCGCAACGCAAGCGTGGTCGCAAACACGGATATCAGGACAATGCCCAAGAGTTCGCCTCCGAAAATGTACGCCGCGTTCCGGTTCAGATACGAGAGCAGCGTGAAATCAACCTGCCCCAGAAGCCCGACGACGTAGGGGTCCGAAAACGTCGCCACCGCGTACCCGAGGGCAAAGGTAATCGCGCTGCCGATGGCCGCGTACAGGATCGCCTCCCCCAGGAAGGGCCCGCGCACGAACGAGTTGGAAGCTCCCACGAGCTTCATGATGCCGATTTCGTCGCGGTGCGTGTAGATGGCGATGCGGATGGTATTCACGATCACCAGGAGCGAAATGACGCCGAAGAACACCGTCACCCCCCAGCCGATGCGGACGAGCTGGTTTGAAATTTTTTCCAATTTTTCAATCACGTAGCTGTTGTCGTCAAAGCTCTGGCTGTCGATGAGAAGGGCAAACTGCGGGGTCGCGCTCAACACGTCAATCACCTTCTGGTAGTCTCCGGTCTCGAGCGTGTTCACGATGAGCGTGTCGCCGAGCGGGTTGTTGTCCAGCTCTTTCAACGACTCCAGAATCAGGGGGCTATCCTTGTACTGCTCCCGCAGCTTTGCCAGGGCTTCGGATTTGGTGACGTGCCGCACCTGCGTCACGTACGGCACTTTCTCCAGGCTCGATTGCACCGCGGCAATCTGCTCCTCCGTGACCGTCGGTTTGAGGTAAACGGATACGTCCACTTTTGATTTCACGAGCGCGATCGCCTCGTTCATGACCGCGTTCACGAACACGAGCGAGGTCACGCTAAAGAGCGTGAGCACGATGATGGTGATGGTCACGATGGAGAGCCAGATGTTCCGGACGAAGTTCTGGAGGGAAAATTTGGCTATGCGTGAGAGTGAGAGGAAAAGCATAAATAATTAGCTGACACGGGCTTATGTCTTTGGATGCAGTTCAAGGAAAAGGCGAGGAGCGGAATAAGCCGTATTGTAATCATACGGCGATGAGCACCGCAGCCTTTGACGAAGAAATGCGCCAAAAACATAAGCCCCATCATAGCAGGTACTTGCCGCGCTGCTTATCGCTGATAACCACCCCGTCCTCCAAGGTGATGACGCGCCGGTGCAGGTCGTTGACGATTTCGCGGTTGTGGGTTACCAAGAGCACCGTGGTGCCGAAATCATTGATCTTTTTTAAGAGCTCAATGATGTCGCGGGAGTTGATGGAGTCCAGGTTTCCGGTCGGCTCGTCCGCGACCAGAATCTTGGGCCGGTGCGCCAAAGACCGCGCCACCACCACGCGCTGCTGCTCCCCGCCGGAAATCTGGTTCGGAAACCGACTCATCTTGCTCTCCAAACCAACGATGCGCAGCACCTGCGGGACGATCTCTTGAATTTTGTCGTACTCCTCCCCACTCACCTCCAAGGCGAACGCCACGTTCTCGAACAGCGTCTTGCGCGGCAGGAGCTTGAAATCCTGGAACACCACGCCGATCTGCCTCCGCAGGGTGGGAACGTCGCGCGGCTTGATGTCTGTGATGTCCCACCCGCCGATGACAATCCTGCCCTTGCTCGGGCGCTCCTCCGCCAAAATGAGCCGCACGAGCGTGGTTTTGCCGGTGCCGCTCTGGCCCACGATGGAGACGAACTCTCCGGGCTCGATCCGCAGGCTCACGTTCTTGAGGGCGGTCTGCTGGCCCGGGTAGATTTTGCTGACGTTCTTGAACTCAACCATACATTGACTTCTGTCCCCCAACGTATTACATTATACCATAGATTCGCGTCTATCTGAAGTTTAAATAAAAACGAATTTTTTCTTAGGCCACTCCAACAAAAAACGAGCCACCTTAGCTCAGCTGGCAGAGCAATGCTTTCGTAAAGCAGAGGTCCCGGGTTCGATCCCCGGAGGTGGCTCCAGACGCATGAAAATCCGTGAGATAATGAAAACCGAAATGGTGACAGTCCTTGTAACCCTCACCTGCAAGGAGGCGGCGCGGCTTTTGATTGAGCACAAAATAAGCGGCGCGCCGGTGGTTGACGAGACCGGAGCGCTCGTGGGCATCGTGTCGGAAAAAGACATCTTCCGCTCGTTCTACCCGAGCTACCGTGAATTCTACGAAAATTCGGACTACTACTACGATTTCGAGCGGCTCGAGGGTGAGGCGCAAGCGGCCTCGGAGCAAAAAACCGTTGCGGACGTCATGGCAAACCGTTTGATTACCGCGGAGCCGGACACGCCGGTTCTGAAAGTCGGAGCCCAGATGGTGGCGAGCGGCATCCACCGCGTCCCGGTGGTGGAAAACGGCAAGCTCGTGGGTATCGTGTCGCGGCGCGACATCTACCGCGCCATCATGCGCGACCATCTCGGGTTGTGGGAAGACAAAAAATAGACGAGCGGGATTCGTACAATGGCAGTACGCTAGCTTCCCAAGCTAGAGAAGCGGGTCCGATTCCCGTATCCCGCTCCACCGCCTTACCGCACGAGCCGGAAAATCGCGAGCTCGCGTTTTTGTTGTTCCACCCACTCGTCAAAATTAAACTCGCGGATCAAGATGTGCCGCGCGCGCGCCTTGACCGCGACCCCGCTGCCATCGTACAAGAGATCCTCAAGCTTGATGACGTGGTACCCGAACGATGATTTGACCGGCGCGCTTACCTCGCCGATTTTCATGCCAAAAATCGCCTGCTCCAGGGCAGGCTCCAGAACGCCCCGGCCGAAGTAGCCCAAATCCCCGCCTTGATCGGCGGTTCGGGCGTCGTAGCTGTTCTGCCGCGCAAGCGCGTCAAAATCGGCGCCTTCCTCAAGCGCGAGCACGTACACCGAGAGCGCCTCCTGCTCCAGATCCTCGTCGCTTGAGCCGAACTCCTGGACGAGCGCGTTTTTGACTTTCTGCTGCAAGAGGAACGGCTCCAGCACCCGCTCGATGAACCGCGCATCGCTCCATTGGTACGCGGTGCGCAGAAACTGCGCGATCTCGGCTTCGCTCTCGGGCTTCTCTTTGAGCCGCTCCCACTCCACGACCACCTCCTGCTCGGACACGGCGATGCCTCTCTTGCGCGCGTACATCCGGACAATCCGCTCAGCGGTGAGCTTGTTCACCAAGCGCTCGCGGATTTCTCTTTCGTCCGGAATCCCCAAGAGCACGTTCTGGTTCTCGCGCTGGAAGCTCCAGTACGATTCCAGCGCGGAGAGGTCCCCCAGGTACTGGTGCAGGGGAACGAACTCCCAGTCAACGAGTATGGCGGGGTACGGGATGACGCGCGCAACGTAGTACGCCGCTCTCGACTGCCACTGGTAGCGGTACAAGCCCGCCCCGAACAAGGCGACCGCCGCGACGAGCGCGCCGGCAAACCACGCCGCGCGAACGGCAAACCTACGGTTCAATTTCTTGGGCACGGGATTGCGATGAAAAATTTTCATGGTCAAAGAAGTACTCCCACCAAACCGCGACGTTTGACGCTCCAAGGATGGCGCCGCTTGCGGTCTGCGGCTCGTTCGCAGCGGATGAATCAATATCAGGAATCACGACCACGGACTCGCCCGGGGCCGCGAGGTTCAGTTTCTCGCGCGCCTCCTGCTGGATGAACGAATCGGTAGCCACGTACTCGATGAGCTCGCCCAAGCTGTCCTTTTCATGCTCGAGTTTTTCGATCTCGGCGGTCATGGCGGCGATCTGGGCTTCGGTCGCGCGCCGCTCCAAAACGGCGCGACCCACGTAAAAACCGAACAGCACCACTGCCGCGACTTCGAGCGCAACCATTGGCCGAGAAAAGAAGATGGCTTTGGCGATTGAGCGAGACATATTACGGATCAACGCGAATCAGGCGTTCCCAGGTCGCGCGGCCGTTCAGGTACACGTCCTCTTGCGCATCCCGCAACTCCATGGAGAACACCAGCCGGTACGTCCCGGGTGTAACCTTGCGCGGGTCCAGCGTGAATTTGACGATTCCGGTTTCACCTGGCGCAATGCGGCTCTTGTTCTGCGGCACGCCCACCACACGCTTGTCTATCCAATCATTCCTATCGTAGAACGGGCTTTCACTGCCGTCTTCCCCGCGCAACGACACGGCGCTGCGGCGAGACGTCCAAACCTCGTCGGTGCTCGTGTTCTTGAACTTGAGCGTGATGGAAATCGGACGCCACCTGTTGCGCACGGCAACCGGAATGTTGTGCTCCAGAACCTGCGCCGAAACGCCGGAGACGACTGACAGAGCCTTTCCCACGAGCCCGCCCGGCATCTCCACCATGTTCCCGGCCGCATCCGCGTACTCAAGAATGAACCACTCGGTTATCGCGCCCCCCGCAACCGGAGCGGTGACGTTGAACGTAAACGTTCCCAAGCCGTTTGGCGCAACGCTTGCACCGAGCGGAATGCGATTGTCAGCAAGGAACGAGCTTGCGCTGCTGTTTTCATCAATCAGCTTGAGAAATACCTTGCTCACCTGCCAGGTTGCTTGCCCGCGGTTCCGGAACGTGACGGTCGCGCCGGTAACGCTCCCGGTAAGGAGGCTCTCCGGAACGTTGATGGTGTCGTACAGCGTAAGGTACTCCGGCTGGGACGAAGGTGCGGTTGCCGGATTCTGGCTTGCCGCTCCCACGCGCTCCGCGTACGAAACGTAGTTCGCGGGATCAGGGACGGTTGCGTCAACGTACGCAATAGGGTCTCCGACCTCGGTGAGCGCGAGCGTGGCGTCTGACGCGACGGGCGCGGATGCTGCGGCAGAAGGCCCCCAGACGCGGTCCACGACGTCCGCTCGAGCGATGCGCTTGCGCTTACCGTTGGAGACGACGTAATAAGCGCCGTCTTGCGACTTCACCAAACTGCCTTCAGCCAAAGCGACCGGGTCTCCGGGCGGGTAGCTTCCGAGTATGGCCTGGGACACGTAGGTGGGCTCCGCGCGGTTAAAATTCTCCTGCCACACGGCCTCGTCCAAGAGCTCCCGCCTGATGCCGTGCTTGACGTAAAAAATCTCGGGCCCGTCGCTTGAGAGCAAGATTCCCTTCGGGTAGGTGGACTGTTCGGTGATGGGTTCCCCTTCGGGCAGCGATTCAAGCGAGGCTTTGGAAACGAGGGCCGGCGTTATCGGTTCAGTGTCCGCGAGGCGGTACCCGAGGCTTGCGAGCGCGCTCGAGCCGACCAACCGGTGCTTGAGGCCGTCCGAGAGCAGGTACATGATGCCCGAACCCTCGGCGGTCACCACCGTGTTGTTGGTAATGGTAATGGGCTCACCGACCGTGTAGTAGAGAAGCCGGTCGCTTGAGACGTCAACCGCTTCCTCGGGGGCGTGGTCCGCACGGTAGGTTGACTCGGCCGCGAATTTTCGGCGCTTATTACCCTCTATCT
This sequence comes from uncultured Gammaproteobacteria bacterium, assembly GCA_964606465.1. Taxonomy (GTDB): domain Bacteria; phylum Patescibacteriota; class Patescibacteriia; order UBA2169; family UBA2169; genus CG10-46-32. Next base: position 3,701 of record CAZSGI010000018.1, on the reverse strand, counting down.
TCCAGTACTCGTTGGTCGCGGTGTCTCGCAGCAGCGTTCCGTCCGGGTAGACGCGCTCCGTAAAGTACTGGTTCCACACGCGCGAGAAAAAGAAATTGCCTCCCACGCCGGTGAATGACCCATGGTACGGGGTGTAGATGTAGAGGTTCGCGGTTGCCTGGTTTGCGGGTTTGACGGTGTACCCGTCTTTGGTCTTGGTTTCCTTGCCAACCGCGTAATCAAAGTACGTGCGCTCGGCGTAAATCCGCTGCGTGTCCGCGGCCGCGTCCAGCTGCTGGTAGATGCCGCGGTACTTCTCGTTGCAGCGGCCGTTGAAGCACGAGTACCCGGTTGCCCAATCCAACTGTTTTTCGGTTGCCGTTGACTTCTCAATCAATCCCTGCTCCTGCTGGAGTTTGGCGAGCAAAAACTTCTGGCTCACCCCATACTGCTTTCCAATCTCATACACCATTTCAGACACCAGCTTCGGCACGCCGGCAACCTGCGCGGTCACGCTTTTTAGAACGCTCCCTTTTGATTCAAGAAAGTTTTGGATCGCGGTCCGAGAAAGCGCGTTTGAATCAAACAGCTCGGCATCGGTGAGGATGTCGTTGGGATCGTAAAATCGGGCCCCCGCGGGAAACGGAGCCGACAAAAAAAGCGCAATAAAAATGATGGGCAATACGATATGCTTCATGCACTGAATGAGACGTAGGTATCACGGTTCGCGTTACGTTATTATAGCACAAAATGCGACTTCAGGAAAGAAGCCGCCGTGCGACCAAAAAACGTAACCCGCTAACCATCCGCTTCCTCGCCATCCTCGCGGCCGAAGAACTGCGCAATGGCCCGCGCTTTTTCGCGATCCTTGTGGCTCACCTCGCGGATGAGCTCCTGCTCCTCTTTGGCCCCGCCTTTCTTGACGCGCTGCCACCGCTCGTCTCCCACGAGCGTTCGGATTTCGCTGATGACGCTCTGGAGGTCCTGTTCGGAGAACTGCCGCGGCTGCAAAGTGACCATAAACTCCTGCTGCGTCTTTAAGATGAGCTTCTGGATGGCCGCGGGGTCCGTGATTTGCCCGAGCTCAACCTTTTCAAAATTGCCCGGGGTCAGGTACAAGATTCCCACGTTGAACATGGTCTGCAAGATTCCTTTGCGCCGGTACGTCACATCGTAAATCTTATCCAAATCAACCTGCGAGACCGTGCGGTCCAGAAGCCCGTGCTGGCGAATGATGATCACGCGCTTGTCTGTGACGCTAATGACGCCGTAGTACCACCTGCGCCACGTGCGGAAGAGCCAGAGCGCGCCCAAGACGAAGAGCGAGATGAAGAGCCCGCTCCCCGTAGCCCCCCACTGCAAAAACAGGTACAGAAAGAAAAACGGAGACAGGAACACCAGCCCTCCGCCGAGCCACTGCCAAAAGTAGACGAGGGGGAACTGGTGGTACACGCCGCGCACCGCTTCGTCGTCGTCCAGGTTGGTGATGACCTTCCTAATATCCATACCCGCGGTACAGAAACGGCAGGATGATGAACGAAACGCTCACCACCAGCGTGATGACGGTCCAGGCGATTTTGATGATGGTTTTGCGCTTCATATTATCGCTTCAGCACCTCCAAAAACGCTCTGGCCGGAATCTCAACTTTCCCGAATGATGTCATGCGCTTTTTCCCTTTTTTCTGCTTCTCCAAGAGCTTGCGCTTGCGCGTGACGTCTCCGCCGTAGAGACCTTTGGTCACGTCCTTGCGCAGCGCGGATATGCGCTCCGCGGCGATGATCTTGGCGCCGATGGCAGCCTGGAGCTTGACCACGAACTGCTGGCGCGGGATGAGGTCTTTTAATTTGGTGACCATGCGCTTGCCAGTCTCGTACGCATCTGCGCGCGCCACCAAGATGCTGAACGCTTCCACCACCTCTTCCGCGACCCAGATATCCAGCCGCACGATGTCGGCCGGCCGGTAATCTTTGAGCTCGTAGTTTAAGGACGCGTACCCGCTGGAGGCAGTCTTCAGTGTATCATAAAAATCAGTAATCAAGCCAGAGAGCGGAATCTCGAAGTGCAGCACCACGCGGGTTTCATCCAAATACTCGGTGTTGCCGAATATGCCGTGCCGATCTGATACGTGCGACATCAAATTTCCCAGGTACGTTTTTGGGGTCACGATTTCGGCTTTCACCCAGGGCTCGCGGATTTCCGCTATTTTTGACGGGTCGGGAAGCTCCTGCGGAGAGTGGATGGTAACCACGTCGCCGCTTGAGCGTTTGACTTCGTAGGCCACAGACGGGGTGGTGATGACCAGGCGCAAGCCGTGCTCCCGCTTTAAGCGCTCCGCGAGGATCTCCATGTGCAGCATGCCCAAGAACCCGCACCGATACCCGAACCCCAGGGCCTTGGACTGCTCCTGCTCAAACTGCAAGGCCGCATCCTGCAAATTGATTTCTTCCATGGCGTCCCGAAGCTTGGGGTACGCATCCCCTGACTCCGGGAATATGCCGGCAAACACCATTGGCTTGACCTGCCGGTACCCGGGCAAGGGGGCGGATGCCCCCTCTTTTGCCAGGGTGATGGTATCGCCTACCCGCGCGTGCCCCACTTCTTTGAAGCCAGTGACAAGGTACCCGATCTCACCCGCCGCGAGGGAGGGCTTTGGGTCAAACTGCGGCTTGAACGCGCCAACTTCCAAGGCGTGCGTGTCCCGCTTTGCGCCGATCAGGCGGATCGTATCCCCTTTTTTGATAGCACCGTTCACCACGCGCACGTACGCGACCACGCCGCGGTAGTCGTCGTACATGGAATCAAAAATCAGAGCCTGCGTCTTGTCGCTGGTAGATTCAGGAGCCGGCACGCGCTCAATCACCGCATCTAAAATCTCTCTGACGCCCTGCCCGGTTTTTCCGGACGCGAGCAGGATTTCATCTGCTTTGACTCCGAGCAGCTTGCGTAGCTCCTGCGTGACCTTGGGCACGTCGGATGCGGGCAAATCAATCTTGTTGATGACCGGAATGATGGCCAAATTTTGTTCCATGGCGAGGTAGAGGTTGGCGAGCGTCTGCGCCTCAACTCCTTGGCTTGCGTCAACCAGAAGAATCGCGCCTTCAACCGCCTGCAAGGACCGCGAAACTTCATAGCTGAAGTCAACGTGACCAGGGGTGTCAATCAGGTTTAAGACGTACCCCTCGTACTCCATTCTGACCGGCTGGAGCTTGATGGTGATGCCGCGCTCCCGCTCCAGCTCCATCTGGTCCAGCATCTGGTCTTTCATGTCCCGCTCGGACACGGTGTGCGTGAGCTCCAAAAACCTATCTGCGAGCGTGGATTTGCCATGGTCAATGTGGGCGATAATGCAAAAGTTCCTGATGTCCCGCATATGCGTGCAGTATAATGGAAAGCACTGGTTTGGGCAATGAATCATATTGACAAAATGGATAATATCAAGTAAACAAACAGTAGCGTACAGTCCAAAAACCGCCGCCAAGGCGGATTTTTGATGGTGCGGATGCCTCCTTGCGGAATGAATATCGTCAAACCCGCATCTCTTCCAATTTCATCAGCTTCCCTAGACCCAGATACACGAGGAATCCAACCGCACCCGCAACAGAAGCCTGAACCGCGAGGCCCGCGCCCGTGTGCGTGTCAACGTAGGGCGCGGCAATGAAGAGCGCCGCGTACAGCGCCCAGCCAGCTATGACGGAAAGCAACGTAATCTTCATAATGGAGC
>CAZSGI010000017.1:0-13705 GCA_964606465.1 uncultured Gammaproteobacteria bacterium | reverse complement strand
AGGCACCACGTTTGGGACGTGGGGATTCTCGGTTCGAGTCCGAGTGCCCCGACCAGGACTTTCCACAAAACACCCGCCGAGCAGGCGGGCTTTTTGTCGCAAAAAAGACGGGAAGCCCAAGGGCATCCCGTCGTGAGGGACATCGCCGGAGAAGACGCCTTTAAAGCTCCGCGTCCGGCGCCAGGATCATCTTGAGCAGGGCCATGCGAACGTACAAACCGTTGTCAGACTGCTGGAAGCACACGACGCGCGGATCTGCGTGCGCCTCCTCGGCACTCTGGGGCCGGCCCGCGGCGCTCTCAATGTGCGGCGGGTGCCGGACGGTTGCGTGTGACTGCATCATATCCAGCACGCTCCGTTCACTATAGTTCAAACCCGCAACGCGGCGGTAGTCTTCCACCCGGTCTCCGAAACGCTCCTTCTGAACGCGGGTCGCGTATATGACATCCGACTCCGAGGCAACCTGGTGTATGTCTTCCACCTCCTCAAAACCGATACCGCGCTTGGTGAGGTACTCTTTGATGTCATCGCGCATCTGCACAATCTGGTGCGCCACGAAGTAGAAGAACGGTTTTTCGTACTTGCTCACGATGTAGGAGAGCGAGCGGACAGTGCGGCCATTGGCAAGATCTCCGACCAGCGCGATTCGTATCCCATCCAGCCTGCCGAGCTCCCGCTCAATAGTATACACATCCAACAGAGCCTGGGTCGGGTGCTGGCCCGGACCGTCGCCGGCATTGATGAGCGGTGTATGCGTCAGGACGCCTGCCGCGCGTTTGGCACCTCCGGCCTCATGGTACCGGAACACAATAACGTCAAAGTGGTACCCTCCCACCACGCGCATGGTGTGCTCCAGTGACTCCCCTTTTGCCATGGAAGAAAACTGCCGCGCGTTCTCCACCACTTGGGTTTTGCCGCCGAGGTGGTCCATGGCAGAGCAAAAGGAGAGCCGCGTGCGCGTACTCGGTTCAGTGGAGAGCCACAGCATGATCTGTCCGTCGAGCACGCGGGAACGCCCGGTGCGGTCAAGCATCCCCCGCATGCAGTCTGCCTCGGAAAAAATCCTGCCCAGAAGCGGGCGGTCAAACTGCTGTGACTCTATCACGTGAAACAGATGGCTCATCGCCACTCCTCCCCCGATTGTGAAAGGTCGCTCTCTCTCTGGCTCTCTCCTTGAAAGCCGGCCCCACATGGCGCGACAAAAAATCCCCGAAACGGGGATCAAACCTGAATAGGAAACTTGCCCTCCCCGCAAGTCTGCATTGTAAGCGCTGCGCTGCTCATGTGTCTCCGTTAGCCTACTACAAACCAAAAAATTGTCAAATGAACCCCCGCCCCAAAAAAGGCAGGGACTCTGTCGCCTTTGGAACCTGATGCAGGTGCGCGAGAATCGTACGGTGTGGTATACTAACAGCATGCGGCTCCTAAAACTACTCACCCTCGCGGGAGCGCTCGCGCTCGCCGGCTGCCAGAACAAAACCGCGAGTAACCCCTACCGCGCCATGCAGCTCACCTCGCCCGCGTTCGGGCACAACCAATCCATTCCGCCCGCGTACACCTGCGACGCGGATGACGTCAACCCGCCGCTTGAAACGAGCGGCGTGCCGCAAGCAGCGCAGTCGCTGGTGTTGATCGTAGATGATCCGGACGCCCCCCGGGGCGACTGGGTGCACTGGACAATCTGGAACATCAGGCCGGATGTTAAAGAGATTGGAGAGAATTCTGTCCCAGCCGGCGGGGTCGAGGGTCTGACCGACTTTGGCCGAACCGGCTGGGGCGGACCGTGCCCGCCGAGCGGAGAGCACCGCTACCAGTTCAAACTCTACGCCCTGGACACCACGCTCAACCTCGACCAATCCGCAAAAAAAGCGGATGTTGAGCGGGCTATGCAAAACCACATCCTCGACCAGACTGTGCTGGTTGGGTTGTACCGGCGGCGGTAGGCCTTCAGGCGACGGTAACCCATAGATCAGTAAAAGGAAACGTAAAACAGCTTCATTTTGTGACGCGTGACTTTTCTGCTATACTACCAACCTATGGAACCGGAACAGCAACCCACTATGGAACCGCAAGAAACGCCGCAGCTCACCAAAAAGCAACGCCGGGCGCTTAAGAAACAAGAAAAGTGGGAGGAGGGCCAACGAGCGGTGCGCGGCAAGAAAGCAAAAACCGCACTCGCTTGGCTCGCCGCGGTTGCGGCGATTGCGCTCGGGTTGTGGTGGCTCGTGGCGCGCTCAAACTCCACGGGATCGGCACACGTTCCTCCGTCATCCGAAGCGACAGCTGAGGATTGGTCCAAAGGAGGAGCCAACGCCGCGGTTACGGTTATTGAGTACAGCGACTTCCAGTGTCCTGCCTGTGGCACCTACTTTCCAATCATGAAGCAGCTGACCGAGGAATTCGGCGAGTCGGTGCGGTTCGCGTACCGCCACTTCCCCCTGCGAGCCATTCACCCCAACGCGGCCAAAGCCGCACAAGCCGCAGAAGCGGCAGGCGCGCAGAACGCATTTTGGAAAATGCACGACATGCTGTTTGAACGACAGAGCGAGTGGGCAGACGTGCGCGATCCGTTTGAGCTCTTTTCAGGGTACGCGCAGACGATCGGTTTGGATGGAGCGCAATTCGCGGCAGACTACCATTCCGATGCCTTCAAAAGCAAAGTTCGCGCCCACGAAACTGCCGGCAGAAGGATCGGAATCAACGCCACGCCGACGTTTCTCGTAAACGGAGAAAAAATCGACAACCCTCGAGGCTACGAAGCATTCAGGGCGCTCTTGGTTTCACTCGTCGGCGAGCCCGAGGCGCAAACGCCGAACAATGGCGACACCCCGACGACAACCCAACAAGCGCTCTAGCATCCGCAAGAACACGCTCACTGCTTCAGAAACTCGGAACTTTCGCGCCCTCGTGTACCGGCACTACGCCACGCACGGGCGCTTGTTTCCGTGGCGCAAAGAGAGCGATCCCTACCGCATCATGGTGTCCGAAGTCATGCTCCAGCAGACCCAAGCTCCCCGGGTGATCAAAAAATACAACGCGTTCATCGAGTGTTTCCCAACGCTTCAATCACTCACACGCGCGCCGCTTTCAGTTGTGCTCAAGGCGTGGCAGGGTCTGGGGTATAACCGGCGCGCCAAACTGCTGCGCGAGGCGGCGCAAACCATTGTCCGCGAGCACCGCGGATTGGTACCGCAGGAACCGAAACTGCTCCAGAAACTGCCAGGCATTGGCCCGTACACTGCCGCGGCAATCGCGGTGTTCGCGTTCAACAAAAAAGCGGTACTGATTGAAACCAACATCCGCTCCGTGTACCTGCACCACTTCTTTGCCGAAAAGAAAAACGTTGACGACCGAAAGCTTGCACCCTTGGTTGAACAGACGCTCGACGCCGCGAATCCTCGGGAGTGGTACTGCGCGCTCATGGATTACGGGAACCGCCTCAAAAAGATTCACGAAAATCCCGGCCGGAGGAGCGCTCACCACGTGAAACAGTCGCCGTTTGCGGGCTCAAACCGCGAGCTGCGCGGCCGCATCCTGCACCTGCTTCTTGAGAAACCAAACCAAAACGCCCGCGCGGTCGCCCGAGCCCTGGGGGAGAGCCGCACGAGCGTGCAAAAAAATCTTGCGCAGATGCGCCGCGAGGGGTTGCTCAGAGAACGAGCGTCCGGATTTGTTGCGGGGTGAAAAATGGCGTATGATGACCGTATGAACGAGCACCAAAAAACCATCCGCTCGCTCCTGGAACGTGACCGCGAGCTACGGACCACGATTGACCGGCTCGCGTACCGGTACAAGAAAAGAAAAGAGTTCGAAACCAACGCGCTTTCTCACCTCCGCGGGCGGCTCACCTCTCTCGTGTGGACCATCCAGCTCCTCCGCGACAACGCAAAACACGAAGACCCAGGCGCCCGCGTTCGGCTCGAGGTGGCCACGCGCGCGGCGCGAGACGCGCGAGCGCTCATAGAAGACCTCATCCGAACCCTCGAAGATCCCGCGTAGTAAAAAAGTACCTCTACGCTACGTTTTAGGTTCGCGGAACCGAAAACCAGTTCCCGCCGGAATCAGGCGGCCGATGATGACGTTCTCCTTGAGGCCCCGCAAATGGTCCACGCGCCCCGAGATGGCCGCATCAATAAGCACGCGCGCCGTTTCTTGGAACGAAGCCGCGGAGAGGAACGATTCCGTCGAGAGCGAGGCCTTGGTAACCCCGAGCAAGAGCACCTCGCCTGCGGCTGCTTTCTGCTTCGCCTTGGCGACGTCGCGGTTCACCGCGTTAAAGTGCGCGCGATCCACGATTTCTCCGGGCAAAAAGTCCGTGTCCCCGGCTTCTTTGATGTACACGCGCGAAAACATCTGGCGCGCGATGATCTCCAGGTGCTTATCATTGAGCTTCTGGCCCTGGCTCGAGTAGATATTCTGGATTTCCCGCATGATGTACCGCTTCGCGGCGTCTTCCCCGCGCAGCGCGTACAGCTGGTGCACATCAACGCTCCCCTCGGTCAGCACGTCACCGGGGTTGACCACCTCACCCTCGCGCACCAGAATGGAAAACTCCCCCGGCACCGCGTAGGAGACCGTGTCCCCGGCCGCGGCCACCACGCGCAAAAACTTCTTGGTCCGCTTGACGGTGCCGTCCATTCCGGCGTTCACCACATCGTCTCCGTCCGAAAACAGCACGTCGCCCTTTTTCACGCGGTCGCCGTCGGATACCTTACAGCTCTCTTCGCCGTACTCTTCCAAATCGTACCTCTCTTCCTGGTTGGCGGCAGCGGTAACCTCAACGATCCGGCTGCCGCCTTCCTCGGCGATGCGCGCAACCTTGCCCGCAACCTCGCTCACCACCGCTCCCTTGGTGATGCGGCGCGCCTCGAAGATTTCTTCCACGCGCGGCAACCCCTGCGTGATGTCCTGGCTGGACGCAACGCCGCCGGTGTGGAACGTACGCATCGTAAGCTGGGTTCCCGGCTCCCCGATACTCTGCGCCGCGATAATCCCAACCGCGGTTCCGAGCTCAACCGGGGTGTTGTACCCCAGGTCATACCCGTAGCACTTGCGGCAGACTCCGCGGCGCGCCTGGCACGAGAGTACGGAACGAATCACCACTGACTCCACCTCCAGCGCGGCGATCTTTGAAACGTCCTCGCGAGTCACGAACTCGCCGGCTGGAACAATCACCTTCCCGCGTTTCCCGGTGATTGGTTTGGCGAGCACGCGGCCGAGCAGGCGATCCGCCACCGTGGTATTCATGACCTCGCTCTCCTCGCGAGTGATACCCCAGCCGTGCTCGTCGCCGCAATCTTCCTCGGAAACGATGATGTCCTGCGCCACGTCAATCAAACGGCGGGTCAGGTACCCCGCGTTCGCGGTTCGCAGCGCCGTATCCGTGAGACCCTTGCGCGCGCCGTGCGTGGAGATAAAGTACTCGAGCACGCCAAACCCTTCCTTAAAATTCGCTTTCACCGGCAGCTCCATGGTGGCGCCGGAAGGCGAAGTCACCAAACCCTTCATGCCCATCATCTGGGTGGTCTGACCCCACGAACCGCGCGCGCCGGACTCGATCATGGTGTACACCGGATTGAGCCGGTCGTCCGCAAACGACCGTTGCGCAGCCTCGGTGATACGGTCTTTGGCGCGCGCCCAAATTTCAATTACGCGGGCGTGCCGCTCGTCATCTGTGAGCAACCCCTCTTCGTACTGCTCTGTCACCCGATCAACCTCGGATTGCGCGCGAGCGAGCATGCCGTGCTTCTCCGCAAGCTCGGGCAGGTCCACCATGGCCCAGCTCATGCCCGAAGCGGTGGCGTGGTAAAACCCGAGACGCATCAGGTCGTCCAGCATCTGCGCGGTCCGCTCGAGGCCGTACAGGTAGAAACACCGGGCCGTGATATCTTTGAGCACTCGCTTGCTCGTAACGTCATTGATGAAGCCGATTTTCTCGGGAATCACCTCATTGAACAAGAGCCGGCCGACCGTCGTATCCACGCGCTCCGCACCGCGCGCCACGGTGATTTTTTGGTGCAGCGTGACGGTACCCGCATCGTACGCGACTTTCGCCTCGGTTGGGGAAGAAAACACCCGGCCGTAGGGAGAGAGACGTCCGTCGAGCTGCGTTAAAAAGTAGCAGCCAAACACGATGTCCAATCCCGGGGTCACCACGGGCTCACCGGTTGCGGGCTTGAGCAAATTCTTGGCGGAGAGCATGATGCCCGCGGCTTCGGCGCGAGCCTCGAAGGTTAATGGCACGTGCACGGCCATCTGATCCCCGTCAAAGTCCGCGTTAAACGCGGAACACACCAACGGGTGCACCTGGATTGCTTTCCCCTCGATGAGCACGGGCTGAAACGACTGGATGCCGAGCCGGTGGAGCGTGGGGGCGCGGTTCAAGAGCACGTGCGCGTCGCGGGTCACCTCTTCCAGGATATCCCACACTTCCGCGTGTCCAGCCTCGATGTACCGGTTAGCGCTGCGTACGTTGTGAACGATTTCGCGCTTAATCAGTTGGCTGATGACAAACGGCTTGAAGAGCTCCAAAGCCATGGTCTTAGGCAACCCGCACTGGTGCAGCTTGAGCTTGGGGCCGACCACGATGACGCTGCGACCCGAGTAGTCGATACGCTTTCCCAAAAGGTTCTGCCTGAAACGGCCCTGCTTCCCCTTGAGCATGTCCGCGATGGAACGCAGCACCCGCCGCTGGCCTGTTGAGGCCGTCACGGTCTTGCCGTGCCGCGCGCCGTTGTCGACGAGCGCATCAACCGCCTCCTGGAGCATGCGCTTTTCGTTGCGCACGATTACCTCGGGAGCGTTGAGCTCCTTGAGCCGCTTCAGGCGGTTATTCCTGTTTATCACGCGGCGGTACAGATCGTTTAAATCGCTGGTCGCGAACCTCCCCCCGTCGAGCTGGACCATGGGCCTCAGATCCGGGGGAATCACCGGGATCGCGGTGAGCACCATGGATTCGGGACGGATGCCCGTCTTTTGCAGGCTCGAAAGGAGCTTGGCGCGGCGCATGATTTTTTTGCGCTTGCCGCCTTTCGCTTTCTGAAGCTGCGCCTCGAGCGCCGCGATTCCCCCACCCACATCAACGTTTGAGAGGAGGTGGTGGATGGCTTCCGCGCCAATACCCGCCTCGAACATGTGCCCGTACTTAAGCGAAAGGTCGTGGTACGTGCTCTCTGATATAATCTGCATCGGCGCGAGGTTGGTGAGCTCCTGGTTCGCCATCTCAAACGCGCGGTCGAGCTGTTCCATCTTCTCTCGAAGCAGCTTCTCGAGCATCGCTCTTTCGGCTCTCACGCGGTGCGCCAGATCGTCTCCGGACGTGCCTTCCCTCCCGAACGCGGCCTGTCGGTCGGAAAGCGTTTTCTCGAACTCCCGCTGGAGCGAAGCACTCTTGCTCTTGTACTCCTGCTGCACCTGCTCAAGGAGCTGCTTCTTCTTTTCCTCGTCAACCGACGCCACGATAAAACTCGCAAAGTAGATGACTTTTTCCAAATCCTGAACCGAAAGGTCAAGCACCATCCCGATCTTGGAAGGCACGCCGCGCAGAAACCAGATGTGCGAAACCGGGGCCGCCAAATCAATGTGCCCCATGCGCTCGCGCCGAACCAGGGCGCGCGTCACCTCCACACCGCACTTGTCGCAAACGATGCCCTTGAACCGGATGCGCTTGTACTTTCCGCAGTAGCACTCCCAGTCCTTGGTCGGCCCGAAGATGCGCTCGTCGAACAGGCCGTCTTTTTCGGGCTTTTGGGTCCGGTAGTTAATGGTTTCTGGCTTGGTCACCTCCCCGTAGGACCAGGAGCGGATTTCGTCCGCAGAGGCGAGCCGGAGCCGGATGGCGTCAAAATCAACCATGCGGCTCGTCGGTGGGGTGGTGGAAAGCGTTTTTGTAGATGATGGGGTGGACATAGGGTACCGCTACGGCGAGCGCTCCTCTCCTCCGGCGCGCTCTTCCTGCTCGCGCACGACCTTTCCTCCGCGCAAGAGTTCAACGTCAAGGCACAGTCCTTTCAGCTCGCGAATCAGCACGTTAAACGACTCCGGAACGTTGCGCTTCTCGATTCGCTCGCCCTTGATGATTGCCTCGTACGCCTTGGACCGGCCGGGAACGTCATCTGATTTGATGGTCAAAATTTCCTGCAGGGTGTGCGCGGCGCCGTACGCTTCGAGGGCCCACACCTCCATCTCCCCGAACCGCTGTCCGCCGAACTGGGCTTTCCCACCCAGGGGCTGCTGGGTCACGAGCGAGTAGGGACCGATTGAGCGCTGGTGAATCTTGTCTTCCACCAAGTGGTTCAACTTGAGCATGTAGATGTACCCGACAGTCGATTTCTGGTTGAACGGATTCCCGGTCCTCCCATCGTAGAGTTGAATTTTTCCGTCCTGGGGATACCCGGCGCGAGAGAGCTCAGATCGGATAACACTCTCCGGAACGCCGTCCAAAGCCGGGCTCGCCACCTTATAGCCTAGGGTATGCGCGGCCAACCCCAAGTGGGTTTCAAGAATCTGGCCCAAGTTCATGCGGCTCGCCACGCCGAGCGGGTTCAAAATGATGTCAATCGGCCGTCCGTGCTCGTCAAACGGCATATCTTCCACGGGTACGATTTTTGAAATGACGCCCTTGTTCCCGTGGCGACCCGCCATTTTGTCACCGACCTGAACCTTGCGCAAACTCGCTACCGAAACCTGAATGGTTTTCAGCACGCCCGAGGGGAGCTTGTCCCCGTTCTCGCGCGAGAATACCTTGACGTCAACCACCTTTCCGTGTTCGCCGTGCTCAAGGTACAACGATGAATCGCGCACGTCTTTCGCCTTCTCACCGAAAATGGCGCGCAGGAGCTTCTCCTCCGCGGAGAGCTCGGCCTCGCCCTTCGGTGTGATTTTTCCAACCAGAATGTCGCCGCTTGAAACCTCGGCGCCGATGCGCACGATGCCCTCTGAATCCAAATCCTTGAGCTTGTCTTCTCCGACGTTCGGAATGTCGCGCGTAATCACCTCGGGCCCGAGCTTGGTGTCCCGCACGTCAATCAGATAGTCATCAATGTGGATGGAGGTGTAGCGGTCCTGCTGCACCAACCGCTCGGAAATGAGAATGGCGTCCTCGTAGTTGCCACCCTCCCAAGAGAGGAACGCAACCAGAACGTTCTGCCCCAGCGAGAGCTCGCCAGAGTCGGTCGCCGCGCCGTCCGCAATCACCGCTCCCGCGGTCACCTCCTCGCCCCGGTTCACGATGGGTTTCTGGTTCATGCTGGTTGAGGCGTTGGAGCGCACGAATTTGCCGAGGCGGTACTCCCTGATTCCCTTTTTGTGCTTGATGGTTATCTTGTCGGACTGCACGCCGATGACCTCGCCGTCATCCTCCGAGAGCACCACCTGTCCAGAATCCATGGCCGCGCGGTACTCGACGCCCGTGCCCACAATCGGCGATTCGGGGCGCACCACGGCAATGGCCTGGCGCTGCATGTTCGTTCCCATCAGCGCGCGCACGGCGTCGTCGTGCTCCAGGAACGGAATCAGCGACGTGGCGATGCTCACAATCTGCTTTGCGGAAATGTCCATGTACTGCACTTCGGAAACCGACACGAACATGGGCTCGCCTTTCGCGCGCGCCTCCACCTTGTCCGCGACAAAATACCCGTTCTCATCGAGCTGCGCCGTCGCGGCGGTGGTAACGCTCTGCGATTCCTCGAGCGCCGAGAGGTACACGATTTCGTCCGTCACGCGGGCGCGGCCAGAGCCGACCACACTCACTCTCCGGTACGGCGTTTCCAAGAACCCGAACTGGTTGATGCGCGCGTACGAGGCGAGGTGCCCCACGAGCCCGATGTTGGGGCCCTCCGGAGTCGCAATCGGGCAAATGCGGCCGTAGTGTGTGCGGTGCACGTCTCGCACGTCGAACCCCGCGCGCTCGCGGGAAAGGCCGCCCGGGCCCATGGCCGAGAGCCTGCGCTTGTGCTCCAGCTCCGCGAGCGGGTTGGTCTGATCCATGAACTGCGAGAGCTGGCTGGACATGAAGAACTCTTTGATTGACCCGATGACCGGACGCGCGTTAATCAGCTGGTTCGGGGTGATGGTGGAAAGGTCGAGCGTTGACATCCGGTCTTTGATAATGCGCTCCATGCGCGCCAACCCCACCCTGAGCTTGTTCTGCACGAGCTCGCCCACGGTGCGCACGCGCCGGTTTGAGAGGTGGTCAATGTCATCAGCGCTCTCCTGGGTGCGCGCAAGACGCATGATTTCCCGAATCACGAGCACCAGGTCTTCGCGGCGCAGGATGCGGTGCTCTTTGTCGTTCGGCACCGAAAGCTTAAAACGTTCGTTGATTTTGTAGCGTCCAACCTTTGAAAAATCGTACCGATCAAAGTTGAAAAACATGGCGTGAATCAGCTGCTTTGCGTTTGAGGCGGTCGCGAGGTCACCGGGACGGATGCGCTTGTACACCTCTTTCAATCCATCGTCTTCGTTCTTGGCCGCGTCGCGCTTCAGGGTTTCGTTGAGCATGGAGAGCTCCACCTCCGAGAGGTCGCCAAAGAGGCTCCGGATTTCTTCGCTGGATCCGTACCCGAACGCACGCAAGAGCGAGGTCACCGCCACCTTTCGCTTGCGGTCAATCTTCACCCAGATGGCACCGTTCGCGTCGGTCTCGATCTCGAGCCACGCGCCTCGGTTCGGGATGATCTTCGCCCCGTAGTGCGTCCTGCCGCGTATCACCTCGGACGCGAAGAACACGCCCGCGCTCCGGATGAGCTGCGAGACGATGACGCGCTCAATGCCGTTGATGATGAACGTGCCGCGCGGGGTCATCATCGGAAAGTCACCGAGGTAGATTTCCTGCTCCTTGATCTCTCCGCTGCGCTTGTTCACGAGCCGCGCGCGGACGCGGATGGCCGACTCGTAGGTAACGTTCTTGGCGCGCGCCGTGATTTCATCAAACTTCGGCTCGTCGAGGTAGTAGTCTTCCAGGTACAGCTCCAAATCGCGGCCGATAAAGTCTCTAATCGGCGAAATCTCATCGAACAGCTCGCGCAGGCCTTCCGTTAAAAACCAGTCGTAGGACTGCTTTTGGGACTCAATCAAATCAGGAAGCGGGATGGCGTCGTGCAGGGTCGTAAAAAACGTTCGGTCCGTTTTTGGAGAAAAACGAGCGGATCCGACGGAAAATTGGTTTCCCTGCTTTTTGGCGCCTGATTTTTTCATAATACAAAAAAGTCCTTACTTTGGCTAAAATAAGGCTTTTATCGGCTACCTGCTTGGGCAAGCAAAGTCTGTTTTGAGAAACAAAAACACTGTTTCACAAAAGCGAGGAATAATTGATGCATGACAAAAGATATTGTATCTATTTTATGACAGGCTGTCAAGACATCCAGAACCAAAATGTTACCGTACTTGTGGATAACTGCAAGGCTCACAACTTTAGCACAGTCTTTTTACTTTGACAAATCACGGCCTCATTTCCAGATCCGCCAAAGCTTGAGCAGCTCTGACTTGTGCCAAACAACCACGATCAAGCTGCCCACGATAAAAACGACGTAAAGAAAAATTGAAAAAGCGCTGACGTCCAGATTGGAAACGTCAGACCCCATGAAACTGGTCACTAATTTTCCGGGAACTTTGGAAACGAGAACCATCCACAAAAAAGTGCGAAACCTGATGGACTGGGAAAGCCCGACGAGGTACACCAGTATATCATCGGGAGGCCCGGGTAACAGGAACAGCATGAAGATGATGTACTGACCCCGCGCGACAACCCTGTTGTACTGCTCAATTTTCTTTTCGTGGATGAACGAACGGACAAACGGGACGCCGACCGAGCGCGAGAGGAGAAAAACAATGCACGCCCCAATGATCCAGCCCGCGTAGTTAATGGCGAACCCGAGCCACGGGCCGAACAGAAAACCGCCGGCGAGATTAATAATGAAATCATTGAGCGGAGCCACCAAAACCTGCGCAACCTGCAGCCCGAAAAAAGCGAGCGGAGCGTATACGCCAAACCCGCGCGCCCAGGAGCGCACGGCTTCGGGAGAACCAAAGGCGACGGAGAAATATTCTCCAAAATAAAACAGCGCCCACACGAACAGCGCAAATGACCAGAAATAAATGACAAGCTTGATCTTGTGGTGTTTGATGTAACGCCCCCTGAACCAGTTCATACCCGTTGCATTACTGCCAGAACCGCGGCTCGGTCGCTCCAAGGAATGTGCTTTCCGCCGGCAACGGCCATGACCTGCTCCGAGCCCTTGCCTAAGAGCAGTACCACGTCTCCTTTTTTGGCAAGCGCAAGCGCGTGGCGAATGGCCTGCGTGCGGTCAATAATGCTGAACACGTTTTTCCCCAGTTCCCATGTCACGCGCTTTGACGTAATGCCAGGCAGGATGTCGTTGATGATTTGGCGCGGGTCATCGTCGTACGGGTCATCAGTCGTGAGGATAATGTAGTCTGAATATACGGCGGCAAGCGTTCCCATGATGGGTCGTTTCGCGCTGTCGCGGCCGCCGCCGGTTGCGCCGAACACGCTAATGACGCGGTGCGAGCCGGCGAGCGCGCGGCCGGTTGAGAGAATCGCCTCAAACGACTTTGGCTCGTGCGCGTAATCGATAATCACGGTCGCGCCGGATGCTGTTTGAATCGTCTCCACGCGCCCGGGAATGCACGCTATTTTTTCCAGCGCCTCCTCGCACGTTGAAAACGAAATTCCAAGCGAGCGAGCGGCGGCAATGGCGAGGAGCGCATTTTGAACCATGAATACGCCGTGCATGGAAAGTTGAATGGCGTGCCCTTCCACGGAGAACGAAACGCCGCGTTCCGTATCGTTAACCTCATCCGCGCACAGGCGCTTTTCGGACGGACCGCTTGGCGCCGGCGGACAGTTCGGACGCACGCCGATTGACCACGTTTCATCGGCCCTGCATTTCAAAAAATATCCGGCCGCGCGGTCTTCGGCGTTTGCAACAATCGCCTTTTTCACGCGCACGCCTCCAATGGTTTTACGGCGCGACCGGTGAAGCTCTTTGAACATGAGCTGCTTTGCGGCGCGGTACGCACCAAACGAGCCGTGCGATTCAATGTGCTCAGGCGAGAGGTTGGTGAACACTGCCACGTCAAACGCGATCCCCCACTGCCGGTGCTGGCTGACCCCCTCGCTCGTAACCTCGATGACCGCGTGCGTGCACTTCTTTCTCACCATTTGACGTAACATCCTCTGCAGCGCAAGACGGCCGGGCATTCCCTGTTTCGTGTTGTTGGGCCACTCGCGGCTCCCGACTTTGAAAAACACGGTGTTGGTTGAGCCCACGGCGTAGCCTGCCGCTTCCAGAATCCTCGCGAGCATAATCACGGTTGATGATTTTCCCTTGGTGCCAGTTACGCCAACGACCACGAGCTGGTGGGACGGGAACCGGTAGACGACGTTCGCGGCAACGGCGAGGGTCTTGTGGTAAGCAAGTAAAACCGACTTTGGAACGACTGATGTAATAACCTTTTTAAGCATACGTCTATACTATCAGACAAACCAAAAAAACGCGACACTGCGCTTACTACGGCTTCTGGTGCCCTCGGTAGGAATCGAACCTACATTACAAGATCCGGAATCTTGTGTCCTATCCATTGAACGACGAGGGCTCATTTAATTTGAGAAATTTTCCTACTTTCTCAATGTCGTCCGGATTCCCGAAATCCATCCAGTAGTCAAGCATCTTCCGTGCTTTGA
>CAZSGI010000016.1:0-14026 GCA_964606465.1 uncultured Gammaproteobacteria bacterium | reverse complement strand
TCGCAGTAAAAAGAGAGGCTATGTTCAAACCAACAAAAGAAGATTTGGAGCGCCCCGTGAAAGTCAAGGATTTGATTGAGTTTAAGGATGAGCTCGGTGATTTTATTGTTGAAACTGTTGCCACAAAAAAGGAGCTTACGTCGTTAAAAGATGTGGTTTTAAAGACGCAATTTGAATTAGAGAGGAAAATGGATGGCATGAAAGATGAGTTTACCGGGATGAAGGACCAGGTTTTAACGAGCAACGATAAAGTGGCGCATGAGCTTAAAGCCATGCGTGAGGAACAGAGCAGCCACAGCGGAAACCATAAAGATATTGCTGATACCACTCTGGACCATGAACGGAGAATCAAGAGGCTGGAAGCCTACGCAAGCGCCTAACAACGCGCCAGTTTGATATTCGCATACCCCCCATCTGCCCCATTAAGGCGGTTTTTTGTATTGCAATTTTTCCCTAAAATTGGTATTGTATTCGTATGTATCGGACGCATACGTGCGGAGAACTCCGCGCAAAAGACAAAGGAAAGGAGGTCAAGCTCGCGGGCTGGGTGAATGCGCGGCGCGACCACGGGGGCGTTATTTTCATTGACCTCCGCGATAGGTACGGCCTCACGCAAGTGGCGTTTGACCCCAAGCGTTCCAAAACTGCCTGGAAAACAGCGGACAGCGTGCGTCCAGAGTACGTGGTTCAGGTTACCGGCACGGTCAGAGGCAGGCCAAAAGGCATGGTCAACAAAAAACTTGCTACCGGCGAGGTTGAGGTGGACGGCAACGGGATTGAGGTGTTGCACAAATCAAAGACTCCGCCGTTTGAGATTAACACCGACGAAGAGGTCAACGAGGACGTGCGCCTCCAGTACCGGTACCTGGATTTGCGCGGGGAGCGCATGAAGAACAATGTTATTGCGCGCGCGAACATCGCCAAGTTCATCAGGAATTTTCTGGATGAGCGTGATTTCATTGAGATAGAGACCCCCATACTCACCAAGTCCACGCCCGAAGGCGCGCGGGATTTTATCGTACCCTCGCGGGTGCAGCCGGGAAAATTTTATGCCTTGCCGCAGTCTCCGCAGCAGTACAAGCAGCTTTTGATGGTAGCGGGCATGGATAAATACTACCAGCTACCGCGATGCTTCCGGGACGAAGACCACCGGGGAGACCGGCAGGCGGAGTTTACCCAGCTTGACCTAGAAATGTCGTTCGTTGAGCGCGATGACGTTCTGAATCTCGCGGAAGAGCTGTTCACGTCGCTCGTCACCAAGCTGTACCCGCACAAGAAGCTGCTTGCCAAGCCGTGGCCCAGGCTCTCGTATGACGAGGTCATGCTCACGTACGGAACCGATAAGCCGGACCTGCGGTTCGGGCTTGAGATTGTGGAGCTAGAGGATGAGGTGCGCAACAGCGGATTTTCGGTGTTTGATGACGCGCTCAAACACGGAGGCGTGGTGCGGGCCATTGCGGCAACCGGCGCTGCCAGCTTTTCACGGAGCCAGATTGACGAGCTTTCCGAGTACGTAAAAGAATTCGGCGCCAAGGGGCTTGCCTACCTTGTGGTTGAAGAAAAAGGCTTGAAATCTCCCATCCTCAAGTTTTTGGGAGAAGCGCGCGCGAAGCGCATTGTCAAAAAGACGGGTGCCGCGCCCGGAGATATTGTTTTTTTCGGCGCAGGGCCGCAAACGATGGTCCGGGAGTCTTTGGGCGAGCTTCGCACTGAACTTGGCCGCCGGCTCAACCTCATTGACCAGAAGGTACTCGCGGCAGCGTTCATCATTGATTTTCCGCTGTTTGAGGAAGCAAAAGCGGATGGTCACTATGCGCCTTCGCACCACATGTTCACGGCCCCGCGGCCCGAGGACATCAAACGCTTGGATGCTGATCCGCACCAGGTCAAATCATGGCAGTATGACATGGTGTGGAACGGCTACGAGGTCGGCGGGGGCTCAATCAGGATCCATGACGCCGAGGTTCAGCAGAAGATTTTTGATTTGATTGGATTCAGCGAGGAGCGCACAAAGGAATTTTCGCACCTGCTGCGCGCGTTTGATTTTGGCGCGCCTCCGCACGGCGGCATTGCCCCCGGCTTGGACCGCATTGTCATGCTTCTCCAGGACGAGCCGAACATCCGCGAGGTGATTCCGTTCCCCAAGAACCAGCGTTCAGAAGACAGGATGATGGGTGCGCCGTCACGCGTTGAGCCGAAGCAGCTTGCGGAGGCGCACATTAAAGTGGTGAAAGAAGAGTAGCGTGAAATGGTATGCTTTCCAAACTCCAGCAATTCATTCTAGAAGCGTGTGTGGAGGGCGGAGGTTCCATTTCCCGGAGCGTGGTTGACAAAAATCCGGACAAGAGTTCGTCAAGAGCGCAAAGGGAGCACTACAAGCAGATTATCACGGCGAGCATTGAGCGCTTGATTGACCGGGGCTTGCTGGTCGGCTCCGGCACCAAGACCCGCGAGAAGCTTTTCATCACCAAAATCAGGCTCACTCCGGCAGGCAAGAAAGCCGCGTTCCAGGCCAGAAAGACAAGACAGGCAACACTGCCATTAAAGAAGTCTGGGCGTCATTGACGGGATTGCCACGCGAGCTTCCGCTCGCTCGCAATGACATGTATGTACGAAATAAAAACTGAAGGCTTCCAAGGTCCGTTGTCTTTGCTCCTTGAGCTCATTGAACAGGAAAAACTTGATATCACGACGGTTTCCTTGGCGCACGTCACGGACCAGTACCTTGCTCGCGTGGAGGCGCTCGGCGAGAACCTCGCAACCAGCGAATTGGCTGATTTTTTGGTGGTGGCTTCGCGTCTGCTGCTGATTAAGTCCTACGTGCTGTTGCCCTCCAAGTGCTCCGAGGACGCGAATCCGGATTACTTAGAGCAGCAGCTCAAGGTGTACAAGGTGTACCGCGATGCGAGCCAGGCCGTCCGCGCAATCATCGCCAAAAAGCGCTTTAGTTTTAGCCGCCAGTCGCTCAAGATCGTTGTCGTTGAATTTTCGCCCCCGCCGAAGCTCGAATCCGGAACGCTCGCCAAGCGGCTGCTTGCCCTCATCGCGGCGCTTGAGAAAACGTTCATCAAGCTTCCCCGGCGGACCATGCGCCACGTGGTTTCCATCGGTGAGCGCATCCAGCACCTCAAAGCGTTGCTTTCGTCCGTCGAAGCGGTTGGGTTTCGCGAGTTTTTGAAATCGGCTAAAGACAAGTCAGAGATTGTGGTGAGCTTTTTGGCGCTCCTGGAGCTCATCAAACAGTGCCACGTGGAAGCAAGCCAGGAGCCGAAGCAAGATATCGTCATTCAACGGACGTAGCATGTCATTGAGATCAAAAATAGAAAGCCTGCTGTTCGTTTCAAGCCAGCCGGTTTCAGTGAGCCAATTGAAAAAGTTCACTGACGCAAGATTGCGGGAGGTTGCGGCAGCGCTCTCCGAACTCAAAGAGTCATACGACGAAAAGAAACAGAGCGGCATGATGCTCGCGGTTTCCGGCGACCGCTACCAGCTCGTGTCGCACCCCGACAACGCAAAGCTCGTCAAGTCGTTTTTGAAATCAGACACAACCGGCGAGCTCACGGATCCGGCGCTGGAGACACTCACTATTGTCGCGTACCGCGGCCCGATTACCAAGCCTGAGCTGGAGCAGATCCGGGGGGTAAACTGCGGATTGATTCTGCGCAACCTCCTGATCCGCGGGCTCATTGAGCGGCTTGACGAGAAGAACGGGGCGTTGCCCGCGTACCGGGTTACGCACGAGTTTATCAAGTTTTTGGGGGTTTCATCGGTGGCCGAACTGCCGGACTACGAGAAGCTTTCCAAGCACGAGACGCTGGACGAGGTGTTGAAATCAACCGAGGAAGAGGAGTAGCATGTCGTTTTTGAGCGTGGTCGCAGCCATCGCAAGCCTGCTCTGGAGCGCGTTTCCGATTGCAGAGCGCGGCGCGTACGTTTCCGGCGGCGGCGTGCGCGCCGATCGCCTGCTCTCAATCGCGGATGCTCCCCCGCCGCCGGTCAAGGTTGACATCGCTTCATTGGGCCCGCGCATGAGCGCCAAGAGCGCGATCGTGGTTGACGCCTCCTCCGGAGCCGTGCTCTTTGAAAAGAACGCAGGGGAGAGGCGGCCCATCGCGAGCATCGCCAAGCTCGCCGCAGCGCTCGTGTTTTTGGACGACAAGCCGAACCTGGAAGCGCTGTTTGCCATGGAAGCGTCTGACGACCGCGCGGGTGCCGAGGAGTTCATCCGGCCGGGCGAATCTGCAAAGTTGCGCGATTTTCTGGTCGCGAGCTTGCTCGGGAGCGCCAATAATGCGACAATAACCTTGGCGCGCGCTACCAACTCCGACCTCGGCGCGTTCGTGGAGCGCATGAATCAGAAAGCTCGGGACATCGGTATGCGGGATACCGTATTTACCGAACCCAGCGGGCTTGCGCCCGAGAACGTGAGCACAGCGCGTGATGTCGTCAAGCTGCTCGCCGAGGCGGGAACGCACGAGGCCATCACCGGCATCATTGGCACCCACCGCGCCACGATCACCGTGCATCCGAAGGGCGTGCGCAAGATCGTGCTCACCACCAACCACCTCATGGGCTCAATCGTGCCGGTTGCGTACGGCAAAACCGGACATCTGGATGAATCAGGCTACAACCTCGCGGCCGCGGTCGAGACGCGCGGTGGCCGTATGATCTACGTCGTTACGTTGGGTTCCGAAACCAACGAGGACCGGGTGCAGGACGCGAAAAATTTGGCCGTGTGGGCCGGGAACACCTATGCATGGGAGTAACCAAAAACAGCCGCTCGTCATCGCAAACTGGAAGATGAAGCGCTCACCGAGCGAGGCGTTGGAGTTGGCAAAAAAAGTCAAAAAAGCGTCCACAAAGTTCAAGGGCGCGGACGTGGTGCTGTGCCCTTCGTTTACCGAGCTTGCGGCGGTCCGCGACGTAATCGAAGGGAGTGGCGTGGCGCTCGGCGCGCAGGATTGCTTCTGGGAGGAACAGGGCGCGTTCACCGGGGAGGTTTCCCCCTCTTCTCTCGCGGCGTACGGGGTAACCACGGTTATCGTGGGCCACTCCGAACGCAGGGAGCACCTCGGAGAAGATGGTGAGGCGATCCACAAAAAAATTCGACTCCTGCTCTCGCTCGGCCTGCGGCCCGTGCTGTGCGTGGGCGAGCAGTTTGACGAGCGGGCCGAGGGTCAGAAAGAGGTGGTGCTCTTGCGCCAGCTCCACCAGGCGCTCGGCGGTCTGTGGCTCACCGATGCGCACCGGCTCGTGGTTGCGTACGAGCCCGTGTGGGTCATCGGTTCGGGCCAGGACGTTGATCCCAACGAAATCGAGCACACGCACCAGGTCATCGGGCAAGCGCTCGGCGACCTGTTTACCCCCAAGGTGGTTGACGAACACGTGAAAATCATCTATGGTGGGAGCGTTGATCCGGAGAACGTGAGCCGCTACGTGCGGGAGCGTTCGGTTGCCGGCGTGCTCGTGGGAACGGCGTCTCTGGACGCGACGGTGTTTTCCGCCGTGGTCGCCGGAGCAATAAAGGCTTCTCGCGGCTGATGCCGCCGGGTCTCTCACGGAGCTTCAAAGATTGTTCATGAAAGCGTAGTATGCTGACCATCATCCCACTCGTCATCGTCATCGCGAGCATGGGCACGATACTCGCCATCGCCTCGCGGCACCTCACGAAGGCGGCAGCGTTGGACGTTTCCCAAATTCCCGAGGAGCGGGACGCGGTGCTCAAGGCGTCGCTCCTAGAACACCGACTCTTGCGCAAGGCGGAGGGGTTGTTCAAGTTTTTGGCCGCGGCAATCGCGCCCGGCCAGAGAGGGGTGCGCGCCCTCTTCTCATCCGCCATGGAGCGCGTCCGAAAGCTTGAGCGCACGTACCGATTCCAGGGGGGGCTTCCGGATTCCAGCAAAAAGGCGCAGACCAAGGTGCGCGAGCTCGTCGCCGAAGCCGAAGAGCTCGCTCGCGCGGGCAAGTTCGCGAACGCCGAAGCAAAGTACCTCTCTGCCATCAAAGTTGACCCCGAATCCACGGACGCGTACCAGGGGCTGGGGGACACCTACTTGGCGATGGGGGAGTTCGAGCAGGCGCTGGAGACGTTTGAGTACTACACGCGGCAGTGGCCGCAGGAGGCCCGCGGGTTTGCCTCGCTCGCCGCGGTGCTGGAGGCCCATGGCAAGCTTCCCGAAGCCAAGGACCACCTGCTGCACGCGCTCTCCATTGACAACGAGGTGGTACGCTACCACATGGATCTCGCCGAGGTCTACCTGCGCCTGAACGATCCGGAAAAGGCGCTCTCGAGCCTCCAGAAGGCGCAGGCGCTTGAGCCCAACAACCCCAAGCTGCTCGATCGGCTGTTCACGGTGTCGGTGCTTTTGAGGAACAAGCCGCTCGCGCAGGAGGTGCTCGAGAAAATCAAAAAGACCAACCCCGACCACGGCCGCATCGCGGAGTTTGAGAAGAAGGTGAAGAAGTTGAAGTAGGAGACCATTATTTCCACAAGGAATTACTTTACCAAAAGTGTTTGGTTTGATATACTGGTAGTAGTATGTCAAACCAGTTGAAAAAACAGAAGCTTGAGCGGCTGTATCTGAAAGAAAATAAGTCTTCAGCCGAAATTGCGCGGTTCTTGGATTGTTCGCCTAGTAAGATTAATTATTGGCTGAATAAGCACCGTATTCCAAAGCGAAATATTAGTGAAGCAATATACAGAAAATATCACCCAAGAGGAGACCCATTCGCCATATATCATCCTCGCACTATACACGAGGCAATGCTCTACGGTCTTGGTATAGGGATTTATTGGGGAGAAGGCAATAAAGCTAATCATAATACGATTCGGGTCGGTAATTCTGATCCGGCGTTACTCAAAGCATTTATATATTTTCTCATTAAATTTTTTGGCATAAAAAAGGAGGATTTGCGGTTTCACTTGCATTTATTTACAGATATTGATATACAGGAAGCAATCAGTTTTTGGTCAAAAACTCTCGGGATTCAAAAAGAGCAATTTTACAAACCAATGGTTTCCGTGAGCGGATCTATGGGCACATACCGAAAAAAGAGCAAATACGGGGTGCTGACGGTATACTACGGGAACATAAAATTAAAAAATATTTTGATGAAACAAATAACAGAGCCCGCACACGCGCCGTTGTAGCTCAGCTGGTAGAGCAACTCCATGGTAATTAATTGCCCATTGTTGTAGAAATACAACAATGCATCCCGAATAACGGTTAAAGCCCCATCCCTCGAGAGAAGCGGGGTAAGACCGTCCCGCCGATTCCGGGTCCCCGCGAGTCCGCGAAGCGGACAAGTGGGTGGTCTCGGCGGGCGAACGACTGACAAGGGGGGCTAACCCGAAAGGCATGCCCAATATACAGTCTAATCCTCTTATAAGCCATTGCGCGAAGTGGAGGTACGCATGAAGGAGTAGGTCGCCGGTTCAATCCCGGCCAACGGCTCCACCCCTCATTTTTCGGGTTTCTGGCGGGGGGCCATTTTTCCACAGTTTTTGACTTGACATTGCGTTTCGTCAAAAAATGTGGTATACTACGTACGGTCGAGCTTTTTATCAAACAAAATAACAACATGAAAAACATGAAGGCACTCCACATGGTTGCGTACCTCCTGGTGGTCATCGGCGCTCTCAACTGGGGAATTCTTGCGCTTACCGGCTGGGAGGTGGGCCAACTGTTCGGGGGTATGGAAGCCGCGGTCTCCAAGGTGATCTACGTCTTGGTTGGCCTTTCCGGCCTCTTGCTGCTCTTCACCCACAAAAAAGATTGCAAGCTCTGCTCGTAGTTTTTCTACTTCGTATCGATACGCAAAAAAGATCCGCTTTTTTTGGGCGGGTCTTTTTGATTGCTTCGGACGGTGGTATGCTGGCAGTATGCAAACCAGAAAGCTGACCGAACGAAAAAACCGCGTCCACGCTATGGCGCGCGCGCTCAAGCGCCTGTTCCCCGGAGCGCGCATCGCGCTCACGTTTCGGAACACATGGGAGCTCCTGGTCGCGGTTGTGTTATCGGCGCAGTGCACGGATACGCGCGTGAACATCGTGACCCGCGATTTATTCAAGAAGTACAAGAAGCTTGATGACTACGCGCGGGCGGATGCGCGCCAATTTGAGCAGGACATCAAATCAACTGGCTTTTACCGCAATAAGGCGAAGAACATTATTGCGGCTGCGCGGATGGTCAAAAAAGATTTCAAGGGCCGCGTGCCGGGCACCATGGGAGAGCTCTTGAAGATTCCGGGCGTTGCGCGTAAAACCGCGAACGTGATTCTTGGCAACGCGTTCAACAAAGTTTCCGGGATTGCGGTTGACACGCACGTGCGCCGCTTTGCCTTGAAGTTTGATTTGACTGATTCGCGGGATCCGAAAAAGATAGAACAGGATTTGATGGAGATTCTTCCCAAGAGAGAGTGGTTCAACTGGACCTACCGCATGATTGAGTACGGCCGCCAAATCTGCCCGGCGCACCGTCATTCGTGCGAAAACCATCCGCTGTCAAAACTGTATCCCAAGGCCGCATCCACTTGGCCGCGGGCGAGATAGCTTGCATTTTAAGGTATTTTTTGGTATGGTGTTTTCACGCGGGTCGGTACTCAAGCGGTCAACGAGGTCTGACTGTAAATCAGATGGCTTTATGCCTACGGGGGTTCGAATCCCTCCCGGCCCACCACGTCGTAATCGTGCTTTAGGTTTCGTATGCCATCAGAGCTGGCATACTGCACCTTTCGCACGCTTACTCCTTTCAAATTTTTTCTTAACTCGCCTACGGCGAGCCCAAGAAAAAATTTGTAGAAATTAGGTTGAGCCGTTTTTGGTGTCATGACAGCTGTGTAAAACTGATTTGCGGAAAATCGCCAGATGTGCTATGGTGCCCTATATGATGGTTGCATGCATCAAGAACCAGAACCTCTTTTCCGTTAACAGGCGCTAGCCGAGGTTTTTGATTCGTTCAATCATATCACCACAAAAACCTCGGACTCGCCGAGGTTTTTGTGAGTTCTTTCCACGCACCACTACCATAATTATTCGGGGAGGATAGTGATGGTAGATACGAGTGAAGCGTCTGTCGGCGACCTGAGTGATTTGACCATCCGGGAGAGGAGGTCGCGGGCAAAGAAGGCGGTTCGGGACGCAAAGCGTGCGTTACGAATTGCCCAGGAAGGCCGGGACACTGTTCTCGTCCAGCAGTGCACGCAGCAGCTTGTGCAAGCGAGGCGAAAGCGCGACTGCCTTCTTCCAGCGCAGGATCTCCGGTAGGCGGGTCAGCTGGCGCCGCAGGCGCGAGTCCCGTGGTCACGATGTGGCCACGGGATTTCTTTTGCTCTATGGTAACTCCGAGATGTCGCGCTTTCCGCAGATGTTTATGGTCCAGTCAACGGCAACGCGCACTTTTTTCTGCCACGAGAGGAGTTTAGAGAGGTACACGGTTCGCCAGAGCCACCAGGCAAAGCGGCCGCTGAACGCGATGCCCGCAATCTCGCCGACTGCTCCCCAGCGCCCAAGAGAAACCAAATCACCCTTGTGGCGGTAGCGGAATACCTTGAGGGGCTCTTTTTTGATTGAGCGGACAATGTTTTCGGCCACACCGGAAGCCTCTGCAACCGCGGTTTGCGCGTGCGTGGGAACCGGTCGCTCCTCCCCGGGGTTGGTGAACGACGCAACATCCCCCAGGGCAAAGATGTTTTTGTATGCAGTCAGCTGCAGATACTCGTTCACCACGTATGCGCCGTTTTTGGCGAGTTCAACCTTGCCGGTAAACGGAATGGCGGCGGGAGCGACACCCGCGGTCCAGACCACGGCACTGGTTACCATGCGTTCTCCACTAGTAAGGGTGACTGAATCGCGCTCCACGCTCTCAACTCCGGTTCCAAGCCGCACGTCAATGCCTTTTGTGCGCAGGACCTTGAGCGCTTCTTTTCGGAGGCGCGCGTCAAATTGCGGAATCAGATCTCCTCCCAGTTCCACCAAGGTTACGGTCGCGTCTTTTCTGCGGAGCGCGTTGCGCAAAAATTCAACCAGCTCCGCGGAAAATTCAACTCCGGTGGCGCCGCCGCCCACCACCACAAACCCCAGGGCGCCCTCTTTTTGGGCGGCGCTGACGATATGGTTCTTGAGCCGTACCGCGTCTTCCAAGGATTTAAGCGCATGGCAGTGCTCTTGCGCTCCGGGGATTCCAAAAAAGTTCGCACGGGAGCCGGTTGCGAGCACCAGGTAGTCGTAGGGGATTTCCCCGTCTTTGGTTGCGACTATGCGCTGCTTTGGGTCAACCTCGGTGGCGCGGGTTATGCAAAACTTGGTGCCAGAGCCCAGGGCGCGGCGCAGGGGTTCCACGATGTTTTCCCTGGCTTGGCCGCCGGTTGCGACTTCGTGCAGGAGCGGGGTGAACAAGAAGTAGTCTCGGTCGCTGATAACGGTTACGGCCGCGCGCTCGTGTTTGTGGAGTACGCGGTGCAAGTGTTTGTACACGTACACCCCCCCAAACCCGGCGCCCACAATCACAATGCGCTGTTTTTTCGTTGCCATATGCGTACTATACCATTTTCAGGCCGTTTAAAAAAATGGTATACTGCACGCGTATGAAACTTGGATACTACGGCCTCGGGAAAATGGGCTCCAATATGGTGGAGCGTCTGCTTGAGAAAAAGCACGGTGTTGTCGCGTGCAACCGGAGCCGCGGACCCATTGATGCAATCGCGCGAAAAGGCGCGGCTCCGGCGTATGACATGGGGGAGCTGGTGAAAAAACTCAAAAAACCGCGCCTCGTGTGGCTCATGGTTCAAAACGATGCGGTGGCTGCGGTCTTGTCGGGTTTAGCGCCGCTTTTGGAAGCGGGGGACACCGTCGTTGACGGCGGAAACTCGCGGTACACGGAATCCATGGCGCGCGCGAAAGAGCTTTCCGAAAAGGGGATTGACTTTCTGGACGTGGGTGTCTCCGGGGGTCCTTGGGGCGCCCGCAACGGAGCGTGTTTGATGATTGGCGGAAAATCCGAATCATTCAAAAAGTTTGAACCCCTGTTCAGAGATCTTGCGGCCCCGGCCGCCTACGCCTACGTAGGCACATCCGGCGCCGGGCACTTCGTGAAAATGATTCACAACGGCATTGAGTACGGCATGATGCAAGCCATTGCCGAAGGCTTCTCCATCATGAACGTGCCCTCGGACTTCAACCTTGATCTCAAAGAAATCGCGCGGGTGTATGGTCATCAGTCTGTCATTGCGTCCCGGTTGGTTGACTGGCTCCATGAAGCGTATGAGCAGGAGGGTGTGCGTCTGAACGCTATTTCCGGGGAGGTCGGGGCGAGCGGGGAGGGTCAGTGGACCGTGGATACCGCGCAAGAGATTGGCATTCCAGTGCCTGTCATTTCCGCCGCGCTTGAATTCAGAAAGCAGTCAAAAGGCAATCCAACCTATACCGGCAAGATCCTTTCCGCCTTGCGGGGCCAGTTCGGCGGGCATGCCGTGAAGAAAGAGTAAATGTACTCCCCCTCCCTTTGGGAGAGGGACAGGGTGAGGGGGTTGGTTAGGTTTTCCTTGACTTTTTGGGTGTTTTTGGGTAGTATGATTCAGTATACTCGCCAACGTAGCTCAGTTGGTTAGAGCAACTGTTTTGTAAACAGTAGGTCGTCGGTTCGAATCCGACCGTTGGCTCCATCTGGACTGAAGCTCCCGCGCGGCGGGGCGGCTACTTGCAAAAACCAGAACCAAACACTATTATTAGATTAACGGTCGACTCATTACGTCATTAAGGAATACAAACTATGAGGAAAATATTAAAAAGGAAAAGCGCAATCTGGGGTCTTACGCTCCTGTTTGCGATTGGATTTATAAGCGGCGGGCTGTATGCCGTAGCACGGCCGGCGTTCGCGTTTACCCTAGTTGAAAAGATTAACAATCCCATTGCCTCTACGCTGCTCCAAAAGTTCTTCCCTAACCCCAATGTACTGGTTGAAGATCATGTGGAGATCTCCTGCGAACCCGAGTTCAGTGTTAAAGCCTTTACTGCAAGCACGCTCTTGAATGCCAAGTTCAGTGTCTATGATGCGAATACTGGCGCTCTGCTCTTTGGACCGAAACTGGTAGGGAAGATTACGCCGCTCTGGCAGAAAGTTTGGCTTGGACCATTGAGCTCCATTCCGCCAAAGATCAATGTGGTGATGGACGCAGAAACACAAGATGCACAGCTTGTCACGCACAAGCTCATTGTTGAACCAGACTGCAAGCGAGCTGGAGGGATCATCACAGAAAGAGTACGAATCCTCTCGCCACGAGGCGGTGAAAGCGCAGGGAAGCTCTTGATAAATCCCCTGCCTCCTACTACGCCGCCGGATTTTCCACACTTTAATCTTCCAGTAACTATCGCTATACCAAGAGAACAAATTGGACAGAACCACGTTACGGCAGTAAGCTGGAGAAGTCCGGAAATAGGTATTCTGTCGTATCTCGGTGCAAATATAATTGACCAAATCCCGACAGAAATAGTTGCGCTTGACCTTAGGTCTGTTTCCCCTGTTCCACTCGGTTCAGGAGGCGCCAGCTTCTTTGATGTGTTTGTGGAAGTTGGTGTAGGTGAACCAATGGGGCCAGGCATTACGCAAGTGCTTGGAAACCATGCAAATGGGTTAACACCGGTAGATCCAAGTGACAGCATTGACCATCCGAATGGAAACCGCTCCTTCTTTGCTTCAAATGCGACGTTCGATGAGTTCTACATGTGGGGAGAATCACTGCGCGCACTTGATGCCACTCAACTTGAGTCGCGCTGCCCACTTGATGATGACTGTGACAGAGTCTATAGCGGTGACAACTGTCCTTCGCGTGCAAATCCTGATCAAGCAGATGCGGATGGCGATGGGATAGGTGATGCCTGCGACAGATGCCCAAATGATGATTCAGGCGCAGACGGTATACATGGTTGTCCATTAATCTCTCCATTGCCTGACGACGGCACCTCGATCTCTCCAGTGCCTGCTGACAGCGTTTTCGCCTCACCCACTGAAAGCACTGAAAGCAGCAACACTACAGCACGGTAAGTAGCCAAGGAGATTGCAAACAAAAAATTAGTGCCAAAAGGTACAGGCGGTTTTTTGGCCTTCAAAAATCATATCCGATTTATGTCACAAGAACGACTGGTAAAACTAGAGTGCACCGTGTGCAAGCGCGTCACGAGCGACACCCAGAAGAACAAGAAGAAGCTCTCAAATCGGCTTGAGCTCAAAAAGTTTTGCAAGTGGTGCGGGAAGCACACCCTACACAAGGAGACCAAGTAGGTATGCCGCGAGGCAGGCTCACGGTGCTCGCCCTGCTGCTCCCGTTACTCGGCGCAGGTTGCACCGAGTCCGTTGTTTCAATCGCCAAGCAGGGGATTGAAGCCGGGATACAGAAAGGCGGCCGCTTGATCCAGGAGTCAGGGAGCGGGTTCGTGCGCAACCTGACCGACACGCAGAAGCGGGCGGTTGACGGCTGGCTCTCCGCGAACAACCTGAACGAGTTCGGGGACGCGTTCGGAACGTTCTACGCGGGCGGCACCCCGCTTTTTGATGAGGCAACCGGTGCAACCATAGACCGTTTCAAGTACTTGTTTGAAAAGTTTCCGGAGCTGAAGCGGGTGATTGAGGAAGAGCTGAAAAAACAGCGTCAAGACAGTAGCCAATGACGAGGGGGCGTAGTTAAGTGGAATAACTTCGGTCTCCAAAACCGATGTCGAAGGTTCGATTCCTTCCGCCCCTGCCAAAGGCTTGACACGCCGTATTTTTTGTGCTATCATAGGTACTCATCATAGTTTATACCCATTTTAGGGCATAAACAGACTCGAACTCTTTTGTGTCATTTCACGTGACCCTTCAGATTCATCGGGTCACGTAATTTAGTTATGACACAACACACTACCGTCCAAGGAGGCTTCGGCAACCTGGGCATTGCCCCAAAACTGCTTGCAATTCTCGCGAGCAAAAAATTCATCAACCCAACCCCCATCCAGCACCAGTGCATTCCGCACGCCATTGCCGGAAAGGACGTG